>JALUPA010000280.1 GCA_027054335.1 Ardenticatenaceae bacterium
ATTAAACATCTCCTCTTGTGTATCACGAATAGAAAAAGAAAATCCGTGATCTATTCATCCGCGATATTATCTACATCGGTATCGGCTCGTCCAGGCAGCGGAAGCAGCGGATTTCTTCTACCTCGATTTTCTTCTGGAAGAAGGCAACGGCTTCCGCGCCGGTAATCAGCTCCTTGCGGGCGTTTTCCGGGTCCAGGACGCGCACCCGCAGCAGCCACCCCGCATCATAAGGGTCGCGGTTGGCAATTAACCTGTCCTGGGCAAAGGCGGCCTGATTGGTTTCCAGAATTTCGGCGTCAAAGGGGATAACAAAGGGGCCGATCCACTTGCCGCTCTCGATGGTGGCTCCAAATTTCCCGCCTTTGATTGTACGTCCCACCTTTTTAAAGCGGACAAAGAGTAGTTTACCCGCCTGGGTTTGTGCCGGATCGGTCATGCCCAGTACGGCCGTATTCTCCTCCTCAAACCGCACCCAGGAGTTGTAATCCGGATGGTAATACAAATCTTCGGGAATCTGACAGCCGTAAATGGTAGCCATTTCGGTAATCGGTAATCAGTGATCGGTGATCAGTTGCCGATTGCCGATCACGCGCCGCAATCAATACCTTGCTCTTGCAAAAACGCCTCATAATCGGCCACCGCCTGTTCGCCAGTAACCAAATCCGCCTTGTCCGTCTCCCAATCAGCTGGCTGGATGCGCACGAACCAGCCGGCGCCGTAGGGATCGCTGTCCAGCAGAGACGGGTCAGCGGCTACGGCGTCATTTATGGCCACAATCGTGCCGTTGACGGGAGACTTAATTGGCCCCACCCATTTGCCGCTTTCCACAATCCCGGTTCCGCGCCCTTTTTTCACCCGCCGCCCCACTTTTTTAGGTGTGGCGTTCACCACCATCCCGGCCAGATGCTGGGCGGCGTCGGTCATGCCCACCGTAATAGTGCCATCGTCTTCCGGCCGCACCCAGACGTGTTCTTTTACCCAATACAATAAATCTTCGGGAACATTGCAGTTATTTGCTGTTGCCATTTTATTTCTCCTGAATAGTGGCTGGTTACTGGCAGCTAGTTGTTTACACCGGCCACATACCTTTCCATTACCTGCCCAATAAGCAAGTCAATCAATTCACTCATAGCGGCGCCGGCGGCCGTAATCTGGGCGTGGTCGGTATCAATGAGACGGGACGCCAACCCCACCTGCACCAAATCATTCAAACGCTCGGTGAGGGGGAGACGGCCGTATCCCGTCACCGCCATCAAATCCCTAATCTTGCTCGATTCGCCCGCGCCCAACACTTTCAG
>JALUPA010000281.1 GCA_027054335.1 Ardenticatenaceae bacterium
TGGGGGGGTGGGGGGAGAAGTGGGGGAGGATACGGCCGTTGTTTTGGAGGAATTGGGATATACGGCCGAAGAAATTGCGGCCATGCAGGAAAGTCCCGAATGATATGCGGCCCGTAAAGCCTAGCATACTTAATCCAACAGTTTGTTTTTTGGCTCATCATTTCCGAGAATTTTCCTGCTTGCTAATTAAACAGCCGACTTTTATACTATTACACAAGTCAGTATTTAGTTCATTGTGGAGGGAGTATACTGAATGTATTCCGCATACTTCATCAATATTCTTCTTAATGCCGAACATTTAATGGCAACCATCCTCCAACGAGGTTCTTATGCCGAATTATTAGCGGTATAAGATGAAAAATAACAGTTACGACAAAGTAAGGAGGGATTGTTGACTCGAAAAGAAATTCCAGATGATGCTATTGAGATAGTAGCAAGGCATATCAATAAGCGTAACAATACAAATTACAATATTCCAGTTGTTGGAAACCCCGACAATATCGAAACGCCTCAAATCTTCGAGATTATCTCTTTTGAACAAATAGATAATTCAGATCGGAAGTTTTATGCGGTTGATGGAAGTTACAATAGCGAGCATTTTATAATGGTCTTTCTGTAGGCATTTATACAGCTGGCTATGTCTGTTACCAAGGTGGAAAACCACTACGCATGAACGATATAGATGATCCTGTAATTTTGGGGCAAGCATATTATCCAAATAGGGTTTTAGTAACAAACGATGATCATTTATTTGCGATTTATGATGAACTTCTGTCGCTTGAGCCTGTAAAAAGATTGATTGCTTTTTTTGGAGATTCCCCTGAATCAATTTTTGCATACAAAAAAGAAATCGTATGCAATAATCTGGCTATTCTCCTTGCTTTTTGTCAAGAGGTTTTAGAATGGGCGATGGTTTATGAAATAGCAACTCTACCAGAAATTAAGCCAGGTGATTTTATTTTACGTGATGGTGTCCTACGATCACTTCAAATAAAACAAGTCTATTTGGTCAAATTAGGGAAGCATCTCCATGATAACGGTATCATTATTGTTGGCATAACAAAACAATCACCAATAAAAATGGAACTATCTTATACGTTTAAGCAAATCGATCTTTATTTGCAAGAGCAGTTGAAATATGAATATCCATTCGTAGAAACGAACCCTAAACGTAAAAAACTGTGTTGTTGGTTTGAAGTCTCTCAACTAGTGCTGTTTTCTGCTTATGGGAAAGGCAGTATGTATGCTAAAAAAGGCGTTAAGGGTGGTCGGGGGTTTGGGATATTTAACGTCGCACGTCTTGATTATGTAGAAAAGCTGCAAAATTATGATTGGTTAGTAGTCGATGTTAATATCTTTGATACCGTCATGAGGACTGATGATGGATTATATAAACGGGAATCAACAACGCTACGTCTTATTTTCAAGGAATTAACCAGATTAACACAAGAGCATTATATTTTAGGTTATCCATACCCTCTTGTTGAAGTCCACAATTTCGTCTCGCTAAAAAGGGACTTCAAAGATGAAATTATCAATCGAGTGAAGTTTTCGCTCTATAAAGATCAGCGAATGGATCATATCGATATAGAAAATTTATTTTTAGATATTCATGATAGATTTTAAGGGAGACCCACATGAGCAAGGTAGCTGATTTTGGTGTGTTGTACGGGCAGAAGACCACAGAAGATGCCCTTCTGATATATTCTTCGTATGAAGACGCAAAAGCAAGCCCCCAGACAGGTGATTTTATTGTGCTTGCTCCTAGAGACGAAGATGGAACGAAGTATTTGGCACGTGTTGAAGCTGAAATTTATGATGAAGACCCAATTTTCCGTTCTCAGGATAAGACGCTTATTGCTGTTCATTACGCGCGTATTGCAGAAAGGGAGCTTTCCGAACGTGATAAACAAAAAACAGTGACCGCAAAACCCACATACAAACTCGTTTTGGAGGGGCAAATGAGCGCATTGTGTCATATGCCTACCTCTGGATGCATGGCTGTGCTGACGAAGGCAATTTATCCCTTGTATGTTCCTTTTGCGGTTACTGTTTAGGCTTGTACTTTTTGATGAGGGTGTTTTCCAGGAGCAGCGCTTCCAGTTCGCTTTCCGTGGTGATTGTCTCGATGTCGGCGATTTCCCGGCGCAGGCGCTGGGTCTTGACGGAATCCACGTTTTTGTGGAAGTAGGAGCGCACCCGGCTGCGCATGTTAATCGCCTTGCCCACATAGATGACATCATACAAATCTTCCGGCGCCGGCGACCGCAGCGGTTTGAGACCGAAATCATCCAGCACCAGCAGGTCTGGCCGCAAATAGGTCTGCAAACGTCGTTCCCAGGAGCCATCTGCCCGGCCGCCGTTCAGATGTTGTAGCATCTTGTGGGTGTTGACGAACAGGGCGCTGAATCCCAACCGGGCGGCGGCATGGGTAAGCGCCTGGCTGAGATGGGTTTTGCCCACCCCCGTCGGGCCGCAGATGAGCAAGTTCCGTTTCTGCCGGATGAAATCACAGCCAGCCAGTTGCAGAATGCGCTGCCGGTTGAGGGTGGGATTGAAGTTGAAGTCGAAGTTTTCCAGCGTCTTGGTGGTGTTGATGGCCGCTCGTCGCAGCCGCAGCGCCAATTGTTTCTGCGCCCGCCGCTCCACCTCATCTTCCAGCAGCCGGGACAGGAATTCGATGTAAGTCCACTGCCCATCCACCGCCTGTTGATTGCGGGCCTCAAGTGTTTCCAAAACGCCCGACAATCGCAGTTGCTTGAGGTAGGGCTGCATCTGGTGCATCAGTTCCATGACAACCCTCCCAATTTCTGTCCGAACAGGTCGACGGCCGTGCGCACAAATGCTTTGGCCGGCGGCGTTGCGGCCAGCGGTTCCGGCTCTGGTTCAGATTCCAATCCCTGTTTGAGAATGCCCCTGACCGTTTTGTAGCTGGGGTCGCCAAAGCGGAGGGCGCGGCGACAGGCCGCTTCCAACCGCTCATCGCCGACCCGCTCCCGCCAGGCCAGCAGGCGACGCACCATGGGGAGGCGTTCCAGTGTCGTATCGGCCAACAAGGTTTCCACTATCTCGGCCGTGGCTGGACCGATGTCGGCGGCCGCGGCCTGGCATGTCTCTCGGGTCAGGAACACCCCGGCCACCTTCTCCGGCGGCAAGTGGTCTGGATGCGTCTGCCGTTGTCCCGGCTCGGTGGCTCGTTCATGGGTGGCGACCAACTGGTAATCGCTGTTGTAGAGCCGTACTTCCCGGCTGCCGCCACGCACAAACAATTGCTGACCCACCAGCCGGAAGGGGGCTGAATAGTAGGCGTTGTCGAAAACCACATAGCAGTCGTGGTGCAATTTGGCCCGCTTCCAGACGGCCAGGTCATAGGGGGCGGCGGGCAGCGGTTGTAAGGCGGTTTTCTCTATCTCCTCAAACTGGACAAGCGGCTGTTTCCGGGTGGTGCCATGCGTCCGTTGTCCCGCCGTTTCCAGACACCAGGCGCGTACATCCCGGTTGGCCTGAGCCAGACTCGTTGGTTCCCGCCCACCCAGGAAGTTGCGTTTCACGTAATGGACGCCCCCCTGTTCCACCTTCCCTTTGTGTTGGGGCGTCCTCGGTTTGCAGGGGGCGATGAGGAAGCCGTAATGTTCGGCGCATTCCCGGTAGGCCAGTTGCGGCTGTGGGTCTTGCCAGCACGCCTGGGCGATGCCCGCCTTGAGATTATCTATCACGATGCGTTGGGGTACCCCACCGAACCAGGAGAGGGCGTTCCGGTGCAGCCGCAGCCATGTGCCCAGTTTCTGGTCGAAGACGAATTCCACATACTGGTGGCGACTAAAGGAGAGCGTCATCACAAACGCCCAACTCTTGCGCCGCTTTCCCGTCTCCGGGTCCAGCATGTAGCCGGCATAGCCGAAATCTACCTGCGCTTCTTCCCCCGGCTGACATTCCACCCGCACCGTCACATCTGGCCGGTTCGGCCGTTGGCGGCGGATGAAGCGGTAAACGGCCGAGTAGCTGCCCTTGAATGCTTTATCACCCAGGCGTTGGTAGATGGCCGCTATTTCCACGCCCTGGTCATACAAGGCTAAAACGAATTCCCGGTAGGGTTCCACTGTGGACACATTCTGCGGTGGCGACGGCGCTCCGAAGGAGTCGGCTCGCAGCCGTTCCAGTTCTTCAATGGGGGGGAGTGCCCCGGTCAGCAAGCCATGTTCTTCCGCCCATTGCCGGTAGGCCCGGGCGGTGTGACGGCTCACGTTCAATTCCCGTTTAATCTGATTGTTACTGGCTCCAGCTCGTAAATGCTGCAGCATAGCCATGATTTCCACGATATTTTTCCTTCTCATCTTTCCTCCTGGAACGCTTTTTGTTGTTCCAGAAGGCTACTGGATGAGCCGGTTTGTCACAACCAGGGTGGGCTGTTTGGCCGCAAAAATCTGCCTGGGCAGTTTGGGCGAAAACTACGTGGGCTGATGGATGAAATTTACCTGGGCATTATCGCCCGAAAAATGAGACGGGTATCTGATAATGAATTGTTTTCGGCCGGGTGGATTGTGGGCGTAATGCTATCCAGCCTTCTTGGGCAACGGCACGATGCCAACGGCGAACTGTACTGGGACTTAACCGTTGGTGCCAGGG
>JALUPA010000282.1 GCA_027054335.1 Ardenticatenaceae bacterium
CCTCACTCCCTGGCAGGTAAAAATCGCCGGGAGCGGTACTGATCTGTATGATGAAGATGATACCATCTCAACTAACCAGCCACGGGACACACCTCCGCGAACTCAGCCGTAGCCACACAGGCCAGCAAGGGAGCGGCATCGGCGGCCAATTCACCTTCCACGCGGCCCCCGTCCAAGGCAGTTGCGTGCAAGGCCAAATCCCCCTGCCTGATGCGCCCCAAACCGAGCTGCCCAGATAATTCCAGGTTTCCCGGCATCGCCTTGCACTTTTGTCCTTTTCCAAAAAACCGTTAAAATGAACGGGGACATTATTTCATCGAACAACAGGAGAGAATTATGTCAACCAACCAAGCAGCCGGAACAGTCAGCGAAAGCCGGGTTAATTCATTTTTAGCCCAGGTCTACCTGCTCATGTCCATTGGCCTGGTCGTCACCGCTTTAGTGGCTACCTGGGTCAGCATGAATTTGCGCTTTCAATACCGGCTGTTTACCCAGCCCTGGCTCGGTTTTGGCCTTTTTATTTTACAAATCATCATCGTGGTGGCCCTAAGTGCATCCGTGATGCGCCTCTCAACCGGCGTTGCTGCCCTGCTTTTTCTGTTCTATTCTGCGCTTACCGGCCTCACTTTTTCCTCCCTCTTCCTCATTTATACCAATGAACAGATTGCCTCCGTATTCTGGGTGGCGGCCGGAATGTTCCTGCTGATGAGTCTGATGGGGCTGGTTCTGAAGAAGGATATGAGTAAGGCTGGCGGGTTCCTCCTAATGATGCTGCTGGGCTGGATAGTGGCTTGGTTCTTCAGCTTCCTTTTTAATCTGTCCAACTTCAACTGGATGCTGACCTTTATCGGCATTGCCCTCTTTGCCGGGCTGACCGCCTGGGACACGCAGCGACTGAAGCAAATGGGCCAGCAGTTGGACAGCCACCCGGCGCGCGGCGGGTTGATTGTGATGGGTGCGTTGAGCCTGTACCTGGATTTCATCAACCTGTTCCTGCTGCTGCTCCGGGCTTCCAGCCGGAATTAAAATGAGCAAACACGCTGACATATTAATTACCCATGCTCACCTGTTCACCATGCAGGGAACGGGGGTCGGTTATATTAGTGATGGCGCAGTAGCCGTCCGGGGCGATCAGGTTGTGGCCGTGGGTCAGACGGAGGCGCTAAACGGCCGTTTCCAACCCCATACCACCATAGACGCCACCGGCCACGCCGTCCTGCCGGGACTGATTGACGCCCACATGCACACCGCTCTCTCCATCATGCGCGGCGTAGCCCAGGATGTCACCCACTGGATGCAGTCTGCTTTATCCCCTTACTCCCGCCATCTAACCGATGCCGGGCGATTGGCCGGCACGCGCCTGAATGTGGTGGAAGGCTTAAAAGCCGGGACGACCACCTTCGCCGACAATTATCCGCCATTTCCGGGATGGGGTGCGGTTTATGAGCAAATTGGCGTGCGGGCCGTGCTGTCACCCGGCTTCAACGCCCTGCCTCCCGGCCGGATGGCCGACTGGAAAGTGGGCGCCTTGTACCCCTTCGATTTAGCAGCCGGACGACAAGCGATGGCTCAGGCTGTATCGTATGCTCAGGAATGGGATGGTGCGGGAGACGGCCGTATCACCACCATGCTCGGTGTCCACGGGGCGGACATGATGCCCCTGGAACTGCTCCTGGAAGCCAAAGAAATCGGCCAGCGGGAAGGTTGGCTGCTGCACATGCACACCGCCCAGGGCGACCGGGAAACGGAACAAATCTACAAGCGATACGGCAAACGCCCCATCGCTTTTCTGGATGAAATTGGCTATCTGGACGAGCAGCTATTGGCAATTCATCTAACCGATGCCACCGAAGAGGAAGCTGCGCTCGTAGCCCAACGGGGTGCGAAAATGATTGTTTGCTCTGGTAGCATCGGCATTATTGATGGCATTGTGCCGCCAGCGGCAGCCTTTAAGCAAGCGGGCGGGCCTGTCGGCTTGGGGTCTGATCAGGCGTGCGGCAACAATTGCAATAACATCTTCAACGAAATGAAACTCACCGCCCTTTTCAACAAAATCCGCTACAGCGACCCCACCGTCATGCCCGCTTGGGAAGTCTTACGCATGGCGACGATAGAGGGAGCGCAGGCGTTGGGTCTGGATGATAAAGTTGGTTCTTTGGCCGCGGGCAAACA
The DNA here is from genome assembly GCA_027054335.1 of Ardenticatenaceae bacterium. Classification (GTDB taxonomy): domain Bacteria; phylum Chloroflexota; class Anaerolineae; order Promineifilales; family Promineifilaceae; genus JAJRTP01. Next base: position 2,173 of record JALUPA010000282.1, read on the forward strand.
GGCAGATTTGATCCTGGTTGACCTGACCGAACCCAATTTATCCCCCATTTTACAGGCCCCCATACGAAACATTGTGCCAAATTTAGTCTACGCGGGATCAGGCCATGAAGTAAAAACGGTGCTGGTCGCGGGGAAGGTATTGGTGGAAAACGGCCGTTTGCTCACGATAGATGAAACGGCCGTTGTTACCGCAGCCCAGGAACAAGCCAACCTGTTGGCCCAAAAAGTCGCGGCCGATCCAACCCACAAAAATTTAGCCTTAATGACCCCCATGAAAGCGGGCCAACTGTAAATAAAACGGCCGTTACCCGACAAATTGCTCCGGTAACGGCCGTCAAACCACCTCGTCTCCTAAAACCTACTCGGACATCGCCTGAACAGTGGACAACGCATCAATCATCACACCAATAAAGCCAAGCGGCGGCTCATTGGAATTTAGCGTGCCTACAATAATCACGTTCTCCTCCGGCCAATAAAACGCCTGGCTGTTAAAAAGGCCGCCATGCCCCTGCACTTCACCCAAGTCAGGGATACCCCACTCGTCGAAAACAAAGCGGAACGTGCCCAGGCCATAATAAACACCGGCATTGGTCGTCTCGCCCCACGTCAGCATCGCTTCTTTACTGGCGGGATCGTCAAAGAGGTCGCCGTTGACCCAGGCCCGTAAAAAGCGGTTTTGGTCTTCCACCGTAGAGACAAGACCGCCAGACCCCCATTCGTAGGAATGGCTGTCCAACCCGTTCCAGTCGGTTCCGTTATAAAAGGCGCGGGAGAGGGTACGGCCGTCCACCCCCGGTACCGCAGGCTCATTAAACTCCAGGTACGTCTGCTCCATCCCCAGCGGCTCAAAAATTAGCTGGTGGTACGCTTCAGCCAGACTCATCCCCGAAACATTTTTCACAATCAACCCCAACAGTTGGAAATTGGTGTCGCTGTAATTGTACATTTCCCCAGGCACAGCCACGGGAGGCGCATTCTCCACCGCCCAAGCTAGAACAGCCTCCGGGTTCCACACCGTATCCGGCTCGTTCAGCACCAAATCCTTGAAATCGGGCAGGCCATTGCCGTCCTCATCGGTACCGTTGGAAAAGTCGCCCAGGCCGCTGGTGTGGTTCAACAGTTGGCGCACCGTGATTTCCTCGCCATACGACTGGCCGTCGAGAATGAGCAGTTGGCTCACCAGTTCTTCCGGCAAATACAGGCTGATGGGATCGTCCAGATTGAGTTTGCCTTGCTCTACCAGTTTCAGGATGGTCACGGCCGTATACATCTTTGTCCCGCTGGAAATGATAAACTGATCATCCGGGGCCATCTCCAGTCCTGCTTCCGGGTCGGCCATGCCCGTTGCGCCCTTCCAGGTAAAACCCATATCCGGCGCATCTACCAGCAAAACCGCCCCCGCGCCATTTTCTGCCGCGTAGCTTTCCAGGACGGTTTGCAGCGCCGCGGCCAGTTCGGGATTGGGAGCAGTCTCAGCTTCGGTTTTAGCTTCCGCTGCCGCGATGGGAACCGAGTCGCCAATCCGTTCCTGCATCATGTTGGCGAAGATGTAGTTACGGGTAAAACCGCCTTCATCGCAGCCATCCTCCACCGTCTGGAATTGCACCTGGCCGTCTTCTAGCACAACGGCTTCGTATACGCCCACTGTTTCCGCGTCGCAAACGGCCCAATGTCCGGCGTTTTCCAAATCACGCAGATGGATTTTGCCGTCTTCAAACCAATATTCGCCGGAGACACGCGGCGCGGTTCCTAAATTATCCTGGATGAGGGCGACGGTGTAACGGCCGTCTGCCGTATACATCACATACCCCTTCTCGCCGGCTACCGTTCCCAGCCAGATGCCCACCATGTCGGCGGCATCGGTTATCAAAGACGGTTCTGGCGTTGCTGTGGGGTCGGGTAATTCCGTCGGTTCCGGTGATGGTTCTGCGGGTTCAGGTGAGGGGGGTACGGCCGTAGGCGCAGTTTCCGCTGCTTCCGGATTATCTACTGAGGCCGAATCCCCGCCACAAGCTGCCAAAGTCAACACAACAACTAACAGGATAAACACAAACTTCTTCATGATTCACGCTCCTCTGTTTTTCCTTGAGGAAAATCAGGTAAATTTGTCCGCTCTTGCAAAAAAGCGCACAACTCCTCCAACGTCGCAAAAAGATACTGCTGGCCGGTTTGCGACGATTCCAGCGAGGCCCGCCAGACAAACTCCCCATTGCGCCGTGATTGCCACAGGCGCAGCAGGTAGGACAGATATTGTTCCTCCGGTTTGGTCATTGGTTTATCTCCGGCCGCTTCCACACTACCGCCAGCATAAAACCCAAACGTGAAAAAAACGTCCCCTCCATCAAAGTGATATAATGTTGTAGGGCGATTTTGAAAATCGCCCCACGTGATAAATAAGTGACAAATGGCAGTTGAATCCGACTGCCCTGACCGCGTATAATCAAAGTGTAGCAGTGCCAGGGGGTATGCCCTCTTGAATGACCAAGTTCGTTTACCCCTGCCTGGCACTTGAGAGGGCTAAATGGACAGGTTAGCTGTGTACTTGTTCGGGTCGCCGCGCGTGGTGCTGGGGGGAAAGACGACGGCTCATTTCAAGACGGATAAAGTATTGGCGCTGCTGGCTTATCTGGCGGTGGAAGGACAACGGCCGTATCGCCGGGAAGCGTTAGCCTGTTTATTCTGGCCGGACCAACCGGAAACCCAGGCCAGAACCAATCTGCGCCGCGCCCTATCCAACTTGCGCCAGACCATTGGCGACCAGACGGCCGTACCTACCTACCTGCACATCACCCGGCAAACCCTGCAATTTAACGAAGACAGCCTGGCCCGGATAGATGTATTGACCTTTGGGCAATATATGGCCGCCGGAGATGTGGATCATCTGGCCCAGGCTGCCGGGTTGTACGGCGGCCGTTTCCTCGAAGGGTTCTCTATCTCCGGCAGCGTTGCTTTTGAAGAATGGGTCATGCTCAAACGAGAGCAGTACCAGCGGCAAGTCACCCTGGCCTGCCACCAACTCGCCAGCCACCACGAGACCCGCCAGCAGTACGAGCAAGCCCTGCCCTACGCCTGGCGGCAGGTGGAACTGGAACCGTGGCAGGAAGCAGGCCAACGGCAGCTTATGCGCCTGCTGACGGCCACGGGAGAACGGAATACGGCCGTCGCCCACTATGACGCCTTCCGCCAGACGTTAGCCGCCGAACTGGACATCGCCCCCGAACCGAAAACCGCGCAACTGGCGGAGCAAATTCGAGCCGGGTCGGCCGCCTCCAGCAACGTCGCCGCCCAGCCCTCGCCCCCTGATTTCAGCCAAAATGTGCCCGCAGAAACGGCCGTGCCCACCCCCTTCGTCGCCCGCGAATACGAACTCAACCAACTGCAAACCCATCTGCAACAAACCGCCCAGAGACAGGGCCGGGTCATCTTCGTCACCGGCGAAGCGGGCAGCGGCAAGACAGCCCTCAGCCACGAATTTGCCCGCGCCGCCCAGATAGCCATCCCCGATTTGATTGTGACCGGCGGCAGCGGCCACGCCCAGACCGGCCAGGGCGATCCTTACCTGCCCTTCCGCACGGCGCTGAGTACACTGGCCGGCGAGATTGAACCGCGCTGGCAGGCCGGGCAGCTTACTCCGGCCCAGGCGCAGCGTTTGTGGCGGCTGCGTCCCCACGCGGTGACCGCCCTGCAAACGCATGGCCCGGCGCTGCCCGGCGCCTTTGTTAATCCGGCCGTTCTGCCTGCCGCCTTGCCCGCCGCCGCCATTCCCCAGGCCGACCTTTTCCAGCAGGTCAGCCGGGTGCTGCAAGCGATCAGCCAGCACGGCCCCCTGCTTATTTTGCTGGACGATTTGCAGTGGGCGGATGCCGGTTCCCTCAATCTGCTGTTCCATTTGGGGCGGGAAATTGCCCATCACCCCATCCTCATCGTGGGCGCATACCGGCCGAATGAGGCCATCACCCGGCAAGGAGAACGGCACCCTTTGCAGCCAATCGTTTTGGAACTACAGCGACAGTTTGGGCAGAAGGCTATCAATCTGGATCGGGCAGCGGAACGGCCGTTTGTAGACGCCTGGCTGGATACCGAACCCAACCGGCTGGACGACGCCTTCCGCGAAACCCTGACCCGGCAAACCAGAGGCCATCCCCTGTTTACCATTGAACTGCTGCGCGGGATGCAGGAACGGGGCGATCTGGTGCGGGATGCGGCTGGTTGGTGGACAGTCGGCCCGGCCATCTCCTGGGAAATCCTGCCCGCCCGCGTGGAAGCGGTGATTGCCGAACGCATCGGCCGGCTGTCCCCGGAGAACCAGACATTGTTGGCAGCGGCTAGCGTGCAAGGCGAATCGTTTACGGCCGAATTAGCCGCTCACGTCAGCCGCATAGCTCCCCGCCAGGCCATCCACCAGTTGAGCGGCGAATTGAGCCGCACCCACCGACTCATCCGCGCCCAGGGCAGCGAATTTGTAGGCGACCAACGTCTCTCTCATTACCGCTTCCGCCACAGCCTCTTCCAGACATATCTCTACCAGCAGCTTGATGACGTGGAGCGATCCTGTTTACATGAGGCCACCGGGCAGACGCTGGAGGACTGGTATGAAGCGGCGGAATTGGAGAAAACGGCCGTCGCCCCTCAACTCGCCTGGCATTTTACCGAAGCCGGATTGGCCGCCCCAGCCATCCCCTACTGGCAAATGGCCGGGGAGCGCGCCCGTAAACTATCGGCCAACGAAGAAGCCGTCAGCCACTTCCGCCAGGCATTGGCCCTGCTGCACACCCTGCCAGAAACGCCGGAGCGGGACCAGCAGGAAATCAGCCTGCAACTGGCTCTGGGTTCGTCTCTCCTGGCTCTCCAGGGGTATGCCGCCCCCGCCGTCAAACAAGTGTATGACCGCGCCCTCAGCCTATGCCGGGAGTGCGGCAGCAATCCGCAGCAAATCACCGCCCTCTTCTGGCTGACCTCTTTCTACGCAGCCAGCGGCGACTTGCCCACTGCCTTGACCATCGCCGAACAGATGCAGACCATCATCAGCCAGGCGAAGGTGGATAGTTTGTATGTGGTGATGGCTCACGTCCTCACCGGGCTGCCGCTGTTTTTTATGGGGCGACTGCGCCAGGCGCTGGCTTGCTTTGAGGCGGCCATCGCTGCTTATGAGCCGGAAATCTACCGGCCGCTGGCTTATAGGGTGGGGCAGGAACCGGGTATCTCCGCCCATATCTGGGCCGGGCACACCCTCTTGCATCTGGGCCAACCGGAGCCAGCCCGGCAGCATCTTGCCACGGCTTTATCGCTGGCAGAGGGGTTGGATCATCCACACACGGCCGTATTCACTCACTTAATTGCCGGATGCACCCCCAATTCTTTTTACTTTCAAGATTATGATACGGCCGTGGCCTACGCTCAATCAGCCCTGAAACTGGCAGTCGAAGGACATTTCTTGTACTTGCAGACATTATGTCAATTTTCTCTGGCTCATATCCAGGCCGTACAAAAAGGCACCCGGGCAGCCCTGGTGGAAGCGGCCGCAAAAATGAGCCAATGCTTGACGATTGAAAAGCAGATTGGCGCTCAATTAGGCCAAAGCAGCCGGTTAGTTATTTTGGCAAGTGTTTACGGCCGTCTTGGTCAACCCCAACCCGCCCTGAATTTACTGGCCGAAGCCGCCGCCATCATCCAGAAAAACGAGGAACATTATTTCGAGCCGGAACTGTACCGCCTCAAAGGGTCGCTTCTGGAGCAAACCGGAGCCGTAGATGAAGCCGAACGCTGTTATCAGCAGGCCCAGGCTGTTGCCCGGCAGCAGGAAGCAGGATTTTGGTATACAGTTTAGAAGTTCAACTTCGGGGATGGTCTTCATTTGGGCCAAAAGGCGTAGGGCGATTTTGCAAATCGTCCGGACGATTTGCAAAATCGCCCTACAGTGGAAAGCACCTTCGGTATTTGGACGTTACTTTGTATAATAGCCGCCAGTAACTTTACGAGGAGGCTTGTATGCAGCACGAAGAAGGTTTCTTTTCCGGCGTAGACGGTACCGAACTTTACCATCAATCCTGGCAGCCCGATGAACCGGCCAAAGCGGCGCTGGTCATTGCGCACGGCTTGGGGGAACACAGCGGCCGTTACCAAAACGTGGTCGAGGCGCTGGTTCCCCAGGGATATGCCGTTTACGCTCTGGATCATCGGGGCTACGGCCGTTCCCCAGGCCAGCGCGGGCACATTAACGAATGGGCCGAATACCGGGAAGATTTGCGCCGGTTTGTGCAAATGGTGCAGGAAAAGGAAGCGGGACGGCCGTTATTCCTCATGGGGCACAGTATGGGCGGCGGCATTGCCTTAAATTACGCTGAATATTATCCGGACGGGCTGCAAGGTGTGGTTGCTTCCGCCCCGGCGGTGGGCGAACTGGACATCCCTACGGCGCTGGCGGTAATGAGCAAGCTCCTATCTTCCGTCTGGCCTACGCTGTCCGTCAGTTCGGGGCTGGACGTAGAAGCCATTTCGCGGGATACGGCCGTCGTCGAAGCGTACCAGAATGACCCGCTGGTACACGACAAAGGCACACCCCGCCTGGCCACCGAACTGGACAAAGCGGCACAAGAAACTCTGGCCCAGGCCAGTGAATTTCAGCCGCCCCTCTTACTCATTCATGGCGACGCCGACCGGCTGGTCAACGTCCAGAACACACGCGATTTTTATACGGCCGTGCCCCACGACGACAAAAAGCTCATCGTCTACGAAGGCGGCTACCACGAGTCCCACAACGACCTGCATAAAGACGAGATGCTGGCCGATTTAGCAGCGTGGCTGGAGGAGCATATTGAGTAATTAGGTAATTGGGTAACTGCGTAAATTACCCAATTACCCAGTTACCTGCTTATCTCCAATCATGGACAAAATCATCATCAAGAACCTGCGACTACGCGGCATTATTGGCATTCACCCGGACGAGCGCGTTAAGGAGCAAGAAATTGTCATTAACGTGATCATGTTCGCCGATACCCGGGCGGCGGCCGTTTCCGATGATATTGCCGACGCCGTGAATTACGAGACCATTGCCCGGCAAATCACCCGGTACGTAGAAACTGCAAAAAATCATCTGGTAGAAAAACTGGCAGCCAACGTCGCTCACCTGGTGTTAGCAGAATGTGAGCCAGTGAAAAAAGTGCGGGTACGGGTGGAAAAACCGGAAGCGTTACCTTCGGCTCAAGCGGTTGGTGTGGAGATCGAGCGAACGCGGGCTGATTGGGGGCTGTGATTTAGGCTAAACGACACGGTCAAAAACATCCAGAACTGTTTTTTGAAAATAGGCCAGACCGCGTTGATGTCCTTCTTTTTGCCGGGCGCGTATAAATTTATGGTTGCGGGCTGGTTCTTCGGGGTCAGGGCGAGAGATTGCGCAAATGGTCAACACCACATCATCCTGCACATCCCACGTCACGTAAGCCGACCATTCCCCCTGCTCCACGTGCGTTGCCACCGTGACGTAGCGAAACCCCACCCGGCGCGGCTCCTCGCAAACCGACTCGATTTGGTTCATGCTGATAACGTCCAGCACCGGCTTGCCGGCCAGGGTAAAAATATGAAGGCGCTGTACAATACGGTCACCGGGACGGGGCCATCGTTCATTTAAGCCAAAATCACTGACGTGGTGCAAAATATCTTTGGGGTAAAACTGGTAACGCATCAGCCGCTCGGCTGCAATCTGAAATAATTTGCCGGATGTGTCCCGCCCCAGTTTCAATTCGTACTGGTCAGTGTACCAACTGCCATCCACAACCTGCCCGGGACGATAACTTAAAGGAACGCGGTCCCATTCATCCAGGTATTTAACATCACAACATCCATCGTCAAACCAAGTAATTTTTGCTGTCGTGAGAAAACTCATGGTCTGTCCTTGCCTGAGCCAACTGATCCTCCATAAGGAAGCAAAACTATTCTACTAAATGATACGCGCCGCTACAAGTAAAATTTACCTCGTTTTCTCTCTTCTCATTCTATTGTGATGGTTCCCCGCCGCTTGGAAAGCTCAGAGGCAAGTATAAAGTGAATGTAGCGCCGGCGCCTGGTTGGGATACGGCCGTAACATCCCCACCCAACAACCGGGCCAAACTGCGGCTGATGGGCAGTCCCAATCCTGTACTGGCATACTCAACCTGCACTTCCGGCGTTACCTGCTCAAACTCTTCAAAGATGCGAGTAAGGGCTTCTTCTGCAATACCTTCGCCAGTATCAATCACGTCAAAATACAGGCCGCGCCCTTTTTGATAAACCCGAATCGTGATGGAACCAGCCCGGGTAAATTTAGCGGCATTACTGAGCAGGTTAATCAAAATCTGCTGCACTTTAGCCTGGTCCGATACCAATTGAGGCAACGCCGACTGGATGTCCATTTGCAGAGTAACGCCATTTTGCAGCAACGGCCGTATCGTATCTGCACACAGGGTCACCAATTCGCCAATATCAAAAGCGGCAGGATGCACCTCCATACGCCCTGCTTCAATTTTGGCAATATCCAAAATAGTGTTAATAAGCTGCAACAGATTTTGGGCGCTGACCAACACCTTGTCCAGATTATTAATCTGTTTTTCCGGCAGCGCGTCACCGCCGCGCCGTTTCACGATACGGGTAAAGCCAATAATGGCGTTAAGTGGCGTGCGGAGTTCGTGGCTCATATTGGCCAGAAAGGCACTTTTGTTGGCGCTGGCTTGTTCGGCGGCGGCACGAGCGGCTTGCGCTTCCTGGGTAACCTGCATAAGCTGCGCCGTGCGCTGGGCCACCTGTTGCTCCAGGGTGCGGCTGTGTTCCTCCAGACGGCCGTACAGTCGGGCGTTCTCGATAGAAATAGCTGCCTGCGAAGCCAGTACATTCAATACCGCCAGCCGGTCCCGCGTAAAAACTCCCGTCGCCAGATCGTTTTCCAGATAGAGGATACCCGTTAGTTCGCCCTGATTCAGCAGGGGCATACATAACAGTGATTTCATACCGCCTTCGGTTACGGCCGTATCCAAAGTAAAAGTAAATTGATTCGATCGTGCTGCATCATCCAGCACTACTGTCTTTTGGGATCGGGCCACATAATTGACGATAGACAGCGGCGGCGCCCAGTCTGCCGTCACTTCACCGCCATACGCTGCTGGCTGCCATTGCTCCGCCTCCTCCAGCAGTAGACAACCGGACTGCGCACCGGCATTTTCAATCACCAAAGCCATCAGCCGGGACAGCAGCTTGTCCAGCACAATCTCGCCGGACAATGCCTGTGAGGCTTTTACAATACTGGCAAAATCCAAAAGGGATGCAGCGCTGCTTTGTGAGGAACTGATTGGTGAAGAGTCGGTCAAAGTCAGGCTGGATGGCGAACCGGATTCCCGGTCTTGCAAGGCGATGGCCGGATAACTTTCGGCCAGATGGTCTGCTTTGGCCGCCGCGCCCCAGCGGGAATAGCCATAATACGCCTGCTGCAAATAATAATGCGCCAAACGGCCGTTACCCATCTCCCGATAAAACCGACCGGCCAACTCATAGCCCAACGCTTCCTCATTGAGGAAGCCGCTCTCATGGGCCAGGTCTACGGCCGTGTCATACAGATGCCGCGCCTCAGCCGTTTTCCCCAACACCCGCGCCTGCTCTGCCGCCACCAGTCTGTGCTTGTGGGCAAAATTGGCCGGGCAATGCTCCTCCCAGTAAGCCATCTTCTTTTGATTAGCTGTCACCTTTTCTGAAATTCGCTGCCGCTGTGCCATTTCCGCATGGGCATATAACGCCAGTTGATTCAAGGAATCATAAAAATAAAAAATGGGGACAACATAGGAACCCACAATACTGCCCAAAAGAGGTTCTGCCTGCGACAAAGCAGTTTGCGCCAGATTATTTTGACCAAACAAGTAACACAACAGCCCCTTTTGCACATAATAGGTACACAATGCGTTGTTATCATTGGCCGCCATATACTGGGGCACAGACTCATTTTCCTCGTAATAACTGCCTGCCAGTTCATAAGGCACGGCCGTTTCCCCCGCCAAATTGGCCGCAGATTGCTGGAAAAGGCGATGAACGTATAATATCTTTTCCTGCTTAAACCGGATCATGGCTTCCCCATACTGGCTGGCCCGGTCAATAAGCGGCGGTAATTCCAGACCCGCATAAAAACCGGTGGCACATTCGGCGTAACCGCAAAAAGAAGCAAATTGCAAATCACCGGTTTCCAGTCCAATCTGGTACGCTTCCTGAAAAGCGGGAATGATGGCGTGAAGATTTTCCTTCCAGTGCCGCACAAAATTATTCAGCAGCAGCATCGCCGCCGTTTTAACTTCCGGGGCGTCAAGCCGATCTGTCAGCGCCACACCCAATTGACCAAAACGGTAGCCGGACTCAATATCCCGCAACGGCCCGCACAATATCAAACCATAAGCCACATAATTCCGGCAAGAGAAAGAATAGTTGCCATACTTCACGGAAATCTGCGCCAGGTGCAGCACAATCAAGGCAAAAAGTTCAGTGTTGGCAAAGTAAGCGGCTACGCCCAAATGAGTCATTAACGTGCCGGCCGCTATCATAGTGGGGTCGCTTAAAGGGGGTAAATCCAACAGACTTTCGATAGATTTCCCCCGTAATGTCAAACGCAATCGCAAGACGGCCGTCAACAAATGGCGGCGGTTTGGTTTTCGGGGCAGGTTGATGCCTAGCTTCTGCAAAACCGGCAGGGCAAAATCAATCGCCTCCACCAACCGGTTCTGCGCGCTGAGCGCCTGAATTTTGTACATATGCACCGGAATTTCATCCAAAAATTGCTGCGAATGAGCCGTGATCTCCGCTGCCAGCCGTTCCATCTCTTCATACTGCCCGCTGAGATAGGCTGCTTCGGCGGCGGCCGTATGCAGCGCCAGCGCCAGGTCATATTCTTCACACCAGAAATCGTTCAGCCGGCCCAGCTGGCCCAAGCCGTTGTTGAAGTATTGGTAGGCCGGCTGGTAAGCAGACGCAGCAATAGCCATCTGGCCCACTTGTAAATTCATGCGGGCCAACTGCCGCCATTCCGCCGGGCT
>JALUPA010000283.1 GCA_027054335.1 Ardenticatenaceae bacterium
CCGCCCCGGCAGTTTTGCCAACACCTCCTCCCGTATACCCCCCCCCTCTTTCCCCCGAAGAGCAGCAGGCCCAATTCCTGGCCGAACAGCAAGCCAAACTTTACGCCGCCAAAACGAGCGCGCCAAAAGCACGCTCCCCTCTGCCCATCACCCCCCAGGTCAAAACAGGCGCTGCTGCTCAACAGCCCCTCAGCCTGCTGGAACAGATAGACGTTGTTTTACAAAAACATATTTTGGCTGATCCTGAACTGGTGAATCGTTCTATTCATCTAACCGGCAGTGGAGAGGGTGGCGTACAGATCAACGTAGACGGAAAAATCTACGATAATCCCCGTGATATTGAAGATTCGCGTATTAGACTGGTAATCAAAATGGCGCTTAGAGAGTGGGAGTCAATATAAAAGGCAGCTGCCCATTATTGCCAATCTGCGCCGGTAGTTGGCGGGAAAAATGGGCTACCAACTGCCGCCGTTCCGCCTCCGGCAAGAAGGCGGCTCGCGCCGCGTTCAACGTCATCAGCCGTAAATCAGCATAAGACAAATTCAACTCATCTATGGCAATGTGGTACTCGTCAGACAACACGCAGTTACTCACCGTGGGGTCGTCCGTATTCAAGGTAGCCGCCAAACCCAAATCCAGCATATCCACCAAAGGGTGATGGCTCACCCGGCGCACCACACCCGTTTGCAAATTACTGGTTAGACACACTTCAAAGGCCACGTCCCGTTCTTTTACCAGGCGTAAAACCTGAGAATTTTCGATGGTGCGCACGCCGTGACCAATACGGTCTGCGTGTAAATTCAGCACCGCATCCCGCACGCCCAGCGCGCTGGACCATTCCCCGGCATGAACGGTAATGCCCATGCCTAACTGTTTGGCTTCCGCAAAAATAGGGGCAAATGGAGCCGAAGGGAACTTGACTTCATTACCGGCCAAATCCAGCCCCACAATTCCTTTTTCGTGACGATCAAAAGCGACCTGAGCTACCTGACGGGCCTGTTCCAACGGGTCGTGCCGCACCATGGTCACAATCAGGCCCACCTGAATTTGGTAATCCTGGCTGGCTTCCTGAACAGCGTCAATAACCCAATCGGTCACTTCCGCCAGAGAAAAACCGCGCACACGGGAAAGTGCTTGCGGGCTGAAGCGTAGTTCCAGGTATTGTACGTTGTCCTCTGCCGCGTCGGCTACAGCTTCGTAAACCAGGCGATGGATGATTTCCGGGCTGCGGTAGAAGTGGCGCAGTACTTCAAATTTACTGAGAAACAGTTCGTGGTCTGGCGGATCATCAGTGACCTGGACAAACGGCCGTAAATCCTCCAAATCCGTCACCGGCAAATCCAACTCGTACTCCCGCGCAATTTCCAAAAGCGTAGACAGCCGCAAAGAGCCTTCAAAATGCCGGTGTAAATCAATCTTGGGCATCAATGTGACATCAATTGTGTTTTTACGATTCCATTTAGACAAAACAGTACCTACTTAAAACTACTATAATCGATACGAGACCTAAACTGAAGGAACTAATACCTCTGATTTTAATTTCGGCAGTACAAAAGTAAAGGAACTGCCTTCATCAACTTTACTCTCCACCCAAATTTCTCCATTATGAGCGTCAATAATACGCTTAACGATAGCCAAACCAATCCCTGTGCCACCAAAGCGTCGCCGGGTAGAGCCGTCAATCTGGTAAAATCGTTCAAAAATTCGCTTATACTTCTCTTTCGGCATACCAATACCTTCATCTGAGATAATCACGCTGACCCTATCTTCTTGCTCTTTCATGGCAATAGTAACGACGCCGCCGTCCGGGCTAAACTTCATCGCGTTGCCGATAAGATTATCCAGCACCTGGTTCATGCGGGACTTATCAATCATAACCATACCGGCCGTACCCGCAGGAATGTCGGCAACAATGGAAAGTCCCCTGTCATTGGCTACCAGACGGTGATTGATTACGGCCGTTTGCAACAACTCAGCCATCGCTACCGGCTCCAACATCAGGTTTCCAGCATCAATACGTTGCAGAGTGATAATATCCTCAATGATCCGGGTAATTTCATCCGTTTTATCCGAGACAATCTGCAAATATTCCTGCTGTTCTGCCGTCAACAAACCTAACCCGCCATCCATCAACAAATCCACATACCCCTTCACAAACGTCAAAGGCGTGCGCAGCTCATGGGAGACATTTTGCACCAATTCATCTTTCAGCCGGTCGCTTTCCTTGATTTCTTCATAAGCCAGGGCTAATTCTTCCGCACGGGCTTCCAGTTTTTCAAACAAACGAGCGTTTTGCAAAGCTACGGCCACTTGCGCGGCCGCAATTGTCATCAACTGCATATCCGATTCCGAGAAAGCATTGGGTTGGTCACTGTCAATCGTCAACGTACCAATAGCTTCATCCCGCACAATGAGCGGCACGACCAGCAAACTGCGCACCCGTTTATCAAAAAAGAGGAACGCCGGATCGCTGTGGGTATCCCGGATGTAGATCAGGTCGGAACTTCGCACAACTTGTCCGGAAACCGTATCTTCCAACTTCATACGCGCATTCATATAGGCTGCATCAACGCCAACGGCCGCCTTCACAACCAATTCGTCACCCCGGTCTGATAACATTGTAATGGTACTGGCCCGCGCTTTCATCAAACCTCGTAATATCTGAACTGTCGTCTGCAATACATCTTGCAGCTTTAGATTGCCTGTAACCTGCTTAGCCATGTCCACCAAAGCGGACATATCTTGCAAACGACGTTGTGAATCGGCAAATAGTTCGGCATTGCGCACAGCTACGGCCGCCTGCTCGGCCAGCAAATTCAGCAAGAGCAATTCGTCGCGGCTAAAGGTGTGCGGCTGCTTAAACGCAATAGTAAACGCGCCAATGACCTGTTCACCATATCTCAGAGGGAAACCGGCAATGGCGCTTATATGCCATTGGCGGGCTTTTTTTGATTGGTAAAAAGGATGATTAGGGGCATCGTTAATAACCACCGGTTTGGCCTGTTTGACGATTGTAGCGGTGATACCTTTGCCTGACGGCCGTAACGATTTCACTGCCGGTTCCCGACGGCCGTCCTGCCATAGAGCCGAACCAAAGGTAAACTGCTCTGTTGCCTCATCATACAGGAAAATATGAGAGTTTGTCGCCGGCAGCAGCTTCAAAGCCGCCCGCGTAATCTCATCCAACACATTTTTTAATTGCAGCGGCGTATTCAACTGCAACACAATATCGTGGAACGTGGACAGCTCCTCAATACGCCGCTGCGCCTGACTGAACAAATGAGCATGTTCAATAGCTACGGCCGCTTGCCCCGCCAGATTTTGCGCCAGACGCAGTTCCCGACGGCCGTAACTGCGCGGTTCCAGAATTTCACCCAGCGCCAAAATCCCCAGCACTTCTTCCTGCCGCACTAAGGGGACCAGCATGACCGATTTCAAGCCAGCGGCAACCAATAGTTCCTGTTCTTCCGGCGTCTGCGTCTGGTCTACCCGCAAACTTTCAATCTTCCGCGTATTAAAAATACGGTGTACCATGGCGTGTTGCTCCAGGTGTTCCAGACGGCGCAGCCCCAGCGGTTTTGTCCCCGCCTTGGCTGCTATTTCCTGCTGCCAATAAGCATGGCTTTGATGCGCTGCCGGTATCAAGGTTTGCTGGTCCTTATCCCACACAAAAATGGTGCAGCTATCTACTTGTAGAGCACGCACCATCTCAGACACAACTGTTTGCAACACAAAATCCTGGTCCAGATTAGCCGTCATGGTGGCGCTGGCCTGGTACAGGGTAGCTAATTCGGCCAATTGCTGTTCCGAATTTTCATACAACAGGGCATTGCGGATGGCTACGGCCGTATGTCCAGCCAGCGTCGTCACCAGCCATTCCACCCGCCGGTCAAACGCATCCGGCTGACGGCTGTCTACCAGCAAGACCCCAATCAACTCATCCTTAACCAACAGGGGCGCCGCCAGCCAGGAACAGATAAACTCGCCGCCGGAAAAAGGCTGCCAGCGTTCATCTTTCCTGGTATCGGCCACATAAACGGCCGTTTGCGTTTCCTGCAATACCCGCATAAGGGGATGTTCCTGCCAGAATGACTCCATCGCCTGCGGAGCCAGCGGTGAGGGCCGGTCAGTCACATTATGTCCGGCGGCATAATTCAGCTTGCCTTGCTGCCACAAAAAAACGGTAGCATTTTCATAACTGACCACTCTGTGTAAAGCATACAGGAAATTTTGAGTAACCGTCTCTTTTTCCAGAGAAGTGCCAATGTCGGCAATGGCCTGGCGCAAGGCAACGGCCGTCTGGTAATCTGTCGTGCCCTGCTCCAACATCTCCCGCGTGGTAGTAAACAAAGTAGCATTTTGCATGATGACAGCCAGATGCTCGGCTACGGCCGTTAACGTCTCCAAATCGGCCGGGGAATAAGCTCCAGGCTCCTCTCGCTGCACACAAATCGCCCCAACAGCCAAATCTTCCGTCACTAAGGGTACGCACATCACAGAAGGCATCTGGTTAAACGGGGACAACCCGCTTACCGGATACTGATACTTCTCCGGGTCCTCATCCGTGGCAAAGGGCACTTTGTTCGCCACCACCCAGGCAGCCAGACTGGCATCATCATGCAGCGGAACGGGCGCGCGATAGACGGTCTTGTTTTCTACGAGAGCGTAAGGGAACACAATCTGTTCCAGTCCGGGTTTAACCAAAGCCAGAAAGTAGGTGTCCGGTTGAAACACGTCCCGGATTTGCCGGTCAATTTCCGCCAACGTCTCGTCTAACGGCCGTAAGGCGCGTACAGGTGCGGTAATCTGGTAAACCGTCTCCAAAATCTGGGCGCGGTGATTATCCACCTTTATATTCTGTAATAAATCCGGTTGACTGGTGTGATTAGACATAAGCTAAAGTTATTATCGGGGCAACAGCTCTTTTTTGAAATAGGAATTAGTATACATTTTGACCATCGTCAAACTGCTGTCATCAAACCACTTTTTACCTTATACGTCAACGGGATGCGGTGAAAGTGTCGTAAAAAGAACCGTCTGTCGGCTGTTTGCGGGGTAAACTAAGGTAAAAACGGCTGCCGGGGCAGAGGTCCTCGTCATATCCGGCGCTTTCTACCCGGATACGGCCGTGATGCGCGGCCACAATACCCCGGACAATTGCCAACCCCAATCCGGAACCGCCGCCTTTGAAAGCCGTCTTGCCGGACGAGTGCAGCATCACTTCGCCTGTCTGGAAAAATTTCTCAAATATCAAATCCTGGATTTCCGGCGCGATGCCGATGCCGGTATCAGCCACCACGATTTCTACACCGTCTACGATACGGCCGTCAGCCAACTGCATAGGAAGGGGACGGCCGTCTACCCGGATTTCGCCCCCGTCCGGTGTGTATTTAATAGCATTGACCAGCAAATGATAAAACACCTTCTGCATCGCCTCCGCATCCGCTTCCACCTCCGGCACACCGCTCATCGGTGACACCACCAACCTGATTTGGCGCTCCTGCAATGATTCCTGGAAACGCTTACCCACCTGCCGCACCAAAAACGGCAAATCCAACGGCGCCGGATACAACTCCAGCGAACGGCTGTCAATCTTGGCTACGTCCAGCATACTGTCCACCACGGCCTGCATACGCGCCGTACCCCGGTGAATGCCCTCCGCCCATTTCAGGTAATAGCTGTTCGCCCGAATTCCCTCATCCTCCAGGAACATCTGGCTGTTAAAATTGACAATCGTCAGCGGCGTCAACATCTCGTGGGAAGCAATAGTGATGAAGTCCGTTTTCGTCTTGTCCAGCCGTTCCAGCCGGCCATACGCCTCTTGCAGCGATTGGGTACGCTCGGCCACCTTTTGCTCCAACGCCTGATTAAACGCCTTCACCTGCGCGTACAATCGGGCATTTTCCAGAGCAACAGCTATCTGATCCGCCAAAAGCTGGAAAGCGGGAATCTCATCCGGCGCATATCGTCCGGGCTGTTCACTTTGCAAATCCAGCACGCCCAATACCCGGTCACCCATCTTCAGAGGCAGCAGCAGTTCACAGCAAGTGTGGGGCGCTTTTTCGGCCGGTACGTAACGCGGGTCTTTACACACGTCCGGCACAACCAACGTTTTCCCGTTCGCCAAGACCCAACCCACATGCCCGGTCAGGCCGGCTTGCAACTGCAATGGGGCGTCAGCCACAGCCCGGCCGGCCTCTGCGCCGGCCGTCATGTGCCGCGAGCGTTCCTGGGGCAGGAAGACGCCGACGTAATAAACCCGGTATTGCTCCCACACCAAATCGGCAATCTGATCCAGCAGTTCTTCCAAATCCAGAATGGAGACGATGCGCTGGCCCACGGCTATGCTGGTGCGCAGTTGCAAATTGCGGCGGCGCAGTTCCTGCCGCTGCTGCCGCTCCACAATGCGCAAAATTTCGGTATGGCGAAAAGCGCGCACCCGCCCCACGTGCGCCACCAGGCCGGAGGCTGCCGCTGCCAGCATGACCACGATAAAAAAGCGCCAATCGGGGTAATCAGGAAAGGTGATGACGGCGTGCAACAGCCCGGCAAAAGCAACCAGAAGCATCAGCAAATACCAGCGCGTGGAGATGAACAGGACGCTGATGGCAAAGATAAACAGGGCTAGATTAGTCACTTGTTTAGGGTCGGCGGTGAGGAAGAGGCGCAGCTGGATGCTGGCAAAAACGATAAGGGCGAGTACGGCCGTTAACGGCTCTGCCCAACGCGACTCGATTTTACCTTGCACCAAGGCATACCAAACCGCCCCCAATACCGCTGCACTCACCAAAGCTACGGCCGTCATCAAATCCGAACCTGGTTCCTGCAAAAAGGCAAACTGAATTGAGGCATAAGCCACAAACAAGACGGAAAGGCTGATATAAACAAACGGCAGTATCCGCATCTGCACCCCGTTCATGGCCTCATCCACCTGTGCTTCAGGAATACCGTAACTGTCTATTTGCAGCAGATTGTCCAGACTGCGCTTCAGGGCCGGTTGGTTGGCGGTCGTTTTCATAGAACTACGTCAGGTCGTCAAAAGATAACAAGTATTGTACCGTGCGGAATTTTTTTTGACACGAATTATCCAAATTTTCACGAATTATTGTTTTTGGATCAATTCATGTGCCAGACTTCTCCCAATATCAACGCTTCCCAATCACTGTTAGCAAAAGATTCAGCCAGCGCCAATTGCGCTTTTTGGTAGACTTTGTCATCAGCTATCGCGGCAAATTGGCGATCAATTTGTTCGCGCTGCATTAATTCAGTGGGGGAATTTTTCTGTTTTACAATCTCGCCTCCTCTTGTTTTGCATAAACCACTCCCAAATTGGCTTTGAACTGCTGGCATTATAGTTGTGAGGGGAAATGTCTGTCAAACGGCCGTCTTCCCTCCCTCAACCAAATACTGGAAAATTTCCCCCAATTAGCCTACCATTCAGGGCAAACCTATTCGTAAGGCGATTTGGCAAATCGCCCTACGCACATCAAGGAGCGAAAAATGACCCAAACAGTACGCGAACGCCAGGAAATCCCGGAACAGTATCGCTGGGATACCGATTCTATTTTTGCTACAGTGGAAGAATGGGAAACGGTCGTGACCCAAATCCAGGCGCGTCTTGACGAGATTAGAAAGTTTAACGGCCGTCTGGCCGCAGGCCCCGCCGTTTTGGGTGACTTTATGGAGGCCAGCGAAGCGTTACAGCGCCGACTGCGCCACGTCTTCATCTATGCCTCTCTCAACTACAGCGTCAACACCACAGACCAGGAATGGGCGGCCCGCGCTGACCGCGCCCGCAGCTTGTTCGGCCAGGCCCAGGCCGCGCTGGCCTTTGCCGAACCGGAAATGCTGAGCATCGGCTTTGACACGCTGCGCCAATGGCTGACGGAAGACTCCCGCCTGGCCCATTACGGCCATTACCTGGACCGGCTGGAGCAGGAGCAGACTCACATCCGCTCGGCCGAAGTGGAAGAAGTTTTGGGATTGGTGCAGGACCCGCTGCAAACGGCCGTAGCCACCCACAGCATCCTGGCCAACGCCGATCTCAAATTCGAGCCGGCCACCGACAGCAGCGGCGAAACCTACGAAATCACCCAGGGTACCATCGGTCAGCTTCTGGGCGACGCCGATCCGGAACTGCGCCGCACTGCCTGGGAACATTACGCCGACGCCCACCTGGCCCTGAAAAACAGCATGGCGAACAACCTCTCCGGCGGCGTCAAACGAGACGTCTTCTTTGCCCGCGTGCGCCGCTACGAAGATTCGCTGGACGCCGCCCTTTCGGCCAACTTTATCCCCACCGAAGTATTCACCAATCTCATCGAGACGTACCAGAAAAACCTGCCTACCTGGCGCCGCTATTGGGAAATTCGCCGCCGCGCCTTGGGGCTGGAAAAGCTGCATCTGTACGACGTGAAAGCACCCCTCACGGCCAATCCACCAGACGTGCCTTATGAGACGGCCGTCGAATGGATAGCTGAAGGAATGCGGCCGTTGGGTGACGCATACGCCGACACCCTCAAGCAAGGCTCACTGGCCGAACGCTGGGTAGACGTTTACCCCAACAAAGGCAAACGGATGGGCGCCTTCTCCTCCGGCGGCCCCGGTACCCACCCTTTCATTATGATGAGCTACAGTAACGACTTGTTCGGCCTCAGCACCCTGGCGCACGAACTGGGTCACTCCATGCACTCATACTACACCTGGCAAAACCAGCCGTTCATCTACAGTTGGTACGGCCTGTTTGTGGCCGAAGTCGCCTCCAACTTCAACCAAGCGATGGTACGCGCCCATCTGCTGGCCGAGCACGACGACCCCGACTTCCAGATTGCCGTCATTGAGGAAGCGATGGCTAACTTCCACCGCTACTTTTTCATCATGCCCACGCTGGCCCGCTTTGAACTGGAAATTCATCAACGTGTGGAGCGGGGCGAAGCGTTGAACGCCGACGCCCTCATCAACCTGATGGCCGACCTGTTCAGCGAGGGATTTGGCGAAGCGGTGGAGATTGACCGGGAACGGCTGGGGATTACCTGGGCGCAGTTCCACACCCATCTGTACAGCAACTTTTACGTTTACCAGTACGCCACCGGCATATCGGCCGCTCACGCGCTGGCAAAGGGGATTCTGGACGGCCGTCCCCAAGCCACCGACAACTATTTAGCCTTCCTCAAAGCAGGCGGCTCCGTCTACCCCCTGGACGCCCTCAAACTGGCCGGCGTAGACATGACTTCCCCCGAACCGGTAGAAACAACTTTTGGCATTTTGGCCGGATATGTTGATCGTTTAGAAGAATTGTTGGGATGATATTATCTCGCCAAAGTCCCTAGCATTCCCAATACGCCAAACTTACGGTTCATTTATACATCACCCACCTAACAGGGCTTGCGTGCGCCGCGTCACGGCGCACGCAAGCCCTGTTAGGCAGCAGCGTAAAGAAGTGTATTTACCTTGTCATCTTTATCTTCCTGATTGTATTACTAGTCTTTTTAACCTCTTGCTTTAGTTGCGTAAACCAATCCGGTAACGCCTCATTCTCACCGTATACGTGAGAATGAATTAATTCTATTAACGATACAAGTAAATTTGCTGTTCCTAAAGCTGTACCATAGTCAATTCGATAAAATTTTTGGAGTTTATCATATCCGCCAAATCTATCCGGAGCAGAAAATGGTGAGGGATGAACTAGAGAGTCCCGAAAAGGCTTTGCTATTTCCATGAAAGCACTTAATAGCCCCTCATTTTCACTCACCCGCCAGAGATCCTGTCCGCTCAGTATTTGGGGATATTTTTTTAACTTGTCTCGAAGTGATACTGAAAAAGTATCTTCAAGCAGCTTCTTTTTTCGATTTGATAACATTGACACATCGTGTGTTTGGATGTAGTCCCAAGCTATGCCATTTAAATATGCCTCTATTAAGTTAAAGCAAAACAGGACAGCCGAATGAGCCGCAAAAATATTTTGACGCAACAATGAGGAAACCTGATCTCTTTCCTTTTCGAGTCTTTGGTGCCTTGCTTTTTTGTAGTCCTTTATGTCTTTCTGTGCCTGAACAATGAGTTGCAAAGCAAATAACAAATTTTTAGTAAGCTCATCTTCTGGGAATCTAAATTGTAATCCCCATAAGGAGATAACTATTGTTAAATGAGCAGGATTACCCTTCAGCACATTGCGTTTAACATGTGCATACTTTTCTTCAAATTCCTTCAATGGAATTTCTAGTCCTCGAAATGCTTTTATGTCTTCGTAAAGCAATGACAGTTTACTATCAGTCATTCCTGAAAAGTTTTTTGAACAGAAATTTTTTATTTCAGGTGCAAGTCTCTTTTTGACATCACTTTTCCCTGATTTAAGTTGACGACGTGGTAAACTTTCGAGTTCTATCACATCTGCTTGGAGAAATTCTTGCCATGTATTGAACTCTCCAAGCATTAATCGTCCTACCGCTGCTGCACGATTAGCTTTACGAATTAGTCTGGCTTCTCTTTCTCGACCTGATAAACGTGGCATTTGAATAATTGGGAAAAATCGCAGATTATAAAACTTTACAGTTATCCGTCGTTCATTTGTTTAAGCTGCGTGTTTGTTTCCTTTGGCGCGTCAGCTTTAAACTATTGTTAGGGCAGCGTATTGAATTATAGAATGGCCCTAAAACAGCTTGATACCAGTATACAATTTGTCTATTTCTTGGGGGATAATAGCCGGAAAGTTTGGAAGCTTACTTGCCAACTGCCCACTACCAAATATACCAGTTACTAGCCCAATCTTCCGTCCAGTTCCAAAAGTTCCGCGTCTGCCTGCATCGCTGCCAGGACGTTGGCAATGTGATCCCATAAATCGAGACGGCCGTCAAAGCAAACCAGGCTGAAATCGTTCGTCACCTCAATCACGTGATCCCGGTCTACACCGGCAGCGAAGCGTGTATTTTTCCACTTTTTGCGAATGGATTTGAGTTTCACGTCGCGGATGTCTTGGGACGGCCGTACCAGCGCCGTAGCAATAATCAATCCCGTAATTTCATCGCAGGCCAGCAAGGCAAAATCTATCGGCTTTTCCCGCTCTACGGCCGTGCCCGCCGTATAATGCGATAAAATCACCCGGATCGTCTCTTCATCCCAGCCCCGCTCCCGCAAAATCTCCGCGCCCTGGATGGGATGGCGATCCAAATCCGGGTGAATCTCCCAATCAAAATCGTGCAGCAGCCCCACCGTTTCCCAATAAGCCGGGTCATGGCCCAGCTCCTCCGCATAAAAACGCATCGCCGCGCTCACTGCCAGCATATGCCGCCGCAATCCAGCATCCTGCACATATTCACAAACCAGGTTCCACGCTTCTTCACGCCCTTTGCTCACAACACCCATCCTTTTCAACGTGATGCGTGAAACGTGATACGCAACAAAAATCACGCATCACGCATCACGAGTTTGCCGTCTTAGCTCCGCAATCGCAGCCGCCGTTTTTATGTTTAGCGCAGCCGGCCTCCGCCTTCTTTTGCAGAGCCTGAAATTCCTCCAAAGGCACAATTTCATGCTTGAAAACCTCATGCCGCTCCCAACGGCCGCCACTCGTCCCCTCTACTTCTACTACCACAGATTCGCGCAAAACCCGCACATCCCGGACTTTACCCTCACCGTAAGGCGTGCCAATCCGCTTACCAATTTTAGGCAGCGTCTTCTTCGCCTCCACATATTGTTCATACTCGTAGATAAGGCAACAGCGCAAACGGCCGCACATCCCGGTAATCTCCTGCGGACTCAAAGAAATCCCCTGCGCTTTAGCCATGCGAATAGAAATGGGGCTAAACTCGGTCAAAAAGGTAGAGCAGCAGCGAGGCACGCCACAAGCGCCGTACCCACCCATAATTTTAGCCACATCCCGTGGCCCGATTAAGTGCATCTCAACGCGAGTGTTAAACTGCTTACCCAATGCTTTCTGCAAGGCACGAATATTCAGATTTTTGTTTTCCGTCGAGTAATGAATCGTCAACCAGGAACCGTCAAAACTGTATTCAGCCTTGACAAACTTAGTGTCATCCAAACCCAGATTGGCGGCCATTTCCCGACAAGTGATGAGCGCGTCCAGTTCTTTAGACTCCCACACCTGCTTCATCACCATATCCCGCGGCGTTGCCTTCCGCTCCACCGTGCGCATCCCTTTCTTGCGATGTACTTTGGCTGTGTCAATATAGCTGATAACCTGGCCAAGCTGTCGGCCGCGTTGTGTTTCTACCAGCACATAGTCGCCCGGATCAATATCCTTATGACGCCCCACTCTAAAATGGTAAAGTTTTCCCAGTTTTTGAAAGCGTATTCCCACAACAGAGGTTTTTTCTGTTGTTGCAATGGTCATTTATTTACTCCGTTACAATAAAGATACGGTTATGTTACCACAAAAGGGGCAAGTTGCAGGCGGCAAGCGGCAGGCGGCCGGCAAATTGCTCCTTGCAACTTGCCCCTTGCAGCCTGCCGCCTTTTCACTTTGGCGCCATGCGAATAGCCCCGTCCAGACGAATCGTTTCGCCGTTCAGCATGGGATTTTCGATGATTTGCTGGGCCAACATGGCGTATTCGTCCGGCCGGCCGAGCCGGGAGGGAAAGGGAACCTGCTGGCCCAGGGAAAGCCGCGCTTTTTCCGGCAGTCCGGCCAGCATAGGCGTCTCAAAAATGCCGGGGGCTATGGTGACAACGCGAATGCCGTAACGGGCCAACTCACGGGCAACAGGCAGCGTCATGCCCACAATACCACCCTTGCTGGCAGAATAGGCCGCCTGCCCAATTTGCCCGTCAAAGGCAGCCACGGAAGCAGTATTGATAATCACGCCCCGCTCACCTTCGTCGTTTGGGTCAGCTTCAGCTATTGCCGGAACGGCCAGACGAATGACGTTGAATGTGCCTACCAGATTGACCTGAATCACCTTGTTAAATCGGCCCAAATCATGCGGGCTGCCGTCCCGATTCAACACTTTGGCAGCAATGGCCACCCCGGCGCAGTTGATGACGCCGTTGAGGGCGCCAAATTGCTCACGGGCGGCGGCCACGGCCGTACTCACCTCCGCCTCATTGGTCACGTCCGCCCGCACAAACAAGGCGTTAGCGCCCAACTCCGCGGCCAACTGCTCCCCCGCCGCCGCATTCAAATCTACAATCACCACACGGCCGTTCTGCCCCACCAAACGCCGGGCACAGC
>JALUPA010000284.1 GCA_027054335.1 Ardenticatenaceae bacterium
CCGTCTCTTCCGGCTGGAATAAACCGGCCGCTGACGCACCCTGGCGGGCAATAGCGACCAATTCATCATACGGCCGTATCTGCACCGCCACGTAAAAAAGACCGCCTACAGAAAAGACAACCAGCATCAAAATGGCAAAGAGAAACAAGGCAAAACAACCCCAGGCGCTGTTACTCTCAGCCCGTTCTTCCAATTGTGGATCAGCCAGAACCGGCTGCTTTTCCTGCGCCCGAATCACAGCCGCCGGGATCAGAGGGTACGGCCGTTTGTGACGTTTATCAGGTATGGTGCGACCAGGCGCCACTTCTTCCGCTAACGCCGCAGACGGCTCAGCCACCCCGTCCAGTATTTTTTGCAGTTCCCGCACAAACTGGTTCAAATCGGCAGCATACGCTTCCAGTTGATCGGCCGCCAAACGCCCGGCCAAATCGTGTTGGCCTACGGCCGTTAACTGTGACACGTGCGGCCGAAAATCCCGCAAAGTGAGGCGCATCACCCCCGACGCATCGGTCATTACCCCCCAGGCCATCTCCTTCTTCTCATTGTCATCCTTCGCCGTCATAAAACGGGTCAGCGTGCTGGACGACGCCACCCAGCCCACGTTGGAGAACACCTCCCGCCCTTTGATCATATCGTTCAGCGAATCAAACAGACCGGGAATGCCATCCAGCAGCCGCTGCACGGGGATGGGCACGTGGGCCAACAAACGAATCGCCCCCACGCTCATCGTGTCGCCCTGCATGGCGCGCTGCTTTTGCCGGTGCAACTCATCGCCGAACGCCTGCAAGCGGGCCAGATAGGCCTGGCGCGCTTTAACAAATTGGGCGTAGGCGTGAGGCCGGTTGGGCGCACCGCGCTCGTAAGCTGTCTGCGCCGCCAAAGTTTTCTGATGCAGGCTAATCAACTCCAGGTTGAGCAGGGGCACTTCAAATGTCAGGGGATAAACGCGGTCACGCGGGGATTGGCGGCTGGCGTCTACGGGAATGAGGATGGCCGGATTACTGTTCTGATCGGACTGGAAAGCGGCCAAAGCGGCTTCGGCAGCAGGGCGCGTTTTCTCGTCGCGGCGCAAAGCTCTCAGTTCGGCTTTCAGTTCGGGGGATGGCTGGTAAACGGCCGTATGAATCGCCCGGTACAACACCAGCCAATCATTTACGGTGATGGGCCGCAAAGCAGCCTCTCCCTTACCGCTTTGCCGCAAAGCCAACAGGGCAGACAACTCTACGGCGGCCGTTTCCGCGCTGGCTTCCTGGGCCGCCTGGGGCGCTTGCCCCACTAACTCTACGTCGTCGGGCCGGAAGGAAAAAGCTGGCGTATAAGGCCGGCGCCGCCCCGGCACGGCTGCCGGCAGGGAATGCAAATAAACTGCCCAGGACAACGCCTCGTTCGTCAAAATCTCCGCCAGCGACACGCCCCAAATACCATCAAAAAAAATATGCGACAAATCAAAGACAAACGATTCGCCCGTATCAAAAATCGTCAGAGGATGATCGCCAATCCCCCGTTCGCCCTGTCGGATAGCGGATAGCGGTCGCTGCGCTGATCGCTGATCCGCGTTAATCCAGATGGGGGCCTGATGCAAACCAGCCAATTCCTGACGCAGCACCGGGCTAAGCGCCTGAAACAAATTGGGAAAAGCGCCCCGCCGCACAGTAGCTAATGAAGTCAGGGAAACGGCCGTTTTCTCGGCCGGCCAGGCCATTAACGCTGCCATCTGCGCCCGCACCGCTCCCACGTCTACCGGCAGCCTTCCCTGCCCGGCGCAGATGGGCAGCAAATAGTAATGCCCCCGATGGATAACGCCGACACGTACCTGCTCCAAAGGAACCGGCTTACGGATTTCGCCATAAATAGTCGGCTCCAGATAAGCCCGAATGCGCATTTGCCGCTGGTAGGAGGGCAGCTTTTCGGCTTCGGCGCTTTCTATGCGGTTACGCCATTCCTCCACCAATGAATTAGACAGCCCCTCGAGGGCCACAGCCATAAACTCGTCAAATTTGCGGCGGCGGTAGCCGGGAAAATCTTCATCCAGTTGGGCGTCGGCGCGGCGGAGATACGGCCGTTTACTTTCCCACAGCCGGTAAAGCTGGGCGTACCAGGGCGCGTCTTTATGCCGGTATTCAGCGGCCACCTGGTGCAGCGTGTGGGTGTAAACCCGCTCCCGCCATTCATTCGCCAGCAAATCATCGTATTGGTGTAAGGCGTAGATAGCAGCCATCGTCCAGGCTGTCACCCGGTCTACCGGCGAAAGGTGAATATCATATTGGCGCAGTGTGGCGTCAAAGCCGCGTGTTTCGCAGGTGTGCCGCGCTGTATCGTCCCGTAAAGCATACCCCACATAAAACTGCCAGGTACCTTCCGGGAAAGAAGCCGCGGGGTCCTTACCTGCCAGTTTGAGCAAACGCTGGTAGGCTTCCAGGAACTTGGCAGGCCCCCAATAAAACAGGCCGTAAACGAGTTTGTTTCGTAGTTTTAAGTCCACGATTATTGCAAAGTCTATCCCATCTTTGTTGTTTTAGGTACGCAATCCAACATGGTCCGGTCAAAAGCCAATAAAAACTTACAGGACCTGGGGCCGGATTTGCACCAAACTTCGGTTCATCCGAGAATAATAGCCTTACCGGAAATTTACCACACCAGATGAGTTGCTGGAAGCATTTGACAACATTGATACAATTCCTGGTGATGTAATAGAAGGAATTATTGTTGTCCGCAAGATGACCCGGCACAATGTGAGCAGTATAGTGGCAAGAAAAACGACACACACTCATGCGCGTCTCCTCAAAAGTTCCCCCTCAATTCAAACAAACGCCCGTTCTGGATTATCTGGCGGCCCGGTTCACCTACCGCTCGCGGGATGAATGGGCGGAGTTGCTGGCAGCAGGGCGGGTTTCCGGCAACGGCCGTATCCTGACCGCCGCCGACGCCATCACCCAGGGGGACGTGATCGCTTGCGACCTGCCGGAAACCGCCCCGCCCCCGGCTAACTTCAACTACCGCATTATCTACGAAGATGCGTGGCTCCTGGCAATTGACAAACCGGCCAATCTGCGCGTCCACGACAAACGGCGTTACGTCCAGGCCAACCTCATCTACCACCTGCGCCAGCTGCACCAGCCGCCCTACCCGGAAGCTACCCTCATCAACCGCCTGGACAAAGACACCTCCGGCGTCCTTCTCATTGCCAGAGACCCGGAAACACTCCGGCTCATGCAGCAGCTTTTCCGGGAAAAGCAAGTGGCAAAGGAGTACTTGGCCGTCGTCCACGGCGTCCCCGACCCGCCGGCCGGCGTCATTGACCAAGCCATTGGCCGAATGGACAGCCTGCCCGGCGTCTATCGTTACGGGGTGATGGCTGAAGGGAAAACGGCCGTAACCCGCTACGAAACCCGGCAAATCTTCCACAATCAATACACCTTGCTCCGCCTCCAGCCCCAAACTGGCCGCACCCACCAACTGCGCGTCCACCTGGCCGCCCTGGGCCACCCCATCGTCGGCGACCGCCTCTACACCATGAGCGACGCCGCCTACCTGGACTGGTGCGCCCACAAAACGCCGCACCCGCTCATCCAGCGGCAAGCCCTGCACAGCGCTGCCGTTCGGTTTACCCATCCGCACACGTTACGGCCGTGCCGCCTCACCGCCCCTCTCCCCTCCGACATCCAATCCCTCATCGCCAATCTCCAATCTTCCAAATGAAAACCACCACCATCAGCCAACTCCTCAACAAAGAAGTAGACCACGCCCTGGGACACCTCATCTACGTCGTGCGGGATGGTTCCCTCATCTTCTACGTCGGCCAGTCGCGCCGGGATGTGGTCGAGCGCTTCTGGGAACACATGCAGGTCCCCAGCCGCCTGGGGCAGCTCATCCGGCTAAACAAACCTCACTCCCTCCAGTGGCAGGCCGACTTCTACACCCTGGCCGACTGCCAGCAATTCGTCCGGCAAAAAGCCCTCTTCCCCCTTCAGGAATGGCAGCATTTCGACATGGACATGGCCGAACAAGCCATAATTGCCCAAATGCGCCCCGTCCTCAACCGCGACTTCAACCCCCAGCCCACACCCCTACCCCCCGGCTACAAAGGGCACACCCTCCTCGGCCAAACCAAACCGTTCCCGCTCGACGATCCGCAATACCGTCCCTGGTTAAACCGGATGAGCTTGCAGGGCTGGGTATACGTGCAGGATGACGACGGCCGTATTCACTGGCAACACTCCTCCGGTAAGATTCTCAGCGATACGGCCGTGGCCCCCTACCGCGAATCAGGCCAACTCCCGCCGCTGGCTTAACGCCAAGCGCAATGCGTAATTCCCCCGTTTACAAAAGATCGAACTTGACATATAATGATTTCATTGGAAGTCTAAACAGCTTGGCTACAAAATCATATGACCAGTTCGTCGCCCCCGGCAGGGGATAAATCGGTAGACCCACGAAAATTACTGCGCGTACTCAACGAACTTTTCAATGAAGAAGACCTGCGCGATCTATGTTTCGATCTGCGCGTGCGCGACCCGGACGTAGATTACGACAACCTTCCCGGCCGCGCCAAAAAAGACAAAGCCCGCGAACTCATCATCTTCTACAGCCACCGCAAACGGCTCGGCGTCCTCGTGGCCGCCATCATAGACCTGCGCCCCAACATCTCCTGGGACGAAATCCAACTGGAAGAAAGTGACGAAGACCCCACCGCCGGCAGCATCACCCTGCCCCCTGGCCTGAGCCAACCCCAGGACAAATCCAAAACCCTTATCGCCAGTAAGAGCTTTACCGCCCTCATCCGTCTCATGTCTCGACCAGACATGCGCAACGCCGTCATCGCCTTCCAAAAGGATTTTGAAGCCGCTTCCGAACAGATTGCCCTGATGAATGATTATAAACTGGTGCACGACCTGTTCCAGGAACTGGAAAATCGCTACTATCTCATCTTCAACGACCAGAAACGGCTGCCCGACGACGATCTGGCCTGGGACGGCATCACCATTAACGAGCCGGAACTGCAAGGCAAAATCCACGATCTACTCAACGTAGCCCGCACCGCCACCTTTGCCACGGAAGACGCCCGCTGGACAGAACAATTAAAAACCATCGGCGAAGACATCCGCACGGCCGTAGAAGAATACAACTACGACAAGCTCAAAACTGGCACCAGCCGCCTGTTCCGCGTACTCAACCGTTACCCGTCACGGGTCAATGCCCAGCTGGTAACGGCTGCCGGTGCGCTGCGTCTGGACAGCCTGGTAGACGCCATGACCACTATCAACAAGAATCTGGCCGAAATAGACATCACCCTCGACACCATGATCGAAGAAATCCAGAACGGCGCCGAAGCGCTGGCCAGCCTGGATGAGCGGCTGACAGCCCTGGTAAAAGAACACAATGCCTGGCAGGAAGTAGACGATGAAATCCGCCGCGTCAAAACCAGCCTTTACCTGGGCATTGAGGAACTGGAAAATTCCTGGTTCGACCTGGAACCGATGACCCGCGATCTGGTCAACGGCCAGCCGGAAGAATGGGCTGTTTCCCTGACAAAAGTAATCGACAAGCTGAATGAGGCGTTGGCAGAAAAAGGGTTTGTCACCGTGCGCCGCACCTTTTTGCAATACCAGAGCCAGGTAGGCCGCCGTTTTCGCCAGGTAGACCTGAACCTATTAACCCTGTGTCAAGAATTACAGCGCGTAGGCGAATCTCTTGATTTGGTACTGAGGCAATTTCACAAATGAGCAAACAAAATCCAGACATCCCTGTAGACGCGACCGATGAGACAGTTGTCCCCTTTATGTCCTTCGTCTCTTTCCGGGACACGCACCAGGAACTGCTGAAAAAACGGCGCAAAGAAACAAAAGGGCAGGAATCTGATCAGTTCTGGGAAGAAGTGTTGGTTTTCCTGGAACGAGGCGAAGCGGCCGGCGCATTTCTGGACAATGACGAAGACCGGGCTGCTGCCCAAAATCTGCTGGATTACTGGCAAAACCAGCTTTTCCACGCCGGCCGTGACGCCCCCGACGCCCTGCTGGTTGACTTTGACCCCATGCTCCAACCGGAAATCCCGGACAACCGCTGCCCTTACATTGGCCTGCACGCTTTTGATGCCAGTAACGAGCACCTGTTTTACGGCCGTGACCAGCTCATCAACCAATTTCTCAACCAGATTCTCGTCAGCCGCCTGGTAACGGCCGTCGGCTCCTCCGGCAGCGGCAAATCA
Source organism: Ardenticatenaceae bacterium (assembly GCA_027054335.1). Taxonomy (GTDB): domain Bacteria; phylum Chloroflexota; class Anaerolineae; order Promineifilales; family Promineifilaceae; genus JAJRTP01. Next base: position 6,206 of record JALUPA010000284.1, read on the forward strand.
TCTGTTATCCTGGCTGGCGTCCTGCCCCGCCTCAAAAACGGCGAACTACCCGGCAGCGCCCTCTGGCATTATTGCCCCGTCATGGTACCTGGTTCCGTGCCCCTCACCAATTTGGCCCTGACCCTTATGCCCGAAGGCGCAGACAAAAGTGAATGGGTCATCCAGCAGACTGCTCTCTTCCAGGAAAATCCGGCACACCTAACCGAACTTATCGAATCCCAAATAGACGAACCGGCCGTCCTGGTTATTGACCAATTTGAAGAAACCTTCACCCTCTGCCATGACGAAGCTGAACGGGACGCCTTTCTGGAAAGCCTGCTCCACCTCATCCGTACCCGTGAAACCCGTCACGTCGTCATCCTCACCATGCGGGTAGATTACGAAAGTTACCTCAACAAGACGCCCTTGTTTCAATCTCTATACGAACAAGGTCAGGTGCGCGTCACCGCCATGAGCGGGGCAGAACTACGCGAAGCCATCGAAAAACCGGCCGACGCCGTGGGCCTGAAATTTGAAGACGGGCTGGTAGACGCCCTCGTCCGGGAAATTGTCGGCGAGCCGGCCGCCTTACCCTTGCTCCAGTTTACCCTCTTGCAGCTTTGGGACAGCCGGGAACGCAATCGGGTCACCTGGGAAGCCTACCGTCGCCTCGGCGGCGTCACCCAAGCGTTAGCCAACACTGCCGACAACCTATACCTCAGCCTGCTGCCGGAAGAACAACTGACTGTCAAACGTATCCTGCTGCGTCTGGTACGGCCCAGCGCCGGCCTGGAATTTACCCGCGCCCGCATCCCTCGCCGGATGCTTTACGAAGCCGGTGAAGCCCCGGATCGCGTGGATCGAGTGCTGGACAGACTCATTGAAACCCGCCTGGTACAAAGCACAGCGGGTATAACCCGTGATGACGACCAGATCGAAGTGGCCCACGAAGCGCTGGTGCGCAACTGGCCCCGCCTGGTGGAATGGCTGGAAGATGAGCGAGTCAGCCTGCGCCACCGCCTGCGCCTCTCCCGTCAGGCCGAAGATTGGGACGCCCGCGACCGGGATGAAGCCATGCTCCTGCGTGGCTCCATGCTGCAGGAAGCCAAGCAATATCAAGATTTAAGCCCTCTGGAAAAGGAATTTGTAGACGCCAGCGAAGAACTGGCCTACAAAGAAGAACGGGAAAAAGAAGCGGCCCGCCAGCGGGAACTGGCCCAGGCCCGCCAATTGGCCGCCGAACAGCAAAAAGCGGCCAGCCGCCTGCGTTGGCTCAGTTTGGCGCTGGCTTTGCTCATTGGCATCGTTTTCTTCACCGGTATTTTGTTGTTACGCCAGGAAAGAGCGCGTTCCGCCGCCCTGGTCATCATGGTGACCGCTACAGCGGAAAAAATAGTGCAGCAAACCGAAAATGCCCGATTAGTCCTGGAAAGCACAGCCCAGGCAGCCGAATCTGAAGTAAACATCGCCACGGCCACGGCTGCAGCCGCTCAAGCCCAAGCCGTAGCCACTGAACGGTACATGGTGAATAGTGAAGCGACGATCACGGCCGTTTACGCCACTTCTACGGCCGTACAAATGGAAGCGCAAAGTACCGCCACCGCTATCGCTCAGGCTCCGCCTGCCACATCTGGCTCCATTCTCAGCGTCGGCCCCACCGCCACCCCCAATCCCGAAGCACTCAAATCCATCGCCGACATCAACGCCATTTTACGCCCCGACGACAATATGCGAATGCTTTTCATCACCGGCGGCACATTTGCTATGGGATCAGATGCCCGCACTGCCGAAACGGATGAACGGCCGTCGCACACCGTCACCGTCCCTGACTTCTACATAGACCAGTATGAAGTCACTGTGCAGCAATACGCCAATTTTCTCAACAAACTGGGCGGCAATCGCGGCGCTTGTGCCGGTTCTGACTGCGTCAAAAGCCAGGTAGACACCATCTTTTCCAATCTGCTCAACAACTTTGGCATTTATGAAGCCCGCCCCGGTACCGAAAGTTACCCCATCAATTGGGTAAGCTGGTACGGGGCCAATACTTACTGCGAGTCTATGGGAATGCGCCTGCCCACTGAAGCCGAATGGGAGTATGCCGCCCGCGGGCTGGACGGCCGTCCCTATCCCTGGGGAGACGCCGAACCTGACGAGAACAAAGCCGTCTTCGGCTACACAGAACGCCGCCAGTGGTCTAATGTATTTGACGACGTTTTTCTGCCGGTCAACGCTCTGCCGGACGGCCGTAGCCCCTTTGGCGTGTACGGTATGGCCGGCGGCGTTTCCGAATGGGTAGAAGATTGGTACGATCCCAACTACTACAAAAACCTCCCCCACGATGCTGCCGCTAACGAAAAAAACGTCACCGATGACCGCGTCATCCGGGGCGGCAATTGGACCAGCCCCGCTGAAGGCCTGCGCACCTATCGCCGTGACGCCTTACCGCCCGGCATCAAAGACCCGGCAGAGTTCCTCTACATTGGCACAGGTTTCCGCTGCGCAGACGATGCGAATTAAGTAGGGGCCGACCCGTCTGTCTGCCCCTTTGGGCGAACCCACAGGTTCGCCCCTACTTGTGAGAAAATGGACCAACCCAAGCCCTACACCTCCCTGACGGAATTACGCGACCAGCACAAGCTGCTACTGGAACAACGCCGCAGTGAGGGCGATACGCTGGAATTTGTTCAGGCTATCATCCGGTTTATTGAGCGGGGCAGTGCTACCGGCGTCTTGCTGGATACCGAAGAGGCCCGCTGGGACGCGCAAAATCTGCTCGACTTCTGGTCTAACGAACTGCACCATTTACAGCAGGAAGTCCCGGATGCTACCTTAGCCGAGTATGACCCCGACCAGGCCCCGGAACTGGCGGATGACTTATGCCCTTATCTGGGCCTGGACGCCTTCGAGGAAAGGCAGAAAAATCTGTTCTTTGGCCGGGAACGGTTGGAAACGGCCATGATAGCGGTGTTGGAACACGGCCGTTCCCTGGCTATCGTCGGCCCCTCCGGCAGCGGTAAATCCTCCCTGGCCCGCGCCGGACTCATTCCCCAACTGAAAGAAGGCGCACTGCCCGGCAGCGCAACCTGGCGCTACTACCCCCATCTGGTTCCCGGACACAATCCCCTGCGCAATCTGGCCCGCGCCTTGCAGCCGGAATTTGCCCCACCCATCTGGGCGATGGGAACCGTCCAGAAATTCCGGGAATCGGCCGATTCTCTGACTGACCTCATCAACCAGCAAACAGGGGGAGAAACGGCCGTCCTCCTCATAGACCAGTTTGAAGAAATCTTCACCCTCTGCGCTGACGAAACCATCCGCCATGCCTTCGTCAACAACCTGGTCAACCTGTTCCGGGATGAAGACCACCACCACATCGTTATCATCACCATGCGCAGCGACTACGAAAGCCGTCTGGTGCGCCTGGGTGATTTTCAGACTCTGTACGAACAAGCCCTGGTGCGCGTCCCCGCCATGAACGCCGCCGAACTGCGCCAGGCCATCGAAAAACCGGCCGCAGCCATTGGCCTGAAATTTGAAGACGGTTTGGTGGAGCAGCTGATTCAGGACGTGCTGGGTGAACCAGCCGCCCTGCCCCTGCTCCAGTTCACCCTGCTCCAGTTATGGGCCAGACGGGAGCGCAACCGGCTCACCTGGGCCGCTTACGAGCAGTTAGGCGGCGCACAGCAAGCCCTGGCAACCATTGCTGACGCTCTGTACGAAAATTTACCACCCGCCGAACAACGCCTCAGCCGCCGCATCTTCCTCACTCTGGTACAGCCCGATCCGGCCACAGACGTGACCAGCCGGCGCGTGGCGCGGGAAACCCTGTACCAGATAACCGACAACCCCCAATTGGTAGACGACGTTCTGGAGCGTTTCCTTGAAGCCCGTCTCATCCGCCTGACGTTGGGGGACGCGCGGGAAAGAGATCGGATAGAAATCGGACACGTCGTATTGGCCCGCAACTGGCCCCGGCTGCTGGGCTGGCTGGAGGAGGAACGAGTAACACAGCGGCGACGGCTGCGCCTGCGGGCTATGGCCGAGCAATGGGACGCCACTAATCGCGATTCCGGGGCATTGCTGCGCGGACAGTTGTTGGCCGCTGCCCGTCAATATGATGATCTGAACGAATTGGAGAGCCTTTTTGTGGCCCGCAGTATTGAGGCAGCGGAAGTAGAGCAGCAGCAAAAAGAGGCCGCCCGGCAGCGAGAACTGGAGATGACCCGACGTTCAGCCCGGCGGCTGCGCCTGTTGGTGATTGGCTTGACCATTGCTACCATCATCACGCTGGCAGCTTTGATCATGGCTAATTACAATGCGTCGCTGGCGGTTGACAGCCAGGCCACAGCCGAGGCCAATGAAGCCGCCGCAGCGGCCGCCCAGCAAACGGCCGAAGCCGGGGCCACCACTGTCGCCCAAAGTGCGGCCACCGCCGCAGCCGCTCAAGCTACCGCAGAGGCGGCGGAAATCATTGCGGAAGCGGAACGGGACGCCGCCCAACAAAGCGCGGCGGAAGCAGCCATAGCTCAGGCCACTGCCGTAAGCACCGCTCTCCTGGCTGACCTTAACGCCCGCATAGCCTCTGCCCGCGAGTTGTCTGCCGCTGCTCTGGATCAATTGGACAATGACCCGCAACTGGCTTTACTGCTCTCCATCGAAGCCATTCTCATCTTCCCTGAAAACGGCCAATCTCCCCCACCGGAAGCGACGGACGCTCTTTACCGCGCCTTACGCGCTTCGCAGCAGGATGTAACGTTGGCCGGCCATACGGATTGGGTAACGGCCGTGGCCTTTTCTCCAGACGGCCGGTCGGTAGCCACTGCCGGGCTGGATAACAGTGTAAAAATATGGGATGCAGCTACCGGCCAGTTGCGCCACGACCTGACGGCACACACCGCCACCGTGAACGATCTGTCTTTTTCGCCGGACGGCCGTCACCTGGCTTCGGCCAGCGACGATGGACTTATCCTGATTTGGGACGTGGCTGAAGGCACAGTGGTATGGGCGCTGGCAGGGGAAGATGACGGCGCGGTACGGGCTGTGGCCTATCATCCTGACGGAAACAGGCTGGCTGCCGGTTACGAGGAAGGTGTGGTACGGCTGTGGCAAATTCAACCGTACCAATCTTTGCTGCGCCGTACAGATGATTTTTCCGGGCCGGTGAATGACGTAGCTTTTAATGGGGACGGCGCCCAATTTGCGGCAGGGGGGGAAGACGGCCGTATCGTCATTTATGACACAGAAGCCGGCGCCCCGCTCAATTCCATTGAAGCGGGCAATGTGGCCGCGCCAGTCTACGGCATCACCTTCAATCCGCAAAACGGCGACCTGGCCGCAGCCTACGCAGACAACAGCGTAAAAATCTGGCGGGAAGGGCAGCCGGCGTTGACCCTGGCCGGGCACAGCGGCTTTGTCTTTGGCGCGGCTTACAGCCCGGATGGAACGCAGCTGGTGACGGCGGGAGGGGATGGCACGGCCAAAGTATGGGATGCGGCCACGGGTGACCTGATGATGACGCTGGCCGGCCATAGTGGCCCGGTGACAGACGTAGCGTTTGCCGCGGACGGAAAGCGCATTGTTACGGCCAGCCAAGACGGCACGGCCAAAATCTGGCTGGCCCGTACCGGCCTGGAACCGCGCGTCCTGTCCGGCCACAATGACGCCGTTCTCAGTCTGGCTTACAGCCCGAACGGCCGTCTCCTGGCCAGCGGCGGGGCAGACAATGACGCTATCATCTGGAATGCCGCTTCCGGGGAGCAGGTACACGTCTTTTCCCGCCACGACAATGTGGTAAACGACGTAGCCTTCAGCCCGGACGGGGCGTTGCTGGCCACGGGCAGCGCAGACAGTGTGGTTCGCTTGTGGCGGCTAAAAGAGGGGAGTTTACAGGCGGTATTTGACCAGGATACGGCCGTTTTCAGCGTGGCGTTCAGCCCGGACGGGGCTATTTTGGCTGTGGGTACAGCGGACAGCATCACATTTTGGGATGTGGCAACTGAGGCAGTGGCGCTTGCTCTACCGCAATCGGAAGCGGTGCGCAGCCTGGCTTTTCAGCCGAACGGCCCGCTGCTGGCGGCGGCAGGAGAGACGGCCGTTACCCTGTGGGATACGGAATCCGGGAACGTTCTCAACACGATTCAGGGGCACGAGGGGGCGATCAACAACGTTGCTTTCAGCCGGGACGGGGCCTATTTAGCCACCGCCAGCGACGACGGCACAGCCCGCATCTGGCAAATTCCCTCCGGCGAATTGGTACACGCCTTTGCCGGGCATAACGGGGCGGTTCTGGACGTGGCTTTTAACCAGGACGGCTCCCGCCTGGCCACAGCGGGGGTGGACAAAACAGCCCGCCTCTGGGATGCGGCTACCGGCCAGACTTTGCGCACCATTCAGGGGCACACGGCGGCGGTTACGGCCATCACCTTCAGCCCCGACAGCCAATTCTTCGCTACCGCCAGTCTGGACAGCACCATTCAAATTAACCCGCTCAATACGCTGGAGGAATTGTTAGCCCAGGCACAAAAACAACTGACGCGCGGCTTAACCGAGGCCGAATGCACCCAATTCCGCCACGGTAATGCCTGCCGGACGGAAACGAAAGACGGCCGTCCCCCCACCAATATCGCCCCATAAAGATGACAGTCACTTTGAAAGTGACTGTCATCTGAACGTCACAATCTCATCGAGCGGTTTTTTGCTCATGACGGGTATTTGCGCGTCCTCTGCCGGATAGCCGACGACGAGGAGGAGATACGGCCGTTCGTTAGACGGCCGTTCCAAAATCTCGTTGAGGAAATTCATGGGGCTGGGAGTGTGCGTCAGCTATTGGGTATAGGGGAGAAAAGTCGGTTTTTTCATAAACCGATTGTAAACTACCCGGAAGGTTATACGCAAATTTTTATCAGGAGAATCCATGCAAAATCTACGTCGCTTTTTTCAAATTGACCCCGATGTTATTTTTCTCAATCACGGTTCTTTTGGAGCCACACCCATCCCTGTTTTCGAGACGTATCAGGCGTGGCAACGGCGTCTGGAACGGCAGCCGGTCAGATTTTTGGGCAGAGAGCTGCCGGAACTACTGCAAACAGCGCGGCAGGCGCTGGCCGGTTATGTGGGGGCGGGACGAGATAATCTGGTGTATGTGCCCAATGCCACGTTTGGGGTTAACGTGGTAGCCCGCTCGCTGCCGCTTGGCCCTGGAGATGCGGTGCTGACGACGAATCACGAATATGGGGCGTGTACACACGTGTGGCAATTCTTCAGCAGGAAGCGGGGATTTAATCTGGTGGAACGGCCGTTACTTATCCCCCTGACCACACCGGAAAAAGTGGCGGAACATTTCTGGCAGGGGGTAACGCCGCGGACGAAAGTGATTTATCTCAGCCACATTACGTCGCCTACGGCCGTAACCCTGCCGGTAGCCGACATTTGCGCCCGCGCCCGCGAGGCCGGCATCCTGACGGTGGTGGACGGGGCGCACGCGCCGGGGCAGATTCCGCTGGATATACAGGCCATCGGCGCCGATTTCTACACGGGGAACTGCCATAAATGGTTATGCGCCCCCAAAGGCGCAGCCTTTCTCTACGCTCGGCCGGAGCAACAGTATCTCATTGAGCCGTTGGTAGTGGGTTGGGGTTGGGGAGAAGATCGAGAATTCAGCTTTGGCTCAGACTTTCTGGATTATTTGCAATGGATGGGGACGCATGACCCGGCCGCTTATCTGGCGGTTCCGGCAGCAATTGAATTTCAGGCAGCGCACGACTGGACGGCCGTGCGCGAGCAATGTCACGCGCTGGCGCGGGAAGCCCTGCTGCGCATCGGCGAGATGACAGGATTGCCGCCGCTATACCCGCCAGACAGCCCTTTTTTCCAGCAGATGGCGGCTATCTCCCTGCCCCCCCAGCCGGACATCCGGGCTTTTCAGGCGCGGCTGTATGATGAGTACGGCATTGAAATACCGGGGATTGATTGGCGCGGCCGTCACTTCATCCGCATCTCGGTGCAGGGGTACAACACGGAGGCGGATGTGAATGCTTTGGTTACGGCCGTGGGTGAATGCGTGAAGACGTGATTTTCTCACACATCACGCTTCATTTTTTCTGCGCTTTAGCCCAACTGTCGCGCAGGGTAACGGTCAGGTTAAAGACGGGGCGTTCCGGGGTGGAGTCCGGGTCTTTGACGTAGTAACCCTGGCGCATGAACTGGAAACGGCTGCCCGTCTCGGCGTCGGCCAATGACGGTTCCAGCATGGCGTCTGACAAAATCTCCAGAGAGTTGGGGTTGAGGTTGCTGAGGAAATCCTGCCCTTCTGCCACTTCTTCGGGGTCGGGTTTGCTGAATAGGACGTCGTACTGGCGCAGTTCGGCGGGGACGGCGTGGGCAGCAGAGACCCAATGAATCGTGCCTTTGACTTTACGGCCGTCTGGCGAATTCCCCCCCCTCGATTCCGGATCGTAAGTGCAGAGCAGTTCCACCACATTGCCCGCCTCATCCTTAAGCACGTCCCTGCAAGTGACGTAATATGCGCCCAGCAGGCGCACTTCCCGCCCCGGCGTTAAGCGGAAGAATTTGCGCGGGGCGTCTTCCATGAAGTCGCTCTGCTCCACGTAGATGTGTTTGGAGAAGGGAACCTGCCGCGTTTCCGGGTTACTTTTATCCTGGGGGTAGTTGGGCACGTCGAACCATTCTGTCTGGTCGTCGGGATAGTTGGTAATGGTGAGGGGTAACGGCCGTAATACAGCCATCGCCCGGGGGGTTTGCCGGTTCAAATCCTCCCGCACAGCAAATTCCAGCATGGCAAAATCTACCAGGCTGTTTGCTTTAGCCACGCCGGTCATATCCATAAAATTACGCAGGGCGGCCGGCGTATACCCCCGCCGCCGCATCCCCCGAATGGTGGGCATACGCGGGTCATCCCAGCCGTTTACCCAGCCGTCTTCCACCAGGCGGCGCAGCTTGCGCTTACTGGTCAACGTATAGGTCACATTCAACCGGCCAAACTCGATCTGGCGCGGGTGATGGATGTCCAACTGATCCAAAAACCAGTCATACAACTCCCGGTTATTCTTGAATTCCAGAGAACAAAGTGAATAGGTAATCCCCTCAATGGAATCTGACTGGCCGTGCGCCCAATCATACATGGGGTAAATGGGCCACTCATCCCCGGTGCGGTGGTGCGGCGTGTGTAGAATGCGATACATGACCGGATCACGCATAACGACGTTGGGGGCAGCCATATCAATTTTGGCCCGCAGCACCCGCGAGCCATCGGGAAACGCGCCCTGACGCATCCGCTCAAACAAATCCAGGTTTTCTGCAATAGAACGATCCCGGTAGGGGCTATTTTTACCCGGTTCCGTCAGCGTGCCCCGATATTCCCGGATTTCGTCCGCACTCAAATCATCTACATACGCCTTACCTTCCTTGATAAGTTGAACAGCCCAATCATAGAGCTGCTGGAAGTAATCTGAAGCGTAAAAGAGCCGATCTTCCCAATCGTAGCCCAGCCAATGGATGTCATCCATAATAGCTTCCACAAATTCGGTTTCTTCTTTAACGGGATTGGTATCGTCGAAGCGCAGGTTGCACTGGCCGCCGTAATCTTCGGCAACGCCAAAATTGGTGGAAATGGCTTTCAGATGACCGATGTGCAGATAGCCGTTTGGTTCCGGCGGGAAACGGGTATGAACAACGCCGTTAAAATAACCGGTTTCCAAATCTTTATTGATAGTTTTGCGAATAAAATCGGTTTTTGTGGGAATGGGATCCACGTTTTTTGTCATAATGATCGTTCCTTTTGTAAGAGTTGCAGGGCTGCCAGGTTGCCGGGTTGAAAAGAGCTTTATTTTACCACTTTGCTGCCCTGCCACCCTGCCGTTTTTCCAAAATTGTATCACGCAATGGAGGGAGAAGACATAAAAAGACCTCGCAGGTTTGGGATTCCTGCGAGGTCTCCTTGAGAACCCCCCCTTAAAACTGGCTAAACAAGCTATTTTGGCGCTAATTTGATGACACGATGGGTAACGTATACACCTGATTGTATTGAAAAACGTAGCCGGTTTGTATCAGGTGTTGGTTGTGCTGTACGACTCCATCTTTGAACTGTTCCCAGGTCATGCCCGGTACCTGGCCGGCCACATATAACTGCCAGGCCTGCCACCGGTTGCCGGAAAAATGGGTGAGCTGTCGCCCCCAACTGACGTCAGCTGCTTGAACCTCGGGCTTTTGTGACCCAGTTCCCTTTGCGCTATTTACATTCACTGTTGTCTGTCCGGCTGCATCTAACAGTGCCGTTACATTCCCGTTTTCGTCAATTGTCGTAGGGCCATTCACAATGGCTTCGGACAATTCCGAATTAGGAACCGGCATAATGGCAACGGCGTACTCAATTTGCTTGGATGGAACTTCTATACGAACAATTGTCCCGGGGGCCAGATCACCAAACCATTTGTAGATATTTCGGGAACCAGGTGTTTGCTCATCGGGCGTGTTCATAATAAACGGTTGCCTATTTTCGTAAATAAAGTCATCAGCAACCGTCAATTCGTAAGTGTTGGCAAGGCGCACATCAAACAAACCGTCGTGTACACCCTCGCCGCTATATTTGAACTTGCCCAGGTGTGACACCTTCCGGCCCACTTCTTTACCGTTGAGAAATACGATTACCAGGTAATCATTGAGCCACTTGCCCGTACTGGCATCGGTTACTCTGCCGGTAAAGGCAATTTCGGCTATACCGGGGAAACTGCCGACGCCTGTCGTATCACCCAATAACGGGCTGCCATCTGTGGCGCAAGCAGACAGGATAAACGAGGCAAAAATGACAAATAGAACAATAGCAAAAAATTTCGGACGGATTGTCTGGCTGGTCTTTGTCATGGCAATACCCTCTCTTTTTGGCAAGGAAGCACTGGATAAAGATGAAGGGAAACGGCCGTATACAGCTATCTGCGACAATTTTTGACTGGCGGATAAACTACATAGCGACCTTCAGGTAAAGAATACCTTACGGCCGTTTCCGGCTACCAATACATCCAGCGCCGGCCGCGTTGCACACGATTGAGGTTTTGGCGTTACGTCGAGAACAGTAATTAAGACACAAATACAACTACCATTATAGTAGCAGAGGGTAACGGCCGTGTCGTGATAACGGGCTAACGTTCAGGTGACAAGTAGGTTACAAAAACGATGGGCAACATATTGCGTGAAGGCATGAGTGGACAACCATTTTACCGCTTCTTCTTTCTTTTCAGTCACTACTTTAACTTCAATCATCAGAATGCGCTTGTGTGGGGTAATTCTTACGTGATCTGTGCCTGATTGGGTGAAAGGGGCATAATTACGGCCGTAACCACAGGAGACCTTTATGGATACCGCAGCAATTGCTTTTGCTTTTTTACGAATTTCAGCATTCATTTTGGGTGTACTCATCGTAATGAGCGCCACTATTTCTGCCATTAAAACGTTCGTCGTGCCCCGCGGCATACAGGATCCCTTAGCCAGGTTGCTCTTTCGTTCTACCAGTCTTGTTTTTCGACTGGCGGCTCATGGCAAGAATTACGACAGGCAAGATCGGGTTATGGCTTTTTATGCTCCGGTGACCCTGCTGCTTTTACCAGTTGTTTTGTTGGTAGTGGTGCAAATGGGGTATATGTTTCTCTACTGGGCAGTGGAGCCACGGCCGTTTTTCGATTTATTTGAACTGAGCGGCTCTTCCCTACTCACTTTAGGATCGGCAGAACGGGAAACCTTTGTCTCCAAAATTCTGGAATTTTCCGAAGCGACCATTGGTTTGATTTTGATTGCCCTGCTGATTGCATACCTGCCCACGATGTACGCCGCATTTTCTCGCCGGGAAACGGCCGTAGCCCTCTGGGACGGCCGTGCCGGAACACCCCCTACCGTAGCCATGATGATCAACCGTACCTGGCGTAACGGTGAACTAACCGATATGGGTGAAATCTGGTTCGCCTGGCAAATCTGGTTTTCCGAACTGGAAGAAAGTCATACGTCACTGGCTTCTTTGGCCTTCTTCCGCTCCCCTCGCCCCGGCCGTTCCTGGATTACAGCGGCCGGTAATGTATTGGATTCGGCCGCTTTTATGTTAGCGGCCGTAGACGTCCCCTTTGAACCGAAAGCCGCTTTTTGCCTGCGCTCCGGTTTTCTGGCTCTGCGCCATATCGCCGACTACTTCAGCCTTCCCTATGATCCCCACCCGGACCCAGACGCACCCATCAGCATCAGCCGCTATGAATTTGATCAGGTATGGGAAGAATTGGCTCAAGACGAAGTTCCGCTAAAAGCGGACAAAGAACAGGCGTGGCGCGATTTCCAGGGATGGCGCGTCAATTATGACGCTGTCCTGCTGCAATTAGCCAGCCTGATTATGGCTCCCTACGCGCCCTGGATTTCAGACAGATCGGCTGTGCCTGGCACGGGGTGAAAAGTTCTCAACAGCTACGTTTTACCCCGTGCCAGGCACGCCCGATTACCCCGATTTCCCTTCATTGACCAGCCGGGGGTCTAAAGCATCCCGCAGCCCGTCGCCTAACAAATTAAAGGCCAATACGGTAATAGAGATAGCAATACCCGGCACAAAAACCAGGTGGGGTGCGCTGAAAAGCTGATTGCGTTCGGAACCAAGCATCGTGCCCCATTCCGGCGTAGGCGGCTGCGCCCCCAGTCCCAAGAAAGAAAGAGCAGCAGTGTCCAGTACGGCCGTGGCAATCCCCAACGTCGCCAGCACAATCAGCGGCGAAATCGCATTCGGCAAAATCCGCTTAAACAAAATGTGCATACTACTGGCCCCCAAGGCCCGCGACGCCTCCACATAATCCGTCTCCCGCACCGAAAGCACCGTCGAGCGAATCACCCGCGCATAGCCGGGCATACTCACAATGGCAATCGCCAGCATCGCATTCGTCAGACTTGGCCCCAAAACAAACACCAGAGCAATCGCCAGCAGGAAAAAGGGGAACGCCAAAATCACATCCATAGAACGCATGATAATATTATCTATTGCACCACCGGCATAACCGGCAATCGCCCCCAGCGTCGTCCCACCAATCACGGCCACAGAAATAACCGTCACGCCAATCCGCAGCGTCACCCGCGCCCCATAAAGGATACGGCTGAACACATCGCGGGCATTCCCATCAATCCCCAGAATAAATTGCGGGTGGTCTGCCGGGCAGCCCAAAAGGTGGATACAAGGCCCATCCCGTCGTTTTACGCCCTCCACACCGATAAAATCCTGATTGGGTCCATACGGCGCGATCATGGGAGCAAACAAAGCGGAGAACACGACAACGAGTAATATAACCAAACCCACCACAGCCGAACGCTGGCGGAATACGCGCCGCAAGGTCAAACGCCATAGACTGTTTGATTTATAATCATGAATATCAGCAATATTATCGTCGGGAATTTGGGCTACAGTTGCCATAATGAATTAATTTAACCTGATTCTTGGGTCTAGGAAAGCGTAAGAGAGATCAACCACCAAATTCAAAAATACATAAACAAAAGCAATAATAATGACAAACCCCTGAATAACCGGGAAATCTCTGGAAGTAATCGCTTCAAACACGCTCAAGCCCACACCGGGGAGCGAAAAAATTGTCTCCGTCAGAACGGCGCCGCCCAAAATTGCGGCCAATTGCAACCCGATTACCGTCACTACCGGCAAGAGCGCATTACGCAAAGCATGTTTCATAATAACAGTACGCTGCCGCAGCCCCTTCGCCCTGGCCGCGCGGATGTAATCCAGCCCCAACACTTCCAACATACTGGAACGAGTAATGCGGGCAATGATTGCCATAGGGATGGTACTCAAGGCAAAAGCCGGTAAAATAAGATGCCGCAGCGCATCAATAAAAACTTCCCAATTAGTGGTAATCAAAGAGTTAAATATATAATGATTAGCTATAAATTCCAGAAATAGAAAGCGAGTGCTACCTTCTTCCACCGGCCACCCCCACACCTCATAAAATGGAATAGCAGACAGGCCGGGAGAAAGCCGGCCGGAAGGGGGCAAAGCAAATGGCGTGTCTTTTAAGACCACGGCAAAGAAATAAATCAACATTAACCCCAAAAAGAATACGGGGATGGAAACGCCAATAGTTGCCAGGGTCATTGTGACCACATCAACGGCCGAATTCCGCCGGACTGCCGAAATGATACCAGCCGGAATCCCCATTATCACCGCAAATGTCATGGCTGCAAAAGCTAACTCAATCGTCATAGGCAGTCGCTCTACCAACATCACGATGATAGGCCGGCCAAAACGGATGGAATTACCCAAATCACCATGCGCAATATTGTTCATATAAATGGCAAACTGCACTGGTATGGGTTCATTTAAGCCATGCTCTTCGGCAAATCGGGCGCAAGTTTCCGCACTGGCCTTTTCACCCAAAATAGATTTACAGGGATCGCCGGGAATCGCTCGCGCCAAACCAAACACAACCAGAAGAATGGCGAACATAACAGGTATGGCTAATAAAGCCCGGCGGATTATGTATTGAACCATAGGTCTACCTGTAACGGTGACAGTCACTTCAAAGTGACTGTCACCTGAAAGAATACGGGATGACATGGTGAGTCAGACTCACATCAATGCCATCCCGTATGATTAGTAATCAGGCGTTATTGGTAACGACAGCACATCGTTAACTAAAACGTTAACCAGAAACCGAATCTTTCTGACAAAGACCCGGTTTCTGGCTGAATAGTTGCAAAATTTACTCTTCCGGCTGGTTCATCAAGCCATCCCACAGATAGCTGTAGTACCCAAAAGCACCTGTGTTACCTACGTGGTACGGATTTGCAGCATCAATACCAGCAGCCCAGGAAGCCACAACGTCATTGGCATCAAAGTCGGAGCCGTCGTGGAATTTGACGCCCTCACGCAAGGTACAAGTCCAAACGGTGGAATCTTCATTACCTACACATTCGGTGGCCAGGGCAGGCAAGGTATCGCCGGAATCCAGTTCGTACTGGAGCAGGGTTTCTACAACCTGACGGCAAGCCCGTAAAGATTCACCATCTGTTTCATCAGTGCAGTAGAGGCTGATCGGTTCGGCATTTTGCACAAAAACCAGGGTATCCTTACCAGGATCAAGCAGACCAAACTGAGTGGCCCCAAATGGCGGAGTGTAAGCATTCTTTACGCTGGCCAGAGCGGCATCGGCAGAAGCGCCATTGGCGATAGGTACCATCGGTACCAATTCACGGATGGCGTTATTGGCCTGTTCGTATAACGGCCGTGCTTCTTCAACGTCGGCAATAGTGGAAGCCTCTTCCAGAACTTCGTAGATTTCCGGATAAGGATCGCCAAACTGCGGATTATCCTTACTAAAGTGGAAATCCAGGAAATTGGTGACGTGCGGGTAATCAGCGCCCCAACCTAGCAGGTAGAAGCCATCCAGACGGCCGTTAGTAGACTCATCAATAAAGGTACCGGACTCCATCACTTCAATCGTGGCGTCAATACCCAAATTTTCGCGCAACTGTGTCTGGAACTCAACCGCTACCAGACTCGGTTCCGGCAAATAGCCACGGAACACATCCCGGTAGAAGATAGTGGTTTCAAAGCCGTCAGGATAGCCAGCTTCGGCTAACAAAGCGCGGGCCGCTTCCGCATCAAACTCATACCACGGATCGCCCACACAACCGTTGGGGATGGAACAAGGCGTGAAGAAATCCGGAACCTGGGAACCTTCAGGATAATAATTGTCTACAATGCGCTGCCGGTCAATACCCATGGCCACAGCCTGACGCACCATTTGGTTATTAAACGGCTCAAAGGTGTTGGTCATTGCCAGGTAAAGTACGTTGGGATTGGCATACTCGATCAATTGCAGGTTCGGGTCTTCCTTGATAGCGTCCCGATCATCCGGGCTGGGCGCTGTAATCATATCGGCATTACCGGATTGCAGTTCCAGCAGGCGGGCTGCACCTTCCGTACCCCAGCGCAGCACGGCCGTTTCGGCAATAGCCGGCGTATCCCAATAGCCATCAAAACGCTTGAAGATAATGGAATCACCACGAGCCCAATCCTCAACCATGTAACGGCCTGTACCAATCGGTTTTTCCAGAATTTCACCGGTACCGCCCGTTTCGGCAATCCACTCGGCCGGCTGAATGCCAAATGGCGTAAAGGCTACCTTGGCCAGGAAAGCCGGGTCCGGTTTACATAAGTTAAACTGTACAGTGAACTCATCCAATGCTTCGATGGATTCTATCTTGCCGCCATAATCGCAGCTTTCAGCAGACACAGAGGCAGGCTCAAAAGCCATCGCTTCTTCGGCTGGCGCTTCAGTAGGCGCTGCTTCGGCTGGCGCTTCGGTAGGTGCTGCTTCGGCCGGCGCTTCCGTAGGCGCTGCTTCGGCCGGAGCTTCCGTGGGCGCCACTTCTTCTGCCGGAGCTTCAGTGGGTGAAGCAGCCGGTTCCTGCCCGCCACCACAAGCTACCAGAGTCATCCCCAGTACCAGGAACAATGCTGTGAGTAAATACCATCTAAGGTTTTTCATACTCTCCTCCTATTGAGAATATTATGTTGAAAAAATTGTGCGTGCTGTCATTTTTACCACAACGTCTTTCTACGATGAAGGGGCTATGTTAGCATGGGTTATACCGAATGACAAGCAAGTTACCCAGCGGCCGCTGATTCCAATTCTCAAATTTCAAGCGCACGTCTAAGTCATTGATTCGGATGTTTCAAGGGGTAAGACACCATCTTTACCGCCGCCAGGCAGGGCAACGTTTGTCAATAGCGGCCGTGTTGGTCACATTCCGGGTATTGCTGCCGTCGCTGTTGCTCACAAAAACGTCCCGCACCCCAGGGCCGACCGGTTTGAGGTAGAGAATCATGCTGCCGTCCTGGGAAAAAATCGGCCCGTAAGCCTGGGGGATAATCTGGTTGTAATTGCCATCCGGGAAGGCGCGGTACACGGCGTCGCCCACGACAAACAGGAAGGAGTCGCTGAGGGGTGACCAGCGGATACCTTCGCTTGTGTCAATCGCTCCCTGGTAGACAAAGGTGTAATCTTCAATACCCGGCGGCCGTGTCGTGATGGTATATTCGCCACTGGTTCTGTCTACCACCACTTCCCGCGAGCCGTTAGGAGCGGCACACACGGTAATGGCGCTGCCGATGGCGCAGTAGTTGCCAAAGTAAAGGTTGTAAGATGCGCCGGTGAGGGTGACGCCCGGACTGCTGCACGTGTCGGAAGCAGCCGTGCCCAGTTCCTGGGGCGCGCTCCAGGCCGGGTCGGTCGTCAGGATGGTGTCTCCGGTTGTGTACAGAATGCGGCCGACAGAATCCGGCGGCGGGGTGCTGGCAGATGATGTCGCCGTAGCCGGGACAGGTGGCGTGCTGCCGCTACTGCCGCCGGGCAATGTGAGATTGGCCGCCGTCAGATCGTCCAGGTAGATGTCGCCGGAGCCGGTATAAGCGTTGTTCAAATCGTCCAGGACAAAACCGCGGAAGGTGATGGGATATTCAATGGTGTCATTTTCGGGACCGCTGATGTGCTGCCAGGGCCATTCCTGCGTCGGATCGAGGTAGCCGGTCATCTGCTGCCAGCCGGTATGGGTGATGCGGCCAAAAGGCACTTGCCACGTCTGCCCTTCTCTATCCTGTATCCAGGCGTTGAGGTAATGCCCGCTGCCATCGCCGTAAACCCATACCTGTAAGGCTGTGGGGTTATCGGAGATGGGATTGTTTTGCAGGAAGATGACGTAATCGTTGTCTGACGTGGGGAAGTTGTAACTGAGTTTGCCGGAGGCGCTGCCGCTGCGGGCCCGGGCGGTAGAGCGGGTAAACGTCCCGTTATCTTCGTCACCCCGCGCCCACAGGCCGAATGCTTCAAAATCCAGCGGCAGGCCGCCCCCGCTGCCAGCGGGGCCAACGGGATTGGCAGCACTTGTGGATGTGGGAGTTGGGGTAGGTGTAACCGTTTGGGCAGGTGTGGCAGTTTGAGTGGGTTTGGGCGTTTTGCTGGGTGTAGCCGTTTTAGTGGGGGTGGCCGTCTGGGTAGGCGCATCAGTTGGAGTCAAGGCAGGTGTGTTGGCAGATGCGGCGGCAGATGTGTCTTCGGTAGGCACGGCCGTATCCGTTGGCAGCGGCGTAGAGGAAGCTGTTTCTGTCGGAGCGGCGGTAGACGTAGCCGTCGCCGCCGCCACAAACATACCCTCCGGGAAGAGGCGCGCCCGCACCGGCGGGTAGGCAAAGACAGCCGTGCCGCCGGCTAACAGCAGGCAAAAGAAGAGAAAAACGAGCAAAAGGATGGCCGGAAACGGCCGTTTCCTCTTTTGCCGCTCCGGCATAGACGGGGGAACAGGCGGCGGCGTTTCCACCTGCGTCGGTGGGGGAATAACAACTGTGCTGCCGCGCCGCAACGCCGTATCCAGCGCTGCTACCAGTTCATCGGCAGATTGATACCGGTCTTCCGGGTCCTTGGCCAGACAAGTATGCACGATAAGCGCCATAGACGGCAAGATGTCCGGCCGTAATTCCTCCACAGGACGAGGCGTTTCCGTCATATGCTTGCTCAGAATTTCCCAGGGTGTGTTACCGGTAAACGGCCGTTTCCCCGTCAACATCTCATACATAATCATCCCCAGCGAATACAAATCGCTGCGGGCATCCACCGGCTGGCTGCTCACCTGTTCCGGCGACATGTAATACGGCGTTCCCACCAATTCATCCACGCGGGTAATCGTCTTTTCACTTTGCATCTTGGCAATGCCCAAGTCTGTCAGCACCGGCTCGCCATCGGAACGGAGCAAAATATTGCTGGGTTTAATGTCCCGGTGAATAATGCCGGCTCGGTGCGCTGCCGCCAGCGCCGAGGCAACCTGCCGCACAATATACAAAGTTCTCTTCGTTTCCAGAACCTGCCCCTGATGGCTCAGCGTTTGTAACTGCTCTGCCAACGAACCGCCGCGAATGTACTCCATAGCGATGTAATAATAATTATCAGGGGTCATGCCAGTCGTATAAATCTGCACGATATTAGGATGACGCAGCCGGGCCACGGCGCGCGCTTCCCGCCGGAAACGCCGGATAAACGTTTCATCTTTTTGAATCAGTTCAGAATCGAGGATTTTCAGGGCTACCGGCCGATCAAGACCCTGATCAATGGCATAATAAACGTCAGCCATTCCCCCCTTCTGGATGTGTGATTGAATGACGTATTGGCCGATGCGTTTGCCAATCCAACTGCTTTCCGGTTGTGCCATATTGCGTGCCTCCACGAGTTAAAACCCTGAACCCATTATAGTCGAAACCCGATCAATTATTCAACGGCAATTGCAGATTGGTTCGATCTTGAAGATTAAACCAATCTCTGAACTCTCTGCTATAATGGGCGCATGAACAATCGTGAAGTGGCCCATACATTTGTTACTATTGCAGACATGCTGGCAATCCGGGGAGATAATATCCACCGGGTACTGGCCTACCGCCGCGCGGCCGAAGCCATTCAGGATTTGGGGCAGGACATCAATCAGGTGTCTGCGGCGGGAAAGCTAACCGACATCCCTGGCATTGGCCAGACGTTGGCCGATAAAATCAATGAGATGCTGACCACCGGCCATCTGGCTTTTTACGACAAGCTGGCCCAAGAGATTCCGCCCTCGCTGGTAGAATTGCTGCGGGTGGACGGCATCGGCCCCAAACGCGCCCGGCAGCTTTACGATACGTTGGGTGTGACCAATCTGGATGAGTTGGCCCAGGCAGCCCGGGCGGGCAAACTACGCGAACTGCCCAAAATGGGAGCTAAATCGGAAGCCAAGCTGATCAAGGCGATTGCCGAACTGGAAAAACACGGGGATGAACGAACGCCGTTGGGGACAGCCTGGCCGCTGGCCCACGAAATGTTGACCGCTCTGGCTTCAATCTCTGGTGTGACAAAAACGGCCGTAGCCGGTTCTGCCCGCCGCATGAGAGAAACCGTCCACGACATTGACCTACTGATCGCTGCCGATGACGCTGCGCCCGTCATGGACGCCTTCGTCAATCTGCCCCAGGTAGAATCGGTCAGCGGGCAGGGGCCAACCAAAGCCAGCGTGACGTTGGTGAACGGCTTGCAGGTGGATTTGCGCGTCCTGCCGGCCGACAGGTGGGGCACGCTCTTGCTCTACTTCACCGGTAGCAAAGCCCACAACGTGCATCTGCGCGAATTGGCTCTGAAACAGGGGTTTAGTCTGAACGAATATGGCTTTACCCCGACAGACGGCCGTGCCGAAATCCTCTGCGCCACAGAAGAAGAAGCATACCAAACCTTGGGACTCCCTTACATCCTGCCCACGCTGCGCGAAGACCGGGGCGAAATTGAAGCCGCTTTGGCTAATAACCTGCCTGACGTGATTCGCATTGAGCAAATCATCAGCGACCTGCATATGCACACCACCTGGTCAGATGGTAAACTAAGCGTCCTGGACATGGCGCGGGCGGCCCAAGAACACGGCCGCCAATACATCGCCATCACCGACCATTCCGCCAGCCTGGGCATTGCTCACGGCCTGACGGTGGAACGGCTGCGCCAACAAGCAGAAGAAATCCACCAAGCCAACGAGAGACTTGGCCCCGACTTCCGCATCCTGCACGGTACGGAAGTGGAAATCAAGGCGGATGGAACGCTGGATTACCCGGACGAGGTATTGGCGGAACTGGATTTTGTCATCGCCGCCCTGCACGTCAGCCTGAAACAGCCGCGGGAACAGATGACGCAGCGCATCCTGAATGCCATCCATAACCCACACGTGGACATGATTGCCCATCCCACCGGCCGCCTGATCGGAGAACGGCCGCCGGCCGATCTGGACATGGAGGCCATCCTGCAAGCCGCCGCCCAGACCGGAACTATCCTGGAACTGAACGCCAATCCCCACCGCCTGGACTTGAAAGATATTTACGTGCGTCGGGCAATGGAATTAGGTGTTAAAATAGCTATCAACACCGACGCCCACAATGCTGATCAATTTGACCTGCTGCATTTTGGCGTAGGCACGGCGCAACGCGGTTGGGCTACGGCCGTCAACGTCGTCAACACCTGGCCTCTGGCCCAACTATTGGCCTGGTTGCGAGAAAAATCATGAGTCTTGGCACCACCAGCGTTTTCCGCAGAGTCTTTGTCGGTCTGGAACCAGATACCCTGGAACAATTGCGCGCCGTGGCGCAACGCCGCACGTATCCGCCCAAAACAGTTTTGTGCCACGAAGGGGAAACAGAGCGAACTTTTTACGTGGTTGTTGAGGGTCGGGTCATCATCACTCGTTGGCAGGGCGGAGAAGAACAACTGGTCAACATGATGGGACCGGGCGGTTACTTTGGCGAGATGGGTTTGATTGATGACCAACCGCGTATAGCGACCGTCACCACCCTCACGCCAACGACCGTTCTGGAGCTAACCAAAGAATCCTTCGACGTCATTCTGGAAGACAGCCCCGTATTGGCTCATTCCCTGATGCACAACGTCCTGAAAGTAGCCCGCCGCAACGACAAATGGCTTATTGATGAACTGCACAACAAAAATAAAGACCTGGAAAAAGCATATCTTGATCTGAAGACGGCCCAGGCCCAACTGGTGGAACAAAAACGGCTGGAAAAAGAACTGGAACTGGCAGCGGAGGTGCAACGCAGCTTGCTGCCCAAGAATTTACCCCACTACCCCCGCTACAAATTTGCCGCTTATCTAGAACCGGCGCGGCTGGTGGGGGGCGATTTTTATGACGTGATGGAACTGGATGAGGAACACGTCGGCATTCTCATTGCTGACGTGGCTGACAAAGGGTTCCATGCAGCCTTGTTCATGGCCGTCACTCGCACGATGTTCTGGCAGGCAGCCCATCTTTCCCGCTCGCCGGCTCAGGTGGCCTTGGCCGTTCACAAAGGCTTGTTCCAGGTAACGACGCAGGATGATATTTTTCTGACGGCCTTTTATGGGGTATTACACCGGCCCAGCGGCCGTCTGACGTATGTGCGGGCCGCCCATGACCGGCCTTTGTTGTACCGGCCGGGAGAAGGGATTGAAGCGTTAACGGGCGACGGCCGTTTCCTGGGCATCATACCCGAGCTGGAACTGGAAGAACACACCATCCAACTGCAAGCCAATGACCGCCTCATCCTGTTCAGCGACGGCCTGCCGGATGCTTTTAATATGGCAGAAGAGCAGTATGGCAATGAGCGGCTGGTCCAGGCTGTGCAAAGAGGCGGCCATTTATCCGCAGCCGATCTGGTACGTCATTTGGCAGACGAAGTAGCCCGTTGGCAGCAAGCTGCGCCCGCCTTTGACGATCTCACGTTACTTGTTTTGGAGGTAAGCGCTTAACTTCATGGCCCGTTATGAAATTCCCCCCGATCCCCGCGATCCCAACCAGAAACGGCCGCGCCGGATGCGCCGCGACTCGCCAGACCCCATCCCCTGGAAATATTTGGGGATGGGCCTCGTTGTTACGGTGGTAGGCATTGTGATTGCCCTGGCAATTGTGCGGGCGCTGCTGGCCCGCCCGCCGCTGGACGTCTCGCCGGTACAGCCAACAATTATTGTGCTGACAGCCCCGCCCAGCCCTATCCCCTCGCCGACGCCCAATGTCGTCACCCCGACGCCGATCCCCACCTTCACACCAATACCGACGCCGGATACGGCCGTAGCCCCCGAAGAAGTCACCGTCGGTTATTACGCCGTCGTGGCCAACACCGATGGCATCGGCGTCAGCGTGCGCGGCGGCCCCAGCACCAGTAACACCCTCATCACCGTGGCCGATGAAGGTGCTGTCGTACTGGTTCTGGACGGCCCCGAATCGGCCAACACTTTCCTCTGGTGGCAAGTGCGGCTGGAAGACGGTACGGAAGGCTGGGTGGCCGGGCAGTTTCTGGAACCGGCGGCGAAGCCGTAGGCTAGTTTTCATTTGTTATGTATGCTCGTCTGGCCGTTTTCTCCTGGTATCGTAAATTTTGAAATTTTCAGTAAAATCACCTTATGCGCATGATTATTACCGGCGGTACAGGACTTATCGGCCGTGAACTATCTCAACTGCTGGCCCAGGCGGGGCACGAAATTATCGTCCTCAGCCGGAACCCGGCGCGGCACAGGCTGCCGGAGGGGATACAGACCGTGCAGTGGGACGGCCGTACCGCCCAAAACTGGCAGCACCTGGCCGACGGCGCACACGCCATCGTCAACCTGGCCGGCGAACCAATTGCCGGCAGTGGCTTCCCCCCGCCCCGCTGGACAGAAGCCCGCAAGCAGCGCATCCGGCAAAGCCGTCTGGACGCCGGGCAGGCTGTAGTGGAAGCAATTACGGCCGTATCCCGCAAACCAGCCGTCCTCATCCAGGCGTCCGGCATTGATTATTATGGCAACGTCCCCGGCGACGCGGTGGTAACGGAAGATTGGCCCAAGGGAGAGGGATTCCTGGCGGACGTGACGGAGCAGTGGGAGGCGTCTACGGCCGTTGTCGAAGAAATGGGGGTGCGCCGGGCTGTCATCCGCACCGGCATTGTGTTAAGCCCAGCCGGGGGCGCACTGCCGCTGACGGTACGGCCGTTTCGCTTTTTCCTGGGCGGGCCGGTGGGGAACGGCCGTCAATGGTGGCCCTGGATTCATCACCACGACGAAGTGCAGGCCATCCAGTTCCTCATCGAGAACGAGGCCGCCAGCGGCGTCTTCAACTTGTGCGCGCCCCATCCTGTCACGAATAAGGAGTTTGCCCGCGAAATCGGCCGGGTTTTGGGGCGGCCGTCGGCCCTGCCCGCTCCCGCTTTTGCCCTAAAACTGCTTTTGGGTGAGATGGCCGCGCTGCTGCTGGACGGCCGTCGCGCCCTCCCCCACCGCCTGACCGAACTCGGCTTCACCTTCCAGTTCCCCCAGCTGCACGACGCCCTGGTTGACCTCTTAACCGCCTAATCCTTCTGCAAATTTCTCCAGGGCAATTCGTGTCCGCTCCCAAACAGCCGGTAAAGGCAACACAAGCTCCCGCAATTCTTCCCAACGCAAGAAAAAAGAGTAAGTGTGACGATAATAATGCCTGAAGGCCAGATAACTTTGAAGTTCGGCGAGTAATATCGAGGACAAAACGGCCGTTCGTTTCTCATTTTCCCGCCCCATTTGCTCCAGCAAGTCACGATGCCAGCGATCTCCCCCAGGCAACTCGCCATCAATTTCTTTGGCAATGGTCACGAAAATGCTTTCCAATCCGTTATAAAAAGAATGCAGCACCGAGGCCAATGCCGTTGTCTGGATCAAGTCTGGCGGCTGGTTTGCCGTCTGAGACAACAAGGGGGCATAAGCCTCAAATAATTGAGTGATATATGCAACATCACGCTGTATTCTCAAAGGCAGTGGTTCAAGCAAGAAGAATCAACTCCCCACTTTCTGACAAACGGCGCACAAACGGGTCTTGATCATTGTCCAGATCAATCAGGTCAATATTTGTATCCAATTCCATAAAAAGTCGCCCTAACAACCGAAAAAATTGACCTTGTGGGCATCCTTGCACAGCCAGATCGAGATCAGAGCGTTCATGTGTCTTGCCCGAAGCGACCGAACCAAACAAAAAAACGCGCGAACATCCCGCTTCCTTCAAAATTCTTACAGCCCGTTGCAAATCTTCTTGAGATTCCAAACTCTCAACTGTTGTTGCCATAGCCCTATTATTGCAAGTAATCCCTATCCTTTCAACTCCAGCCAGTTTCGGCCGATGCTGTCATCTACTTTTAGCGGCACGTCCAGCTTGAAGGCGTTGGACATCGTTTCCACCACCAACGGCCGTATCCCCCCCACCTCCTCCTCCGGAACTTCCAGCACCAGTTCATCATGCACTTGCAACAGCATCTGCGCCCGGTAATCGCGCAGCTTCTCGTGCAGATGCAGCATGGCAATCTTGATAATGTCCGCCGCCGTGCCCTGGATGGGATGGTTCACCGCTTCCCGCTCCGCCCGCAAATACGCCTGCCGGTTGCTGCCCGTCATCGGCTGCTTGAACACCGGGAAGTAGCGCCGCCGCCCCAGCAGCGTCTCCACGTACCCCTGCTCCTTCGCCAACCGCTTCGTCTCATCCAGATACCGCTGGATGCCAGGGAAGCGGGCAAAGTATTCCTTGATGTAATTCTCCGCCTCCGCCAGCGTCAACTCCGAATCCCGCGCCAGCCGGAAAGCGCCCATGCCGTAAATCAGGCCAAAGTTGACTGCTTTGGCAAAACGGCGCTGGTTGTACGTCACCTCCTCGACGGGAATGCCATAAACGGCCGCCGCTGTGGCGCTGTGTACGTCCTCCCCCAGCCGGAACGCTTCCAGCAGCGCCTCATCCTGGCTGACGTGGGCCAGAATACGCAGCTCTACCTGGGAGTAATCCGCCGCCAAAAAGAGATGCCCCGGCTTCGCCACAAAACCGCGCCGGATTTGCTGGCCTACTTCGCTGCGGATGGGAATGTTTTGCAAATTGGGATTGCTGCTGGCGATGCGCCCGGTGACGGCCCCGGTCTGATTGAAGCTGGTGTGGATACGGCCGTCCGGCCCCACCATCTGCGGCAAAGCGTCCACGTAAGTACTCTTTAGCTTGCCCAACTCCCGGTACTCGATGATGCGGGCAATCAACCCTGTCTGCGCTTCCCGTTCCGTCTGTATCATCTCCAGCAGGACGTTGTTCGCCGTGGAAAAATGGCCGCTTTTCGTCTTTTTCAACCCCTCTTTGGGATATCGCAACTTGTTAAACAGCACGTCGCTCAACTGCTGCGTGGAATTGATGTTGAACGGCTCCCCGGCAATCTCGTGGATTTCCCGCTCCAGCGCCGCCATCCGCGCCGCCAAATCCTGGGACATCTGGCGGAAGAAGGCCACGTCCACGCCAATCCCGGCCATCTCCATCTCCGCCAGGACGGGGATGAGGGGCAGTTCCAGTTCCAGGATGCGCTGCTGATTTTTGGTCTCAATTTCCTTTTGCAAGGGCGGGATGAGGCGCAGGGTTACGTCGGCGTCGGCTGCGCCATAG
>JALUPA010000285.1:0-3131 GCA_027054335.1 Ardenticatenaceae bacterium
ATCAGACTGTAGCTATTGTCGCCGGCCTCATACACCCCCGGCTGGCCCAGCGGCGTCGCCGCGTACCGGTTCAGCGCCTGGGGCAGCGCGGGCGGGCCGCCCACGGGGTTCGGCTGCAATGGTTTGCCTATCGCCGGGTCGTACCACCTGCCGTTACCTACATGCGCCAGCCCCGTTGCCGCATCGGGCAGATTAGCGAAGGGGGTGGTTAGCGTTACCGACAAACTGTTGGTGATAACGCCGCCAAAACTGTCGTAGAGAATGCGCCCTACCTCTGCCCCGTTTTCGTCCACGACTGTTTGGGAGAAGCTGCTTAACTTTTCAAATCCTGAAACAGCCATTTGGGTTTTTGTTTCAAACGCCGCTTCCTGGCATTGGTTAACTGCCGCGCCCGCAGGCGCACAACATCGTCCACGTGCCGCGCGTGATTTTCAATGGCGTAATCGGCCAGTTCCAACATTCCTTCTTCCGTCTCAATCATACCGCTCCATTGGGAAAAAGGCATCTTGCGCCACACACTGATAAAGGCGCTGATTTGTTCGTGGCTGAACCGGTCTTCCAGCCGCCTCTGCCAGGCAGGTTTTGCCCATCGTGGCGTCCGTATAATCATGACAATTGCAAGCAGAAAGCCAATGGTGCCTAAAAATCCCCATATCATTATTCGCTGATTACCAGTCAGCGGTAATAAAGCCAGGAAGGGAGACCCTATAAAAAACAAACTCATAGGCCATACTTGAATCCATCCTCGCCAAGAAAAAGGCGGCATAAATGGGGCAAAATACCATTTTTTATACTGTCCCAGACGAGCCAAAAGCCATGGCAAGTAAAGAGGAATGCCAAATCCCCACATCATTAGTGTACCTAACAAAAGATTCACACTAATTTCTCCCTACTGGCTTTAGATTTCGAATTCCTTGATATGGATCGGGCGCTTGAAGTACGTTTACAGCAAACCAGGATATTCCTGGCTTGACCACATTTTCCCACGTCACGTAGACAATGACGCCTGTACCGGTAACCAAAACGAAAGTAACCGGGCCGCCCAAACCGGCCGCGCCGCTGGCAGTGACAGTATTTTGCACCACTCTTTGTCCGGTGTTGAGATACGGGTTTTGCCACGGCGCGACCAATTCCGGGTAGGACAAAGCTATGTTGATAGCTGTCCCGGCGGCAAACTCCCCGGCCGTTGTCCGCAAAGCCTGTTTCCAAAGATTATCGTCAAAAGCGTCAAACGCTTCTTCGGCCGGGTACGTGACCGGCCAACGGCCGGAGACAACTTTACTTTCCAACCGGGATAGCGCAATACGGCTTCCCGGCGCTTCCAGCGATTCAAAAACGCCGTCCTCAATCTGGCGCACAGCCCCGCTCAAATAATAGGCGCTGCGCCCCCGGCCGGGCGCCATGACCCGGTTGAACAAGGCGGTGTATCCGGCGTCCTTCAGAACCCGGCTATTAGCCTGAATGAGCAAATCGTCCCTCCGTTCACACGCCAGCCCCGTCGCTGCATCCAATGGTTGGCGGAGATGGTTGTTAACGATAAGCTATTTTGCGTGTGGGTTGCCTATAAAACGTTGATCCAGGTGATCGAACTTATTTTTGCGGCGAACTTCTTCAACCCAGTTTTCTAACCCTTCCTGAGTGTTAACTCGTTTTTCCCATTTTCGCGCTCCCATTCGTTTGGCATCTTCCCGCAACAACGGCAGAAGGGCATTGTGATTATCTTCCAGCCAGCGCAGCCACTTGGGTTTTAACCAGCGTGGTTGCCATAGCGTCAAAGCTATAATTGTGATAAGTATTGGACAGATAAGGTAAACAAAAACAGTTCCTCGTACTGTTGGATTTGAAATAAATACAATTAAAACAGGAATTACAAAAAGAAGGAGAGCTGTTGGTATAGCAATGTAAGCAAAACTTATCGGTGTTATTGGTGTAGATTTCATTAACCACCATCTTTTGATTATTCCCGCACGGACTGCAATCCCAAGAATAAGGAATCCTGTGCCAATGATAAAACAAAGTAGAATAACAAACAGATCGGATTCTGTGATCATAATTTTCACACTCAATTTAGTAGTGGCGCAAGATTACGTACAGGTTCTGCCCCAAACGATTCGTAAAAATAAGGAGCAACCCACATATCCCAGGCAATTGACACACCAATACCAATACCTACAACGACCCATGCTGGCGGACCAACGACTATTTCAACAGCAAGTCCTGCACCAAAACTGACAAGAGAACCCAACCCTTGCACACCCGCTCTTGTGCTACGTTGTTCCCATGTGAGATAAGGATTGTTGTAATCAAGAATGATTTGATACCCGACATCAATCCCAAAACCAATTCCGGCATCCAGAGCATATAATCCTATTTTGCTGGCTAACAATTTGCCCGCAACTCGACCAAGCGGTAAGCGATGCTCGTAGCGGAAACTGTAGCCCACAATTATTTCTTCAATGGTTTGTTCGGTATTTAGAGTTACAACTTTGTCAAATGCGCTGCGCCCCAGGCGTTGTAATGGGGCAGGAAATGCGTCGCTGACAAACAATCCCGCTGCTCCTGCATGGATAATAGCCTGCTCAACTAATTCACTTTTTACGGTAGTTTTAATGACTGTATCTACGATGGGGTCACCGATTGTGGTAAAAGCAGAGCTTTGGAAGTAGCGGTAAAGGGTTTGTACGGCCGCTTCGTTTACGGCCGTGCTAAAGATACCTTTGCCAATGTTTGAAATGAAATCGTCCGTAAAGGGATTCCAGGCGCTTTGTTCCGCCTCATACACCCCCGGCTGGCCCAACGGCATCGCCGCGTACCGGTTCAGCGCCTGGGGCGGCGCGGGTGGGCCGCCCACGGGGTTCGGCTGCAATGGTCTACCTGTCGCCGGGTCGTAGTAACGGCCGTTACCCACATGCACCAACCCCGTCGCCGCATCGGGTAAATTAGCGAAAGAGGCGGTCAGCGTTACCGACAAACTGTTGGTGATGACGCCGCCAAAGCTGTCGTAGAGGATGCGCCCCATTTCTACGCCGTTTTCGTCCACAACTGTTTGGGAGAGTCCGGCCGGATCGGGCAGGGTGTAATACAGTTCATTCCCCTGGCGGAAGGCAATCTGCCGGCCGCCGGCATAATAC
>JALUPA010000285.1:3141-13180 GCA_027054335.1 Ardenticatenaceae bacterium
CGTAAGCCTCGGCGTCCACTTCCTCCAGGAATTGCAGCGCCTCGGCTTCGCTGTCGGCCGCGCCAAAGTACAGGTTAAACCAGCGCGTCTCCCCCGGCCTCATTTCGTTCAAGTTTACAGTAAACGGCCTGCCAGCCATTTGGTTTCAATCATCAAGCCCCATTGCTCTCCGTCTGCGCTGCATTTTTACCTCGTTTATCCATTCTGCCAACTCCTCCTGAGTATTGATGCGCCTGTTCCACTTTTCCGGCCCCATCTTTTGAATTTCCTGCCGAAGTATGGGCAGGATCGCGCCATGCTCTTTTTCCAGCCAACGCAGCCATGCCGGTTTTAATAAACGCGGCGCAAAAATCAGCCCCAAAATAGTAACAGCGATTGCCAGGAATACCAATGGCATTCCCCATTTGTCAGATACAACTGGCAATGTGGCGAGCGCAAGCAAAATTAGTGAAATTCCGCCGGGTATTCCTTGATAACTATGACCGACAGTAGCAGGGCCATAATCAAGATACCAAACACAGACTGGTCCTTTGTAGCGATAGACACCAATACCAATTAGCGCAATGCCTAAGCCCAAAAGCAATAGCGTAATCATTATTGTGTTCCCCCAAGTATTTGCAGGTTACGCGGTGGGGGTTGTAAATATGGAATTGCCTCAAAAATCATTGGCTGTATACCAAATGCCCAAACTGTGCCCAATACCAGACTGCTGCCAGCAATACACAAAGGAGCTGCAGGGCCACATCCAAGGGAAGTTCCAATAATGGTTCCCCCGAATCCCGCCGCAAATCCGCCCAAACCAGTTATACCGGCACGTGCAAATCGTTGTTCTGGGCGAAAATATGGGTTTTGTAAATCCTCAACATATTGGAATGTGCTTGCCAGCAAGAAATCTGTCACGCCTCCAATATATGGATTTGACAAGATTTTGAAACGCGCCGCACGGCCGTAATCATAAGCAACGTCCAGACTGTCCAGGCTTGTCACTGCCTGCCAGCCGCCTCTGGTTTCCTGCACCAGGCTACCGGTGGCGCTTAATCTGGCGGCCAGGGCTTCAGCTTCATCCAGCGTTGTCTCAAAGCGGAACAGGTCTGTGCGGAACAGGCGCTTGGACAGCCTGGTTCCACCGGCCGTTAACCGGCGCGTGTTCTCCAGACTGCCCACAAAAACGCCCCCGGCCGCTTCAATGGCGGTTCGATTGGCGTTGAGCGAAACGGCGCTGGCCTGAAAAGCGATGACAGCCCGGCCGGCGTAACGGACGGAATTGATAACGTCCCGCCCCAAAGCGCCTGTTGTGGCGCGCGCGGCCGTTTCAAAGGCAAATGTTTTGGCGAAACCGGCCGCCAGAGAATGATATATCAGACTGTAGCTGTTGTCGCTGGCCTCATACACCCCTGGCTGGCCCAGCGGCGTCGCCGCGTACCGGTTCAGCGCCTGGGGCAGCGCGGGTGGGCCGCCCACGGGGTTCGGCTGCAATGGTCTGCCTGTCGCCGGGTCGTACCACCTGCCGTTACCCACATGCACCAGCCCTGTGGCCGCATCGGGCAGATTAGCGAAGGGGATGGTCAGCGTTACCGGCAAACTGTTGGTGATGACGCCGCCAAAGCTGTCGTACAGGATGCGCCCCATTTCTACGCCGTTTTCGTCCACGACTGTTTGGGAGAGTCCGGCCGGATCGGGCAGGGTGTAATACAGTTCATTCCCCTGGCGGAAGGCAATCTGCCGGCCGCCGGCATAATACCGTTTTGTCGCCCGGCCGAAGTCGCCGTAGGCAAAGATAAACGTCACCAGTTCCCCCGTCGCCGGGTCGCCGCTGCCCGGCTGGGCCAGAACGTAAGCCTCGGCGTCCACTTCCTCCAGGAATTGCAGCGCCTCGGCTTCGCTGTCGGCCGCGCCAAAGTACAGGTTAAACCAGCGCGTCTCCCCCGGCCCCATCTCGCCCAGGTCAATATCAAACACGGTGGCGTAGTCGGCCGGGCCTATGTCCACCACATTGCCCTGAGCAACCACATTTGGCAGCAATGCCAATGGATTGCCGGTAATATCTGTCCCTGGAGCAGGTTGTTCTTGCACAAAAACAGCTACTTCTTTTGTAGCTGTAATTCCCTGAGCCGTAATGAAATCATATCCGTTTGTTACACCATAAGGTTTCATATTTGGTTTCACGTCCCAATCTAGCGACCGTCGGTAACGCAGGTTGACAGAATTATCGCCAACGTTGCGTAGAGATACATTTACTTCATACAGGTTCGGAACAACCGATGGATGATAATATTGGGACGCTTCTACAAAATTAACGCTCACCTCAGCCAAAGAAAGGTAAGCGGTATCGGTAATGTATCCTGTGCCAGAAACGTACTCTGTACCCGATATAGAATCAGCGTTATTTGTGGAACCAAAGATGCCGGTATTTGCATCCGCTACGCCCCATTGGTCAGAAAAATAACCACTATCCAATCCGGCCGAGAGAGTCTCTGTAATTATTGAATCCAGATAAACAAACGTATCCGTTTCGGTTAAGTTTAACGTTCCGTCATGTTGCACAAACAGTTCCACAACCCCATTGGTAACTGATTCTGCACTATTGTCATTGACCAACTGTTCTTGCAAGCGGCCCATTTCCCAGGGAGAAAGGTCGAGCGCGTAATGGTCGCCGGCGTATACCGTCGTTCCGTCGGGCGTCGCCCGCATGACCAACTGCCCCTGCCCGTTATACAGCATCGCAGCTGTTATCACGCCGCTTGCCGTCTGGCTGATGACCTGCGTCAGCCGGTTTTCCGCGTCGTACAGGTAGCTGACGGTATTGCCGGCGGCAATCGTTTTAGAGATGACGCTGCCATTGGCGTCGTAAGCCAGCGCCAGCCCGTTGCTCCAGCTGCGGGGCAGCGCCGGCCGTTCCGGGTCAAACGCCGTCACGTCCACGCCGCGGAAGCGGGTTAGATTCCCCGCCGGGTCATAATCGTAATCAAAATTAAACGTCAGCAAGCCGCTGCCGCTCAGGTTGTCCAGCCGGTTTAGGGCGTCGTAAGGCAAATCCAGCGACTGGGCAAAACCGGGGGCGCTTTCGCTCCAGGCGCGCGGCTGGCCCAGCGGCGTCAAGATCAGGGAAATATCCTGCAAAACTTCCCCGTTGACGTTGACTGCGCTGACGCTGTTTGCCCGGAAGGTGACGGGATTGTAGCCGACAGTCTGACTCACTACCTGCCCCAGCGACCACACTTTCGGCTGCCCCCGGCCGTTATACGTCAGGTCAGCCAGGTAAAGCGCGCCGCTGTCGCTTTCCAGCCGGTTCACCCCGCCGCTCCGGTTGTAGCCATAAGTAACGACTTCGCCGTCGGGATAGATCATCTTTTCCAGACGGCCGAAAGCGTCATATTCGTAACCGGTGACAAAGGTATAATCGCCAATCATCCGGGTTTCCTTCGCCGGCCGCCCCTGTTCATACGTCCAGGTAGTCCGGCCGGAACCGTCCGCCATACTTTGCCGCAAACCGCCCTGGTAGGTAAAAGTCACGTCGGCCGTTTCCGCCACGCTGCCATCGGCGGGAACCGCATACGATTTTTGCCGCAGCCGCCCCAGGTCATCATAAAACAGCGTCGTAACCACGCCGCGGGCGTCCGTTTGCTGCCACATATCCCCTACGCTGTTCCAGTCGTAGCGCCATTGGCCCATGGCCGGGTCGTCCAGCAAAACTTTGCGCCCCAGGCTGTCGTATTCGATACTGGTCACCGCGCCGGCAGGATCGGTTATCCGGCGCAGATTCCCCAACGGGTCATACGCATACCGGGCCGTCGCGCCGGCTTCCGTTACGGTTGTTACCCGGCCGAAGGCGTCCAACGTATACGTTTTCACCTGCCCGGCCGGATTGGTCACGTCCACCTGCATCTGCCCGGCGGCGCTGTAATACCGGTAGCTGGTTGCGCCGTCCGGCGTGTCGGCGCGGGTAATCCGCCCCAGGCCGTCATACGCAGTATACAATACTTTATCGCTGCCGGGAACAGTCGTCGTTATCTGGCGGCCCAGCCCGTCGTAACCGAACCGGGTGATGATGTCCCCCGTTTCGCCTGGGGCCGTATTTTGCCGCAGCCGCCCCAGGCCGTCATACTGCCGGGCGACGACGTAATCGCCGGCCGGGCCCGTCCGGGTGAGGGTCAATTTCAGCCCGCCGCCGGCCGGCGCGTCCTCATATACGTAAATAACGGGCGCGTCATTGCCCCGCTGTTCCCGGTTCAGACGGCCGAAAGCGTCATACCCAAAGGCGCGGACCACGCCGTTCACGTCCGTAACGGAAACGGGGCGGCCGAAACGGGCGTCGTAAACGTACCGTTCTACCAGCCCTTCGGGATACGTTACCGTTTCCGGGAAGGCGCGGTAAACGGGGTCGTATTGGGTAACAACGGCGCGGGCGGCCGCCCCCGTCCAACTGCGTTCCACGTTGCCGTAATTGTCAAACTGGACGTAACTTTCCAGATTGGGCGTGCCCGCGCCGGACTCGTCCACCTGCGTCGTCAGGACGCCAAACGGGGCCGGGCCGGTGAAGGTGTAGCTGTAATCCGTCCGGGCTATTACGCTGCCGCCGCCGTCTTTCACCATCATTTCGTCCGGCAGATTGGTTATCCGGCCGCCGGCCGCCGCCGGGGGCAGGTAGGTGAAGTAAGTCAGCCGGTCGTCTTCCGGCGTTGTCAGGTCGCCAAACTCAAAGAGGGCGGTCACGTTGCCGTACTCGTCGTAGACGAACCAGGTTTTGGCCGGATTGCCGCCGTCAATGACAGAAGTGACCGACTGTGGCCGGACGGCAAACGCGCCGGGCGCGCCCGACGGCGTCACCTGATATGTTGTTTCCACCCGGGACAATACGACGCCATCCTGAATAACTTCCTGCCGCGTCACCCGGCCCCACAAGGCGTGGTGAACGTCGGCGCGGCGTTCACCCGCTGTCAGCGGGCCGGCCAGAGAAAGGGTCGCGTGATTGCCCAGGGAGAACCGGGTAATGGTCTGGCTGCCGTCCGGCGCGGTGACGGTAACTTGCTGGTGGCCGCGGAAACGGCCGCCGGCGTAGACGCTGCCGCTGTATTCGTACCGGAAACGGCCGCTTTCCACCCCCGGCGCGCTGTAAAGGATACGTTCCGCCACCCGCCAGCGGTCTGTGTCGGCGTTTTCCCGCCCGGAAAAACCGAGCAGACGGCCGCTGTCATCGTATTCGACCAGAAGCGGGCTTTTAGCGTCGGCCGTTTCATATAAATACGCAACCCGGCCGCCGTAGCCGTTGTCCACGTAACTCAGATGGCCGGCGGCCGTATAGCTCAGAACTGTCTGGGGCAGCATACTGTTATCTGTGCCGTACTCCCTGATTCCAGTCAGCATGAGGTGGTAGCGTTCCGGGCCGTACCGGCCGGAAGATTCGCCGTTTTGCGTGTAATACGTATACGTCAGATCATAAGCGCGGACGCGGCCGCCGCCCACGAACATTTCAATCCGGTCAAGCGCGTCGCTGTAAGCGTAGGTCAGCCCCGGCCCGGTTTCCAGGCGGTCGTCCAGAGAAGGGAAATCCAGCCGGCGGCCGTTTACGCTGCGGCCGGCCGGGCTGTTTGTGTAGGTAAAGCTGACGCGCCGCAAACTCGTCAGCCCTCCATTTTCTGTGTAGACAATTTCGGCCGGCCGGGAAGCAATGGTATACAAAAGTTGCTTGTTCGGATTTTTCATTACCAGAATCTCTACTATTTCCGTCCATTGCATGTAAGAGAAATTCATTCTGTTGTTGTATACGTCTTCTACCTGATCCAGGTTGTACCGGTAAATAACCGGGTCGTTGGTTATCCGGTCCGGCCAGGAGTCTCTGGCGTCCGGGCGGAAGCCAAAGCGGTATTGAACGCCGTCTGGAGTGGTTACCAGCCAGTAATCGCGGTTGGTCAAAATGGTCGTCGTCCCTGTAATGCCCAGGCTGACGGTTTCGGTTACGGTTGTAGACAGCCGCTCAATCCGCCAGTACGTCTCCCGCTCCGTATGCCAGACGGTGGGAGATTCGGCAATCAGCTTTTCCGTAACGCCATTCAGCGTCAGGTAAAAATCATTTTCATCCCGCTCAATCCAGCCCAGGCCGGCCAGTTCAAAGCCGTGCCCGGCCAGACCGGCCTGCCGTTCCAGCAGCGTATCGGCCGCGCCGGAATTGTAAACCAGGGCAAGATCGGGCTGTATTCCGTTTGTGCCGGGAGGCGCTTCCAGCGGGTAGACGTAGGTGGCGGCCCCGGTCAGCAAATCTACGCCGTTTGTTCCGGCAGACGGCAGCCGCTTGAGGGGCGGGCTGCCCCCCAAACCGTAATTGGCGGCAATGGCGAACTGGCTGAAATGGGTTGTTTGGGCAACGGCCGTCCCCTGAACGACGTCTACGGTTGTAGGCAGCGGCGCCCAGTCGCCAGCAGCTTCGTCCCAGGTAAAGAAAAGAATCGTTTGCGCTTCGTCCGGCGTCAGATTCAGCGGGGTATAGTCGTATTGCAGCGTCACCGGTTCGGTAAATTGGGTCACAGGCTGCCCCGTCTGCGCGGAGACGGCGCTTAAATCAAACCGTTTCAGGCCGCCCGGATTTTGAGGAACGGCCGCCTGGTACGGGGTGTGGGTGATTTGCAGCGTTTGGGTAACGGCCGCATCGTTAAAAACAACCGTCAGGCTGCCCTCGGCCGATTCGATTTGCCCGCCGGCCGTCAAGGTGACGCTGCGCGCCGGTATTTCTTCCTCTCCCAGGCTGATGGAAACGCTGCCGCTCCTGTCGCCCCATATGGTTACGTAATCGGTATAGCCGAAAATAACTGTTTGCGTGTCGGTGGTAACGGCCGTCAGCGTGACGGTGTAAGTTCCCGGCTGGCTGTAAGTGTGCGCCGGGTTGAGAACGCTGTCTGCGCCGCCATCGCCAAAATCCCACGAGATACTGGCTGCTGTCGGGGTAACGCTGCCGGTGAAGGTGATAACGGCCGGCGCCCAGCCCGCCCGCGTATTGGCGTAAAAGTTCAACGTTGGCGTAACGACGCTGGTTCCGGTAACGCTGGTTATCATCCGGCCGGCGTCCAGGGGCGGCGCTTCCATTTGCGGCCCCTGTGCGGCTATGGCGTTACCGTAATACAGCCAGTAACCGGCGCTCGCGCCAGTCACGGGCGCTTGCAAGGGGAAGGTGATGACGGCCGTTGGCGAAATAATTTCGCTTATCGTCGCAGGCAAGACGCGCCAGCCCAACTCGTCCTTCCAGGTCACGCGCAGGTCACGGCCGTCTTCGCGCAGCTTGCCCGCTTCAATCAGGGCGGCCGTGTCCAGCGTCAGGGAAACGGTTTGGGCGGTAA
Source organism: Ardenticatenaceae bacterium (assembly GCA_027054335.1). Classification (GTDB taxonomy): domain Bacteria; phylum Chloroflexota; class Anaerolineae; order Promineifilales; family Promineifilaceae; genus JAJRTP01. The sequence continues at coordinate 10,470 of JALUPA010000285.1, forward strand.
TCAGGCTGCCGGTAACGGGCGTAACGGCCGTCAGGGTGAGCGGCCGCCGGTAGAAAAAGTTGTCATTCCACCAGTAACCGTTGGGTAGTTGGGAAATGTAAGTGACAACAGCTTCGGCGCCGGCCGTAAACCACCCCCCGTCGGCGGAAACAGCATAATTGTCGTTGACGGCCGTATCCGTTATCGTCACGGCAAAGGTTACGGCCGTTTCTTCGCCATACCCCAGGGCAGGAACAACCCATTGCACCTCATTGCCCGCCAGCGCCCCGCCACCGGCGTAAACTGCACCGGCTGGCAGCGTGTTGGTAATGAGAACGTTGGTAACAGTAACGCCCGTATTGTTCAGAACTGTCAGCGTATAGGTAAGCGGTTCGCCGGCGGCGACAATCCCCGGCGCGCTGTTCCTGATTTCCAGCCCCGGCTGCGTGACGGTTACGTACTCCGGCCGGATGAGCGTGTCGCTGATGCCGGCCACTGTCGCCGTCAGGATAACTGTATAACGGCCGGGCTGCGTATAGGTGTGCGCTGGATTTATTTCAGTGGAAGTCGTCCCGTCGCCAAAATCCCACACGTAACTGTCCGCCCCCACGCTGTTGTTGGTAAACGTCACGGTTAGCGGCGCCAACCCTTCCGTCTGCGCAGTGCTGAAATCGGCCGTCAACACAGGCGGCGTTACAGTGATGTAATTCGTATAACTGACGGCGGCGCTGCTGCCGGCGTTGGCTGCTGTCAGGGTGACGGTGTAAACGCCGGGCAGCCGGTAAACGTGCTGCGGGTTGACGTCGGTGGCGCTGTCGCCATCGCCAAAATCCCACAGGTAGCTGTCTGCGCCCAGCGTCTGGTTGGTAAACGTCACCGTCAGGGGCAGCGTGCCGCTGAGAGGGGCGGCAGAAAAAGCGATGGCCGGTTCGACGATTGTCGTGACGCTGTTTTGCCCGGTGGCGGCCAGAATCGGGCTGTCCAGGTCAAAAACGTACACAGCGCCATACAACTCGTCATCATTGTTCCCCTGGACGCGCCAGGGAGCGGCGGCTGCCAGCCTGTTTCCGTCTATAGCGGCGGCGTTGCCCAGCCCGTCGCTGCTGTTTCCGTCGCTGGCTGCCAACCGGGCTGCCAACTGCGCATTGGAACCGTCCCAGGTGAAAAGGTAAACCGCGCCGGCGTCTTCGCCCCGGAAATTAGTTTCTTCGCTGGCGCCAACGACAACGTTGCCGCCGTCAACGCGCGCGCTCCGGCCAAAATCATTAAAGTTGTCGCCGCCGGCCCGCAGTTCCGCCTGTTGGTTCCAGCCGCTGCCATCCCAGGCAAACAGGTAAGCAAGCCCTTTACCGCCGCTGGCGCCGGGTGCGCCGACAATCGCGGTATTGCCGTCAATGGCGGCGGCGCTGCCAAAATTATCGTAAGGCTGGCCGTTTGCCGCGCTCATTTTGGCGGCGAGTGTCCAGGCGGCGCCATCCCAGGCAAACAGGTAGGCAGCGCCCCGCCCGCCAGCGTGACTTTCTGCGCCGACAATGACCCGGCCGCCGTTGACGTCTACGCTGGAACCGAAATAATCGTAAGGCTGCCCATCGTCCGCCGTCAGTTTTACCTGCTCGGACCAGGCCAAACCGTCCCACTCAAACAGGTAAGCGGCGCCCGCTTCGCCATTGCTGCCCGGCGCTCCAATGACAATCTGATTACCGTCTATCGCTGCGCTGTAACCGAAATAATCGTTAGCTTGACCATCGCTCGCCGCCAATTTGATTGGCGTTGACCAATGATTGCCCTCCCGCCTAAACACATAAGCGGCGCCGGGGTTGTTATTATCCTTGGGCGCGCCCGCCACAATTACGCCGCCGCTGATAGCTACGCTGGAACCAAAATAATCGTAAGCCTGACGGTCATTGGCCGTTAATTTTTCCGGCGCGCCCCAACTGTTCCCGTTCCACGTGTACACGTAAATCGCTCCGGCGTAATCGTCTACGTCTGTATCTCCTACGACGAGCGTGTTGCCGCTAAGAGCGACAGACGCGCCAAAGGTTCTGTTCATAGTCACGTCATTTGGCGGCGGCAATTTTGTTTCGGCAAAACCGCTTTCCACGCGGAAATTGTCGTTGACGACTGTTTGGGTAGCGGTTACGGTAAAAGTTACCTGACTTGCGCTGTTGCCGGGTAAGGCCGGCATTGGCCAAAAGACGCGGCCGGCGTTCAGGCTGCCGCCGCTTACGTAGCCGGCGTTTGCCGGCAGCGTGTCTGTGATGAGCAGATTGGTCAGGGTAAGGGACGTGTTGTTTGTAATGGTCAGGGTGTAGGTGATTGGGTCGCCGGCGGTTACGGCCGTGGGGCCGTTCTTGCTGATGAGCAGATCGGGCGTCGGCGTATTGGTCGGCGATGGCGTGTTGGTGGGCGTCGGCGTGTTGGTGGGCGTTGGCGTGTTGGTGGGCGTTGGCGTGTTAGTCGGCGTGGGCGTGTTGGTGGGCATGGGTGTGTTGGTGGGTGTGGGTGTGTTGGTGGGCGATGGCGTGTTAGTCGGCGTGGGTGTGTTGGTCGGCGATGGCGTGTTAGTCGGCGTGGGTGTGTTGGTCGGCGATGGCGTGTTGGTCGGCGTGGGTGTGTTGGTCGGCGATGGCGTGTTGGTCGGCGTGGGCGTGTTGGTGGGCGATGGCGTGTTAGTCGCCGTGGGCGTGTTAGTTGGCGTGGGCGTGTTGGTGGGTGTGGGTGTGTTGGTGGGG
>JALUPA010000286.1 GCA_027054335.1 Ardenticatenaceae bacterium
GGCAGGTCCCCCAGAAGCTTGTACATGCTGGGCCGGACGCCGAACCAGCGTGTGTACTGCGCGGAGGTTCTCTGTGGAGCATCCAAGGTGATGAATTCCTTGAGCGCCAGGGTGTTGGTATAACTGGGTGGCAGGATGTGATAGAAGTTCCAGGCGATGGAGGCCACCAAGATCAGGTTGATCAAGCCTGATGCCGGTCTGTTCTTGTACAAACCCAGCCATCCCAATACCACCGCAGCATAGGCAAGCATGATCATGGGGAGGAAACTGAAGAGGCGGTAGTTGTTGTTGGAATGATAAAAGAGGAAATAGGTCAACAACAGGGTAACCGCTATCCACGCAATAAAATTCGCTGGATGATGACGGTATTTCCTAAAAAAGAGCACCGCGATCGACGCAATGATCGCCAGCAGGCCAAAAGCCGCGAATTGGGGCCCGAAACCCGACAAGCCGGGCAGGTCCGCCCCATACAAGGATTGGAAATCGAAGATCCGCGGGATGAAGTCTTCTATGTTCCCGAAAAAACGGCGCAACTGAAACGTATCTGCCAGCTGAATCTTACCTGCATCCGGAACGGGGGAACCCGAAACTTGATCCTTGATACTCAATGCACCCAGCAGGGACCCATATACGAGCATGTTCCTGATATACCAATAGCCGCCAATTACAACCATAATGGCCAGGGACACCAGAGATACCTTCAAGAGCGCACCACGACTTTTCCGATCGGAGATAAACTGCTTGTTGGCAACATAAATAAAGTACACCAGGAAAACAAAGGTGATGGCCGGATGAACCGGCCCGCTTATCTTGTAGCCGAGTATGATGCCGAATGCCACTGCCGCCAGAGCCAGCATTCTGAGATCCCAGCGCTTCAGAAAGAGCAGGATAAAGAGCAAAGCGGCAAGAAAGCCGATATTGAGTCCCAGATGATCCTTGGCCGTGATTGCCTGCATCAGAACAATCGGAGTAAAAAAGGCCAGCATGGAGAACTTTTGGGACCAGGATTCATTGACGCTCAGCAGGCGCATGATTGCGTGGCTTACCGGCACCAGAAGCAATGCCCACAGCAGCTGGGGCAGCTCCACCAGGAAATCATCGCGGAAAAAGATGAAAAACCAGTAGTTCAGCACAGTCATGCCAAGAGGCTGGGCATTGATCCGGTACACCGGCGTATCGAGCACCGGTGGAATCATCCCCCGCTGAAACCACTCCACCGCCGGCGTCAGGTGATAGGCGAATACATCCCAGATATGAGGTGGCAGGATGACCACCTTGGC
>JALUPA010000287.1 GCA_027054335.1 Ardenticatenaceae bacterium
CCCCAGCCGTATTCTGTCCCCCACACCGACAGACACGTCACAGCCCACGGCTACAGCGACGAACACGGCTACGGCCGTACCCGCCACAGAAATAGCCGTCGTTCCCCCTACGGCCGTGCCTGAACCCGCACCTGCCCCGGAAACAGCCGGAGCGCCCAACAATCTTTCTTACATTTTCATTGGCGGCGGGCTGCTGCTGGCTGTTTTGTTGGGCGGCTGGTGGTATAAAAACGGCCGTTCGTAACCGTCCCCGTTTTCCAACCTCTGAGGTCTTGGAGACCTCAGAGGTTTAGGGGTGACATATTTGCAAACGGACACTTAACGGATATTTCAGAGGAAACCCACACACTCTCGAAACAAAATCTTCATAATTCCCTCATACTTTTGCCTACAATTTAATCATCATTGACTGCAACGTGTCGCGTATCATACGGCACACATTACGCAATTGCGGAGGTATATTATGAAGCGTTTGTTATTTGTGCTGGTTATTTTATTGGCTGCTTGCGGCCAGCAAGGCGTGTCCCCCACCCCTGAACCGGCTACGGCCGTATCTGTTAAACCAACCAGACCCACCGTGTCCACCCCACTAATCGAGCCAACTGCATCAACCGAACTACCTGCACCGGCAAAACCGACTGCGCTTCCCGCGCAGCCCACAGTTACCCCCGTGAATACAAATACCACCGCTTTTACTCTACCCGGTACAACGGCGTGCAGCGACCCGTTATGTTACCAGACCAGCCTCAGTTTGCTGGATTTGCAGGCACGGCCGTTAACAGAAAACGTGCTGAAACTATTCAGCGTCGCCGCCGACCCCATCCGCAACCGCGTCTACGTTTCCAGCATCCTTACCCCGTACATCGCTGTTTTGGATGGAGAGACGGAAACCTGGCTAGACGTATTCGACTCCGGTTTAGCGGCGCACGGATTGAAATATCTGACCATTGACCCGACGGCCAACATTTTGTACATACTCGACGCCACCAGCCAGGAGATTGTCAGTATTGATTTGAATAACTATACGCAACTGGCTCAGATGCGGACAGAGAAGGCTTTTGGTCAGTTTCTGGTGGCCGGTACAGGGCACGGCCGTTTTTACATGCTGCAAGATGGCATGCTGTACGGGTATGACGGCCGTACCCTGACCGAAGTCGTTGCTGCGCCGCTGCCCGGCCCCCAGGGCGGCCCCTTAATTTACGATGCTGCCGGCGACCGCATCTTTATTCTGTCCGCCGCGCGGCAAAACGCCGGACGTCAGGACGCCGCCCCCGTCATCTACGTTTTTGACGCGGCCAACGGGCAGTTTACCGACCCCATTACCTATCAGGCCCCGCCCCAAAGCGCCTTCATCTGGATGGCGTATGATCCGGGGCAGGAACAGTTTGCCCTGGCTTCCAATTTTGCCGCCTTGTTAATAGACGGTGACGGTCGGGAAATAACCTCTTTTCCCCTTACCGATAATCTGGACAAAGAAGCAATGATTTACCTGCCCGAATCCGGCAGTCTGGCTTTTGTTGGAGCAGAACCGGCAGCTGAAGGACAGGTGACTGCCAACCAAAGCGGTATGGCTGTTTATGACGTGAGCGACGGCCGTTTACGCACCCAATTTGAGGTAGGTCGTAAAGTGCATCGCCTGGAATACAATCCGGCAAACGGCCGTATCTATCTGCCCAACGGAGACGCATCCGTCATCTGGAGCGTGGCTGCGGCGACGTTTGACCAGCCGGTTTCGCTTCGTTTGGGAGACAGCCTGGAAGATATTGTTGTGTCGGGCAACGGCCGTTATCTCACCGTTAACAGCCGTTTGGGGGGCAGCTATCTGGCCGCCTTTGACCTGGATGCAGGGCAGATGAGTACCTTTGCCAATGGCGTCTGGCCCATCCCCCTGGCGCGCAATGACGCAGGTGACCGCCTGTTTGTTCTCAACGCCTGGGACAGCACACTGGACGTATATGATTACACAGACGCACCCATTCTGCTTGGTTCCATTCCCCTGGGCTTATCCCCCGGCAGCACAGACCGCCTGCCCGACCTGACCATTGACAGCGAAAACAGACTGGTTTACGCAGCTTACCCGGAATTTGGGCAGATCGCCGTGGTGGATTGGGAAAAGATGGCCCCTGTCACCCTGATTACTGTACCCGACGTTCGCGTGGGCGAGGATGGCGGCGGCCCCGGCAACCTGCAATTGGCTGTCAATCCGGCGGCCGGCCGTCTGTACGTGTTCAACCAGGAAAGCCTGGAACTGCTGGTTTATGACGTGACGCAGCAGTATACGCTCATCAACCGGCAAAATCTGCGGAGCGGCTGGCCATTGGCCACTAAAAGCGCAGATTTACTTTTTGCGGATACGGCCGCCAACCGGCTGTTTGTGGGGCCGCTGGAGTTTGACGGTGTGACGGGCGCGGCCACAGGGCGGGTTTTATCTCAGGGGGATTTTGTTTTTGCTCTGGATGAGGCCAACGGCCGTTACCTGACGGCGCAGTTACGCGCTTCTGCCGGGGATTTGCTCCCCATTCTGGCAGCGCTGGACCGTGACACGTTGGCGGTACAATGGACGCAGCCGCTGGAGAGTACGGCCGTGCTGCCGCCCGCCTTCACCTACAATCCGGTTCGCCATGAAATATACGTGGGATACATGACTGACGCCCGACTTGATATTTACCTCGTTGCAGAATGATAGCCAAACAAGGCAGGTTATTTTCCCGGAAACTACGCAGTTTCCGGGAAGATAAAGGGAAAATTTAATCAGGCCATCCGGCCTAAACCAGCCTTGTCCAGTCCCTCCAGCAGCATCTCCACAAGTTCTTCCGTAAAGAGGGCGCGGAGCATCAACTCCCGCCCATTGGTCGTAAAATCGGGGAAGATTTCCAGCAGTTCCTGCGCGGCCGTCCTGGCCTCCTCAACGCACCCCAACTGGCCCAACGTGGCCGCCCGAATCAGCGGGTCCCAAAAAAACCGCGGGCTGTTAAACTGTTTGGCCAGTTCAAGCGCTTCTTCAAAACGGCCGTGGCGATAAGCGTCCAGAAAAGGCAAGCCATAATACCAGCCGGGAAAGTTGGGATTTAATTGTATCGCCCGGCTCATCAACGAAGAACCTTCTTCCCATTCGCCAACGACCCCCAAATGCAATCCCGCCGAGGCCAGGACAATTGGATTGTAAGCATTATGGTGAGCGGCTGCGCGCATTTGCCGGATGAACAATTCCTTCTGCCCATAAAAATAGGGAATAAACGCCATTGTAAAATGAGCGAAATGGCACTGGGGGTCCAGACGAAGTGATTCTTTGCCCAAAGTCTCCCCTCGCGTCAGAAAGCTTTTGTCCGCCCCATACTGGTACATCATCAAATAGAGGTCGGAGAGGAGCGCTTTAAGCAAAGCATTGTTGGGCGCAATAATGATCGCCTCCTGCAATGCTTGAATGGCGTCATCTTCCGGATGCCCTATGTCGGCAATCAGGTAGCGGCTGTATTGCAGAATCGCCTGATAAACACAAAACTCTTTTTGCAAATGAACCGCCCGGCGCAGAAAAATACGAGGAATGACGCCATAGGTATCAAGCAGAGTGGCGGCGATACGATGAATAACGTCTTCGCCAAACTCAAAAAGATCGCCGTCGCCCTGACTGCTGTAAATTTCTGACCAAAGCAGTTTGCCTGTCCGGGCATCCATCAACCGCACCACAATCTTCACTCTGTCCCCAGACTTGAGGACCCGCCCGCCAAAAACGAAATCAGCGTGATAGTGACGAGCCATTGCCTGTAAATTGCCGGTATCTACTTCGGTGCTTTCGCGGGATAGCGGCCCCACAACCTGCAGGTGATGAAAGCGATGCAAGGCAATAGCCAGTTCTTCACCCAGGCTATCGCCAAAAAAACGCTGCTCATCATCGCTACGACGCGCTTCGAATGATAATAGCGCCAGAGTGGGTGTGACAGATGCAGCCGGCCGGGGCCGGGTTGGCTGGGGCGCTTCCTTTCGTCGCGCTTCCGCGTTTTCATTCCAGCAGAAAGCAGGGACATACGTGCCGGTAGGTATTTCAATGATGATGGGATCGGCCGCTCCATGGAGATGATAGTAACGGTTCAGGCTGCGCCGCAGGCGGCCGGCCGTAATACGCACAATCGGGTCCGTTTGCGGGTCAAAGTCCCGCCTGCGCCCCAACGCGCCCACACCGACCGTGTACTGTTTAATTTCCTTGGCCTGACCGGCTATTGTTTTTCCCACTACAAAGCGGAGAAACGCACTTAGTTGCCGGGAACGAACAAAATCGGGGGCGGCCAAAATACGCGCCATCTGTTCCCGGACAGCTTCCGGGGGAACAAGAGAGCGGCGCGTCTTGTCGCTAACGGTTAATGTTTTTTGTGATGCCACATCCATGGCTGAACCTGCTTTTTACCTTAGGTATATTACCGTAACATGCCTGATTTTACTTTTTTTCAAAATCAGAATCAACTATTCTAGAAATACACCCTTTGCAATGGAGACTTGTCAATGAAAAAAATCACTGTAATCCTGTTTACCTTACTCTTTCTGGCTTTGCTGGCTGCCTGCGGCGGCGCAGTAGAAGAGAAATCAGCTGCTCCGCCTGCTGATAGCAACAGTGTAACGGCAGACGCAGCTTCAGATGAACAAACGGCCGTCGCTACAGAAATGGACGATTCCGCCGCCGCCGCAGAAACAGCCCCCGATTCTGCGGCCGACGTTTCCTTTGCCGGTGCAGAAATGGAGCCGGAAGACTGCTTCCCCGGCGAGCTGTATGACCCCGAAGAAAGGGTTTGTTACATCGAATGCGATACGGAAGAAGAATGCCTGGCAAAAGAAGAAGAAATCTATGGCGATCTGGACGAGTACCTCGATCCTGAGTTTGGCGGGGACACCGTTCAGCCGCCCGATTTTGCCGATGGGCCGGCGGGCGAGGAAGACGGGGAGCCGATCCCCATAGCCCGTTATAACGTAGATAACGGCCTGGAAATTGTTCTGCTGGAGAAAAATGAAGAGGTAACCGATCCCGATTTCGCGGACCCCAGCCGGCATGAGGAAATCTGGGACGCTATCCGTTACTTGCTGCCCAATGATGTTTTGCAGGAAGATGTCGGCCGTTTTTACGTCTTCACCGACGGGCCGGACAACGGACTGGCTTACGTGAAACCGCTGCCCGACAACCCGGAGGAATGGCAGTTTGGGGTAGATATTGTAGACGCCGGCTATACCCAGGATTTTGTTCACACGCTGGTGCATGAATTTGGGCACGTGGTCACGCTGGAAAAAAATCAAGTGCCGCCGGACACGTCACGGCCGTCGCCCCCCAGTGAAGACGAAGAACCGGAACCCTCTCCCGTGGAACGAAGCTGCCAGACGTTCTATACCGGCGAAGGCTGCGCCAACCTGGACTCCTACATCAACCAGTTTTACCAGCAGTTCTGGAGCGACATCTATGAGGAGTTTATGGCCGGGAGCAACGCCACCGAATCGCAGGAAGAGTACGACCAGTTCACGGCCGAATTTTACGACCAGTACCAGGACAGGTTCGTCAGCGAATACGCTGCCACCAACCCCGGCGAAGATATTGCCGACACCTTTGCCCACTTTGTCCTAAAGGAAAAACCGGACGGCGACACTATTGCCGCCCAAAAAGTGCTGTTTTTTTACCAATTTGAGCCGCTCGTCAAGATGAGAACCCACATGCGCGGGCAGTTGGCGCGGCTTAACAACAATTAGTCTTCAAGATTGAACCAATTTCCAAACCCTTGAGGAGATAGTGAAATGAAACAACAAATGAGAACAAGCGTCATTCTGATACTCGGTTTATTTACCGGGCTGCTTTTGGTGGCTTGCTCGACGGGTGCTGCCCCTACAGCTATGCCAGAGCCGGCAGTGCCCCAAACGTCGGACGAACCGGCCGGGAGCGAACAAACCGCAGACTCGGTAATTACCGACATTCTCTGGAAATGGGAATCCTTCCAGGACACGGCTGGGAAAAACGACATCACTGTTGACAATCCCGACCAGTACACCCTCGTCTTCCGCGCCGATGGCACGGCAAACATTCAGGCAGACTGCAACAGCGTCAGCGGCGCGTACACCCGCGACGGCAGTTCGCTGCAAATTACGCCGGGGCCTTCGACAATGGCTTCTTGCGGTGAAAATTCTCTGGGCGAGCAGTTTCTGGGCAAACTGGCCGGAGCCGGTACATTCGTCATGGATGGGGATAAACTGGTCATCAACCTGATGGCGGACAGCGGCAATATAGTTTTTGCCAACGGCGGCCCTGCCCCGGCAGAACCGGTTGACGCGGGCATTCAGAATATTGTTTGGCAGTGGGTAGAGTTGTCGGGCACGGCCGTAAATCCCGCCCAAACCATCGCCAACCCGGAAAAATACACCATCACCTTCCTCCCGGACGGCACATTCAACGCCAAAGCAGACTGCAACCAAATCTCCGGCACGTATTCGCAGGAAAACGGCTTCACCATTGCCCCCGGCCCGGCCACCATGGCCATCTGCGATGACGATGGGCTGGGCGAACAATTCGTCAATCTGCTGGCCGGCGTGGCAGCTGGTGGGCCGGACGGCGCCGGCGGCTTTGCCCTGGAAACGGGCGGCGGCGCAGAACGGCTGACCTTCCAAAACAGCGGAGCGACACAATAGAGATTATTGGAAATTCTCGCGCAAAGATGCAGAGACGCAAAGGGAAAATTTTTACGGTTTTGCAGTTTTACATGACATAAAGTTAATTCCAATAATGTATAAGCCGTGGATTGTGCAGGTTAGCGGAATTTTGCCCCACAAAATTTGCGCCAATTCGTGTAATTTGCGGCTTTTTCAGTAAAGTCTACAAAGAAAGTTTCCTGATGACCGGCAATCTGTCTCCACTTGTTTTAGTGGTTAATCGTTTTAGCGATTTGCAGAAGGAACAAATAGAAGCCCTGTATATGAAAGACGTGACTTTTCGCGAGATATGTCACGATTATGCCGAGTGCGTGCGTATGCGGGAGACGTACACACATGCGCCTCAAACCCAGGACACAGCCCGTTACAGGCAGGAGTATGAAGCACTGATCGAAGCTCTGGAAGAGGAAATGTACGTGATTTTGAGAGGGGCGCACGCCATTGCAAAAGATCAAAAGGGAACCCGATCAACGTTCCAGCAACGTGGCAATTTTCCAAATAAGGGATTGAAGCAGTAAGCAGAACGACACGGTAAAACTTTTTTGTTCACCATCCAGCCGAAATTTATTGATAAGGAGAAAAAATTATGGAAACTGAGACAACTGGCTCAAACCAGCAGAACGAAGGTGGTTTTCAGGTATGGCATCTGATCGGCTTCTTTTTTGGTCTTCTCTGGCCGGCCATGTTTTACGTGCTGACCCAAACTTACGTGCTGGACGTCACCGGTTCGGCCGCAGACGCGGGGCTGGTGCTGGCAATGATGGGTATGGGGGCGGTGGCGGCGCCGGTCTTTGGCAGCCTGGCCGACCGCTACCGGGCGCACCGGCCCATCCAGATTTTCTCACTCGCGCTGGTCATTCTGGGAATGCTGGTCATGGGCTTCGCGCAGGATCAACTGTTTTTTACGCTCGCGGCCATCATGGTGGGGGTGGGGCTGGCGCCCGTGGCCATGATCAACACGGTTTACGTGGTTGCCGCCGGGCTTTCGCCTGAAGCCGAGGCCCGGGCGCTGGGTTGGGTGCAGCGTCTGACGTTTGCCGGCGTCATTCTGGGCGGTTTTGCCATTGGCGGCTTGCTGCGCTTGCGGGAACAGGGCGCGGTGAGTTACACGACGTTGTTTGTGATTTGCGCGGCGGCCATGGGCGTCGCCCTGTTGCTGGCCGTCTTTGCCACCGGCAGAGTGGCCGCGCGGGTAGGGAAAATGGCTGTGAAGCGGGCCGAACAGGCTAATCAGGACGCGCCTCCCGGCAAATTCAGCCTGGGCGATATGGTTAAATCCACCTTTGGGTTGGGGATGCTGGTCATTTTTCTCGTTCACGTGGGCTGGATTGGCATGGCCGGCCAATACGTCAACTTTTTGAATGGCGCGTTTGACGTCAGTCCCTCCATTGCCTCGTCGGTCAATTCGGTTGCCGTCTTTCTCAGCCTGTTCGTCATCGGTTTTACCGGCAAATGGCTGGGCGGCGCCGGCCCGGTTCCGGTACTCACGGCTGGCATGGTGGGGCGGGCCATTGGCGCCCTGGCCATGGTTGCTATTGGCTGGGTGGTGGGCGGTGTTGGCGGCGCGGCCATGGTTCTTGCTTTGCTGGTGTGGGTGGCCTTGCGTCTGATCAATCCTTTTACCGAGATGGGCAATCCGGTGCTGGCGGCGCGCACCGCGCTGGACGGCGCAGCCCAGGCCCAGGCCGTTATGATCGCCGTTTTTGCCCTGGCTATTACTGTGGGCAACATTCTGGTCGGGCAACTGGCCGAAAACGTTGGCTGGATGGCACTCCCCTGGCAAACGGTCTTCTTCAGTTTCCTGGCCTTTCTGGTCATGTGGTTTGGCGTGCGCCCCCGCTTGCAAGCCGGCGACAATAAACCCGATCCGGAAATGCTGATGGCCGAACGGAGTGTGGAAACGTAATACTTGATGTAGCGGCTTGTTTTCACGTAAATCATGCACAAGGAGAAAATTATGACCTCAACTACAACCGTTTTTACCGCAAAAAAGATCATCACCATGAACCCCGGCAACCCGGAAGGAACGGCCGTAGCCGCGCGCGACGGCCGTATCCTGGGCGTGGGTTCCCTGGAAGAGATGGCTGCCTGGGGGCCATACGAGGTAAACGACGCCTTCGCCGACAAAATACTGATTCCCGGCTTTGTCGAAGCGCATTCCCACACCATCGTCGGCGGCTTTTGGCAATTCCCCTACGTCGGTCACTTCGACCGCACCGCACCCGACGGAACCTTTTGGCAAGGCTGCCAGAGCGTGGCTGAGGTCATCGAGCGGCTTAAGGAAGAAGAGGCCAAACTGACCGACCCCGACGAGCCGCTGATCGCCTGGGGGCTGGACCCGATCTACTTCCCCGGCGAAAATGTACACGCTGCGGAATTGGACCAGGTATCCGCCACCCGCCCCGTGTACGTGCATCACATCAGCGGCCACATCGTTTCCGTCAACTCCGCCCTGATGCGCCGCGACGGGATTGGCCCGGAAACGGAAGCGCAGGGCGTGGTCAAGGATGAAAACGGCCGTCCCGTGGGCGAGCTGCAAGGGCCGGCCCTCTTCATGGCCCAGTCAGCCTTTTCCCGGTTGTGGGCTGCGTTCAACTCTGACGAGGCCAAATGGGCGTTTGGCCATCTGGCCCGCAACGCCGGCGTGACCACCGCCACCGAGTTGGGGGCCAGCGCCTTCACCCCGGAAGCGGTTGCCAGTTGGCGAAAGGCAGTGAATGATCCCGACTTCCCTGCCCGCATGGCCATTGCCTACTCCACCCGCTTTGGCGGCCCCAGCGACCCGCAGGAGATGGCCGACCAGGCCGTCAGCCTGGCCGAGTACGCCACAGACAAGCTGCGGATGGGTAAACTGGCTAAAATATGGGTGGATGGTTCCATTCAAGGGTATACGGCCCGTATCCGCTGGCCTCATTACCTGGACGGCCGTAACGGGCTGTGGTACATCGCGCCGGAACGATTCAAGGAAGAATGGATGGCCTACCACAAGGCCGGTCTCACCATTCACATTCACACCAACGGAGACGAGGCGACCGACCTGGTATTGGACACCCTGGAAGAAATTCTGGCGGAAGCGCCTCGTTTTGACCATCGTCACACGGCCCAGCACAACCAGTTGGCCGCGGCCGATCAATTCCGGCGGATGGCCGCGCTGGGGATGAGCGCCAACATGTTCATCAACCACATCTACTTCTGGGGTGACCAGCACCTGACCGAAACCGTCGGGCCGGAGCGGGCCGCCCGCATGAACGCCCTGGCCACGGCCCAACGGGAAGGAACCCAATTCTCCGTCCATTCCGACGAGATGGTGACGCCGTTGGGCGGCCTGATGCTCATGTGGTGCGCCGTCAACCGGGTGACCGCCTCCGGCAAGGTGTTAGGGCCGGAGGAACGCATTTCGGTGTACGACGCGCTCAAGGCGGTCACCGTTGACGCCGCGTACCAGCTGAAGATGGATCACGAAGTGGGTACCATTGAATGCGGCAAATGGGCCGATTTCGCCGTCCTGGAAGCAGACCCCTTTGAAGTAGACCCGATGAATTTGAAGGATATTCCGGTTTGGGGCACGGTTTTGGGCGGCAAGCCGTTCCCGGCGGCGTAAAAGAGTTGCTGGTGGTTAGTGGTTGGTGGCTTGTACCAGCAACCAGCCACCAGCCAGGAGAACAATTATGACATCCCCTATCACGGTTTTTACCGCTAAGAAAATTATTACCATGGAACCAACGCTGCCGGAGGCAACGGCCGTAGCCGTTAAAGATGGCCTCATCGCCTCCGTCGGCACATTGGAGAGTTTGCAGCCCTGGCTGGAAGCCCACCCGCATGAAATTGTAGACACCTGCAAAGACAAAATCATCATGCCGGGGTTTATTGACAATCACCAGCACCCCAAACTCATCACCTTGCTCCTGTCCGGCCGGCACATCATCGCCCCCTACGATTGGGAACTGCCCGCAGTGACCTACAAAGGGGTGCAAAGCAAGGCAGAATATCTGGCCCAGTTCAAACAGCTAAACGCCGACTACCCCGGAGACGAGCCGCTCATTGCCTGGGGCTACCACGACCTCTTTCACGGAGACGTTACCCGCCGCGACTTGGACACAGTTTCCCCGAAACGGCCCATCATCGCCTGGCATCGCTCCGGCCACGAAATCATCTGCAACACCCCGGCGCTCAAATGGTTAAACATCACCCCGGAAACGAGCAAACAGTACCACGTCATCCAGTACGACATCGGCCGGGTCTCCGAAATGGCGTTAATCATTCACGCTTTCAAAGTGCTTGGCCCCCACCTGACTTCCCCTGAAAAGATGCTCCAGGGGCTGGAACTGGCCCGCGAGCTGATTCACCGGGGCGGGATTACGACCATCGGCGATAATATGTTCGGGCTGACCGCCTCCGCCGACGACGAGCTGCCTCTTTTCCAGCAAGCATTTGATAACGAAGCCACCCCCTTTCGCGTGATCCTGGTCCCGGCCACAATGGGGATGTTCCGCTTTTACGGCGACGAAGCCGTGGCAAAAGCCAATGCTTTGCAGGAACAATCCACCCGGCGGCTGATTTTTAACAAAGCGGTCAAAGGGTTTGCCGACGGGGCCTTCATCTCCCAACTGATGCAGTTGCGCCCGCCGGGGTACATTGACGGCCATCACGGCGAATGGATGACCGCGCCCGAAGCGTTGCAACAGCAATTTGAGCCGTTCTGGCAGGCGGGCTACCAGATTCAGGTACACGTCAACGGCGATTTGGGCGTGGATGCGACGCTGGACATCTTGCAAGCGTTGCTAGAGAAGCATCCCCGCTATGACCATCGTTACTGTCTGGAACATTTTGGCTATTCCGCCCCCGACCAGCCCGGCCGCGTGGCTGCGCTGGGGGCCACCGTATCGGCCAACGGCTATTACGTTTACTTCTGGGGCGACCGTTACAGCCAGTCGGGGCTGGGGCCTGACCGGGCCGGGGGCATCATCCGGCTGGGTTCGCTGGTCAAAAACGGGGTGCGCGTTTCCCTGCACGCCGATACGCCCATGGCCCCGGCCAAACCGCTGCTGGCCGTCTGGGCCGTGGTCACCCGCCAAACGGCCGCCGGGCAGGTGTTGGGGCCGGGTGAGGCTCTGACGCTGGATCAAGCCTTGCGGGCCATCACCATTGACGCCGCCTACGCCAGAAAGATGGAAGACCAGATCGGCAGCATCTCGGCGGGCAAAAAGGCGGACTTCACCATCCTGGAAAAAGACCCCTACGCCGTGCCCCTGGACGAGGTCAAAGATATTCCCGTTTGGGGGACGGTATTTGAGGGCCAGGTGTATCCAATAGCCAAATGACGCAAAACAGAATTCCTCTCACCATCATCGGCGGCTACCTGGGCGCGGGCAAGACGACGTTGATCAACCGGCTGCTGCGCCGCAATGAAGGGCGGCGGCTGGCTGTCATCGTCAATGATTTCGGCCGGATCAACATTGACGCCGAGTTGATTGAAAGCCGGGACGGGAACACCATCAATCTGGCTAACGGCTGTATCTGCTGCACGCTGGGGGGCGACCTGGCCATGACGCTGCTGAACCTGACGGAAAGCGCCAACCCGCCGGATCACGTCATCATCGAGGCCAGCGGCGTGGCCGACCCGGCCCAGGTGGCCCAGTACGGCCACATGCCCGGCTTGCGGCTGGACGGGGTGATTGTGCTGGCGGACGCGGAGATGGTTCGGCAGAAGGCGCGGGACAAGTACGTGGGGGAGCAGGTGCGGCAGCAGTTGCGCGCGGCCGACGTGTTGCTGCTGAACAAGGTGGATTTGGCGACGCCGGCATCCCGCCGGGTGGTGCGGGACTGGCTGGCGGAGCAGGTTCCCGGCGCGCGTATTGTGGAAACGGTGCAGGGGAACGCGCCTTTGCCGCTGCTGCTGGGGGAGGAGGGGGCACGGCCGTTCACTCCAGGCGAGTGGAAGGAAACGGCCGTGCCTCCCGCCACAAAATATCGTCACGACCTGGCCTACGAAACGTGGAGTTGGGAAGGCCGCGAGCCGGTTCAGGAGGCCGCCTTCCGCGCCTTTGTCGAGCAGTTTCCGGCCGGCGTCATCCGGGGCAAAGGGATTCTTCACCTGGCCGGAGAGCCGACGCGACGCGCCATCTTCCAACTGGTGGGCCAGCGGTGGAGCCTGAAGCCGGGCGAACCCTGGGGGGATACGCCGCCGCAATCCCGTCTGGCCCTGATTGGCCTGCCCGGCAGCCTGGACAGCGCCCGGCTGGCAGCCGCCTTTGAGCGGATGGCCGGGATAGAGTAAAATCATTTTGGCCTTACCAACTGGTTGGCCGGCAAATCTCAGATTTTACCGCGGAGAGCGCGGAGAAAGACGTTTGGTAGGGGCGGGATGGCGCGGAACGGCCTGGGCCAAACAAAAACAACGTGATGCCGCGCCATCTCGCCCCGCATACGGCCGAAATTGGGGCGAGATGGGCGGGAGACAACGCCGTTCTGCCAAGACAAGCCATTGGCC
>JALUPA010000288.1 GCA_027054335.1 Ardenticatenaceae bacterium
GTTTCATCGCGTGTCAAGTTTGAATCGAATCAATGTGGGATTGAAACTTTCGATTTGGAGCTGGGCTCTCTCGAGTCTCATCTGTTTGAATCGAATCAATGTGGGATTGAAACAGAAACTACTGTTAGGCAGACAACTTTGACACATGTTTGAATCGAATCAATGTGGGATTGAAACGTCAATATCGGGGTCCATTCCCCTTGCCCATAAAATGTTTGAATCGAATCAATGTGGGATTGAAACACATATCCATCCAAACTATTGACAATACTTGACAGAGTTTGAATCGAATCAATGTGGGATTGAAACGGGCAAAAATGCCATTAGTGGATTAACCTGGCAAGAGTTTGAATCGAATCAATGTGGGATTGAAACCTTAATTTCCTTTCCAATTCCTGGTTGAACAACTGAGTTTGAATCGAATCAATGTGGGATTGAAACCCCACTTTGAGCCATAAACAACAGCATAAACTTCATCGTTTGAATCGAATCAATGTGGGATTGAAACATGCAGACTACGATGCAAAAAAATGTAGTGAATGGGGTTTGAATCGAATCAATGTGGGATTGAAACAGGCCAATACTGAATAATTTTCCAATAGTTTCCATTGTTTGAATCGAATCAATGTGGGATTGAAACAAGTCCGGAACAGGAGTAATGGCTCACATAGAAGGAAGTTTGAATCGAATCAATGTGGGATTGAAACGTTTGGCCGGAGTAGCAAAAACACTCATAACGATCAAGTTTGAATCGAATCAATGTGGGATTGAAACCCCTCTGAAAACGATCTCTTGCCCTTTTGGTATGAGGTTTGAATCGAATCAATGTGGGATTGAAACAATCCAAAGTACCGGCGGCGGCAGCCTGAATTTCAAGTTTGAATCGAATCAATGTGGGATTGAAACTCCCAATTGCCTAAACGCTTCTTTTGCAATTTGAGAGTTTGAATCGAATCAATGTGGGATTGAAACTGCTTTTACAACCCGACCGCTTTTTGTCAAGCGATAGTTTGAATCGAATCAATGTGGGATTGAAACACGTTTGTTTGTGCGTTTGTAGCATTTGCTAAAATGTTTGAATCGAATCAATGTGGGATTGAAACCCTGAGTAGCCTCCGGAGGTTCCCAGGGAGAGAGTAGTTTGAATCGAATCAATGTGGGATTGAAACACCGAGGCGTACACCCGGAATCTTTTGCGAACCCAGTTTGAATCGAATCAATGTGGGATTGAAACATTGTTACCACATTAGATATATTTAAAGACCCAGATGGTT
>JALUPA010000289.1 GCA_027054335.1 Ardenticatenaceae bacterium
TTTGGACAAACTCAAGCCAATGCTCAAGCATGAAGTCAACGCCAAAGTTACTTTCCACGATCCCTGCTATCTGGGCCGGCATCACGGCGAATATGACGCGCCCCGCGAGTTGCTGCGGGCTATTCCCGGCCTGGAACTGGTGGAGATGGGCCGCTGCCGGGAGAATGGGTACTGCTGCGGCGGCGGCGGCGGCGGTATGTGGCTGGATTCCTTCACCCAGAATCACACCACCATGCGCCTGTCCGAGCGGCGCGTCTTGGAAGCAGCCGCCTACGGCGCAGAAGTGTTAGCCGTCTGCTGTCCCTTTGAAGTGTCCCGCTTTGAGGATGCAGCTAAAAGTACGGGGAATGACCAGTTGCAGGTGCTGGATATTTTGGAATTGTTGGATCAGTCAATGAATGGCGGTTAGGTTTTGTGACCGCAATGAATGAAATTCTCTCGCAGATGAATGGATCGCGGATTTTTCTTTTTAATATTTGCGCCCCACTCATCCGCGAGAAAAACGAGGGAGGAATGGATGAACATAGTTGTTGCCATTAAACACGTTCCCAGTCTGGCGGACGAATTGGAGTTGAATGATGAGGGCACGAATCTGGATTATGACATGGTGGATTTTGTCCTCAGCGAGTGGGATGAGCAGGCGATTGAGCAGGCGGCCTTGATTAAGGAAGCCAGCGGCGGCGCGGTGACGGTGGTCGGCGTGGACGTGATTGAGGAGCTGGACAATGTGCTGCACACGGCGCTGGCCAAGGGGGCGGACAAGGCGGCCAAAATTGTGGCGGATTTTGAACCGCCGGTGGAATCCCGCGATCAGGCACAGCTTCTGGCGGAGGCGATTAAGGAGATGTCGCCAGACCTGGTGCTGACCGGGGTGCAGGCGATTGATGATTTGAACGGGCAGATTGGCCCGATGCTGGCGGCGCTGCTGGATATGCCGTATGTGGGGGTGGTGGTGAATGTAGAAGTGTCGGGGGGTACGGCCGTTATCACCAAAGAATATGCCGGAGGAATTACGGCCGAATACGAAGTGGCCCTGCCTGCCGTCATCGGCATCCAGGCGGCCAGCCAGCCTCCCCGTTACGCCCCCGTCAGCAAAATCCGGCAAATGGCAAAAACGGCCGAAATCGAAGAAATCGAAGCGGAAGAAGAAGAATTTGAGCCGGCCCCCATCAATAAAATGGCAAAACCAGTCGCCGCCGGCCACGCCGAAATGATCGAAGGGGAACCGGAAGAAGTGGCGGCAAAAATTGTGGAGATTATTCGGGAGAAGGGGTTGTTGTAGATGGGGGTTAGTGGCTAGTGGCTGGTTGCTAGTGGTTGGTGGCTGGTAACAAACCACCAGCAACCAGCAACCAGCAACTAGCAACCAGCAACTAGCAACCAGCAATCATTCACGAGGAAAATTATGAGCAATGACATACTTGTAATCACAGAACATTTTGACGGCCGTGTAGCCGATATTTCTTACGAGATGGTGGGGAAGGCAAAGGAACTGGCCGGGGCTTTGGGCGGGCAGTCAATTGCCGTCATGTTGGGCAGCGGCATGGCCGAACAAGCGGGCACATTTGCCTCGGATGCGACGATTTACGTGGATGATCCGGCGCTGGCGCAGTTTAACCCGGAAGCGTACGGCCGGGTGTTGGCCGCGCTGGTAGAGGAAAAGTCGCCCCGGTTGACGATGATTGGCTCGACGGCCATTGGCATGGACCTGGGCGCGTGGCTGGCGGCTAAAACGGGGCAGGATTTTGTGGCCTTTGTTTCGGATATTGCTGTGGAAGATGGCGAGTTAGTGGCGACGAGTAATTTGTTTGCCGGGAAGATGTCAGCGGAAGTGGAAGCGGGAGATGATGGGGTGGTAACGGCCGTCCTTGCCGGGGCATTTCCGGCCGAAGCGGGGCAAGGCGCTACGGCGGCAGAGCAGATTGCCTCTCCCGCTTCTTTAGACGATCTCAAAGTGAAATTTACGCAGTTGCACCGGCCGGAAGGCGGGGACGTGGATATTACGGCCGTAGACAAACTAGTGGCCATCGGCCGGGGCATTGGCAGCGAAGACAACGTAGAACTGGCCGAAGAACTGGCCGAAGCGCTGGGCGCAGAAGTAGCCGCTTCCCGCCCCGTCACCGACGCCGGCTGGCTGCCCAAGACGCGGCAGGTAGGCAAATCCGGCCTCACCGTCAAGCCCAAACTGTACCTGATGCTGGGCATCTCCGGCGCGCCGGAACACCTGGAAGGGATGAAAGACGCCGAGCTGATCATCGCCGTCAACACCGATCCGGCCGCGCCCATCTTCGACGTAGCCCACTACGGTGCCACCAGCGACTTATTCGACGTGGCCGAAGCCATGCTGGAAGAACTGGAATGAGATTCGGACAGGATTAACGGGATTGACAGGATTTTTTTTGGCGTGGGGAGGGAAGTCGTTTTGTTAAAGTGTTGTAGAATTTGTACGATGCCGATTTGTACAGGACATTTTGGTCGTAGCTACAGTTTTGCCAGGAATCATCCTGTAAATCTTGTAAATCCTGTCCACCTTTGATGAAAGACCAGCTTCTGACAAAAACAATTATTGGCTGCGCCTTCAAGGTTCATAACACATTGGGCGCCGGTTTTTTGGAGAAAGTGTATGAGAATGCGTTACGAATCGAGTTAACCAGGCAAGGCGTTAGAGTAGAGCAGCAAAAACCCATTCAGGTTTATTACGAAGCGGAGGTTGTTGGCGATTTCATTGCGGATTTATGGGTTGAGGATCGGGTGATCGTAGAAATAAAGGCTGTGCAAAAAATCGTAAAGGCGTATGAAGTGCAACTGGTTAATTATCTGACAGCTACAGGTATTGATATTGGCTTGCTCATCAATTTCGGTTCCTCAGTGCAAGTCAAGCGCAAGTACAGAACGTACACACCCAAAAAACCAACAAAAATCCTGTAAATCCTGTAAATCCCGTCTAAAAAAGAGGAGGAGATTGTGTTAACCCCAATCGAACGTATTCTGTTTTTCATTCTCATCGTGGTATTTGGGGGATTGGCGGCCGTTGGTTTTTACGGCATTTACAACATTGTGCGCAATGGCCGCCCCGCCCCGCCCCGCAAAGGTATTGTCAGCCATTTACTCAAAGCATTCATCGAAGTGGGGCTGCAAATCCCCATGTTCCGCTCCCGGCGCATTTTGAGCGTTTTCCACGCTTTCATTTTTTTCGGTTTCAGTTTTTACTTCCTGGTCAACGTGGTAGACGTGTTGGAAGGGTTTGTGCCCGGCTTTTCCCTGCTGTACGGTGGCGAAGAATGGTTGGGCGTGAGCAATCCGGCCGTCAACCTGTTCAATCTGGTCGCCGACGTTCTCAGCGTTTTAACATTGCTGGGCATGATCGCCTTCCTCGTGCGCCGTTTTCTGGGGCGTGACCGGCGATTGGCGTTTAACGAAGGCGTTTTGCTCAATCCCAAAGTGCAAAAAGGCTGGATTAAGATAGATTCGCTCATTGTAGGCGTTTTTATTCTCATCCACGTGGGGTCCCGCTTTACCGGGCAGGCGGTGCGTTTGGCGGAAAACGGCCGTGCCGATCCTTACATGCCTTTTGCCAGCATCTACGCCAACCTGTTCAACGGTTTTTCCCCAGGCGGGACCAATACCTTGCTGCACTTTACCTGGTGGCTGGCCATCGGTCTGGTCGTTATTTTCCTGCCTTATTTCATCCGCAGTAAGCACGTCCATTTGATGATCGCCCCGCTCAACATCGGTTTGGGCAAACAAAACCCGCGCGGCCAACTGGACCCGGCCGTACCGGAAGGGGCCGGCGACGACGTGGAACCGGGCGCAGCCATCCTGGAAGACCTTTCCTGGCCTCGTTTGTTGGACGGCTATGCCTGCATCATGTGCAACCGCTGCAATGACGTTTGCCCGGCCCATTCCCAAGGGTTGGTGCTTTCTCCGGCGGCGTTGGAAGTGAACAAGCGGTATCTCTGCAACGAGGAATTTAAGCTGCTGGCTCGCGGCGCACCCTCTCCTAGCAAGTTGATTGAAAGCGTCATTAGCCCGGAAGCGATCTGGGCTTGTACCACCTGTTACGCCTGTGTGCGCATTTGCCCGGTGGGTAATGAGCCGATGGCCGACATTGTAGACATCCGGCGGCGCATGATTATTGAAGGGGCGGAGATTGACAGCGGTATTCAGACTTCGCTGGAATCGTTAGCCAAGAATGGCAACTGGTTTGGTAAAGGGTCACGCGGCCGGGCGCGTTGGGCCAAAGGGCTGGAGTTCAAGATTAAGGATGTGACCAAAGAAGAAGCGGAGTATCTGTGGTTTGTGGGGGATACGGCCGCTTTTGATGCCCGCGTAGTCCCCTTGACCCAAAAAGTAGCCGCTATTTTGCGGCAGGCCGGGGTGGATTACGGCACGCTGGGCCGGCTGGAACAAAATTCCGGCAACGACGTGCGCCGCGTGGGCGAGGAAGGGTTGTTTGAACAGTTGGTGGAGAATAATATGGACGCCCTGGGCAAGGGACAGTTCCAGCAAATTATGACCACCGATCCCCATTCCCTGAATGCTTTGCGCAATGAATACCCGCAGTACGGCGGCCGTTGGCCGGTGCATCATTACTCCAATATTCTCTTGCAACTGTTTGAATCCGGCCAACTGACTGTGAAGAACAAATTGACCCATTACCGGGCAACGTACCATGACCCCTGCTACCTGGGGCGGTACAATGGCGGTTACGCCGCGCCGCGTAAACTGTTGGAAATCCTGGGCGTGCGTCTGACGGAGATGCCGCGCCACAAGGAAAATTCTTATTGCTGCGGGGCGGGCGGCGGCCAAATCTGGCTGGGCGTGACGCCGGAAGGGGAACGGCCGGCCGAAAACCGTATCCGGGAGGCGTTGTCCGTGCTGCCACCGTCGGCCAACGGCGCGGGAGAGGCTATTTTTGTGGTGGCCTGCCCCAAAGACGTGATCATGTACACGGACGCGGTGAAGACGACGGAAAATGAAGACAATATCGTGGTGAAAGATATTATTGAGTTGGTAGAAGAAGCGATTGGCGGGATTGAACAGGAAGCGGAGATGGCGGAAGCGGAGGCGGCGGGTTGATGGCGCGTTCTGATCTGCAACTTTTCAGCAGCAGCCCGCCGGATCGCACGCTGGGTAATATTGCCGCAGGGGTGGCCGGCCGTTTGCGTTCCCTGGTTGTAGTGTTAGACCGGCTGGACCGGCTGGAGTCGGGCAGCGGGGAATGGCTGGCCGGGTTTGCCGAAGGGGAACTGCCGGAAGCGGCCACAACGATGACGCTGCGGGCGCTGCAAACGGCCGCTGACCCGGCAAATTATGCTATACTGAAAGCGTTGGGCGCGGGCGAGTCGAGCAAGATTGGGGATTTGATGGCGGAAACGGGTTACGGCCGTCTCCCCCTCACCGAGCGTTTGAATGATTTGGTGCAGGTGGGGCTGGCTTCCCGTCTCATTGACACCGACCACGCCCAAATTACGGCCGCCGGTGCGGCAATGGTTGATTTAATTGAACAGCTTGTCAAGCAAGTGATGGAGGAGTATGTAGCTGGTAGCTAGTGGCTGGTGGCTGGTACAAACTACCAGCAACCAGCCACCAGCAACAGGAGAAAACATGGCAACAGCAAACAATTGCAACGTTCCCGAAGATTTATTGTACTGGGTCAAGGAACACGTCTGGGTGCGGCCGGAGGATGACGGCACAATTACCGTAGGTATGACTGACGCCGCGCAGCATCTGGCCGGCATGGTGGTTAACGCCACGCCCAAGAAGGCCGGGCGGCGCGTGAAAAAAGGGCGCGGCACCGGCATCGTGGAAAGCGGCAAATGGGTGGGGCCGATTAAATCCCCCGTCAACGGCACAATTGTCGCCGTTAACGACGCCGTCGCCGCCGACCCCTCCCTGCTCAACAGTGACCCCTACGGTGCTGGTTGGTTCGTCCGCATCCAGCCCGCCGATTGGGAAACAGACAAAGCAGCCCTGGTCACCGGCGCGCAAGCCGTGGCCGACTATGAAGCATTTCTGAAAGAGCAAGGGATTGATTGCGGACAGTAATCAGTGTTCAGTGTTCAGCAGCGTGACTATTCCACTGAACACTGCAAACTGAACACTGCAAACTGCAAACTGAACACTGCAAACTGAACACTAAACCATGTCTACCCTCTACGGCTGCCAAATTCCCGAAGATTTATATTACCACCCGGATTACAACTCCTGGGTGCGATTTGAGGCGGGGGATACGGCCGTACTCGGCATGACCGATCCGGCGCAGACCCAGGCGGGCAAACTGATCTACGTCCGCTTCAAAAAGCCGGGGCGCAAAATCAAGGCGGGGAAATTTGGCGCCACCATCGAAAGCGGCAAATGGATCGGCCCCTTTGTCATCCCCTTTGACGCCGAAATTCTGGAAACCAATCAGGCCGCCTTTGCCCAGGACAGGTTAATTGCCAACCGGGACCCCTACGGCGCCGGCTGGCTGCTGCGAGTGCGCCTCCTGGACCCGGAAAACGCCCGCAAAGAACTGATTACCGGTGCGGAAGCCGTTGCCTTCTTCCAGAAAAAAATCGAAGAAGAAGAAATCCGCTGCTTCCGTTGCCTGGACGAGCCGATACCGATGTAGATAATATCGCGGATGAATAGATCACGGATTTTCTTTTTCTATTCGTGATACACAAGAGGAGATGTTTAATGGATAAAGTGCGCGTACTTGATGTTGGTTTTGTTTCTCCTGTTTTTTCCCAGGCGATATTCCACGCCATTGCCCACGCCATGACGCCGGAAACGCCCAATACCATTGTCCTGGTGGGGCCGACTGATCCGTATGTGAGCATTGGCTATCACCAGGAACTGGAGAAAGAAGTGGACGTAGATTACTGCCGGGAACACAGCTTGCCGGTGTACCGGCGGGAGATTGGCGGCGGGGCGGTGTACCTGGACAGGGGGCAGGTATTTACTCAGTGGATTTTTCAGCGAAACAAGCTGCCGGCGGAACTGGAAAAACGGTTTTCCCTATACATTGAGCCGCTGGTAAACACGTACCAATCCTTGGGCATTAACGCTAATTTACGGCCGATTAACGATATTCACGTGAACGGCCGTAAAATTGGCGGGACCGGCGCGGCGCAAATGGGGAATGCCGACGTGGTGGTGGGCAGCCTGATGTACGACTTCAACTTCGAGTTGATGGCGCGGGTGCTGAAAGTGCCCTCCGAAAAGATGCGCGACAAAATTTACCAGTCTCTGCAAGAGTACATGACCACCATGACGCGGGAACTGGGAGAGACGCCTGATTACGCAGCGGTGAACCGGGAATATCTGAACCAGGTGGCCCGGACGCTGGATGTGGCATTGGAATACGGTGAGCCGACGGCTGCCGAACTGGAGATGGCGGCGGAAATCGAAGCCCGCTTCCAGTCGGACGAATGGTTGTACCAGAAAGGCGGCCTGCGCCAGACGGGGGCGGTGAAGATTCACGCCGACGTTTATTTGGTGGAAGCGATCTATAAAGCGCCCGGCGGCCTCATCCGCAGCACAGCCCGTTTGCGGGAAGGGCGTATTGACGATTTGACCCTTTCTGGTGATTTTACCATCCTGCCCGCTTTTGCCGTGGGCGCGTTGGAACAGGCTTTGCGCGGCGTGGCTCTGGCCGAAGAACCGGTGCGGGCGCGGGTACGCGAGTTTTATGACAGTTTGCAAATTCAGTCGCCGGGGGTAGACGTGGTAGATTGGGTGACGGCCGTCATGTCCCTGAAAGCGCAGATGCCGAGGCATTAACGATCCTATGACCACCCAACTCATCATCTATTCCGATTATCTTTGACCATTCTGCTACGTCGGCCAGGTGTGGGTCGAGCAGTTGCAGGCTGAGTATGATATGGCTGTCGAATGGCGCGGCGTGGAAATCCACCCGGAAATCCCGCCGGAAGGCTGGCAATTATCGCCGGAAATGCTGGCCCGTTTTGGCGGCCTGTCGGACGCGCTGCGCGAGGAAGCGGAGGACGCCGGGCTGCCGCTGATTGTGCCGCCGAAAATTTCCAAATCACGGCGAGCATTGGAAGCGGCGGAATATGCCAGGGAGCAGGGGCGGCATGAGGCCTTCCACAAGCTGATGTTTCGCCGCTTTTACGGGGAGGGACGGGATTTGTATGATTGGGAGACGCTGCGGGCTACGGCCGTAGACGCCGGTCTGGACCCGAATGAGATGCAGGTACAAGTGGAAGCGGGGCAGTACAAGATGGCGATCACCCGCAACCAGCAGGAAATTTTCAGCATGGGGGCGACGGGGGTGCCGTTGTTTGTTTTTGATGAAAAGGTGGCGGTGGTGGGGTTACGGCCGTATGCTGCCTTCCAGGAAGTGATGGCATATCTGACGCAGGAAGATGAAAGTTAAGCCTCATTTTTTGGGACAACCCATTCCTCGTTTTACGGTATAATCTGAATTGGCACTCAAGCTATGAGGATTATACTATTTTGAAACCCGCAGAAATTGCCCAGGCCCGTTCCCGCAGTTACCAGTTAATCAGCCGCCTTTTTTTGCAGGGCGTGACGCCGGAAACATTACCGGTTATTCAGGCTGCGCCGGAACTGGCTGCTGTTTTACCCGATCCGGTTGATTTTGATGAGTTAGCCGCCGTTCATTACCAGTTGTTGGGCATGAACGTCTTCCCGTATGAAAGCATTTTCCTGGATGATTCCGGTTTGTTGGGGGGACGGGTGACGGATGGCGTGATTCGCGGTTACCAGCGTTTTGGTTTTGCCGCGGATACGGCCGTAGACAGCGCGGATCACATCGGGCACGAACTGGCGGCTTTGGCGGCCTTATGCCAGGCGGAAGCAGAAGCCCGCGAATCAAACCTGACGCCGCTGATTGCTTCGCGGCAAGACTGGCAGCGGGAATTTTTGGAGGAACATTTGCTACGTTGGCTGCCCCCTTTTGTTTTGGCGTTACGGCAGCAAGGGGATGATTTTTTTACGGCCGTAGCCAATCTCATCCTGGAATTGGCCGCCCATCATTACAACGAGTTGGCCGAAACGCCAGCCGATCCCGGCGCATTCCTGCCACCCGCTCCCGATATTCTGGCTGACGAAAAGACCAGTTTGAAAGACATTGCCCGCTATCTGGTGACGCCCGCTTACAGCGGCTTGTATTTCAGCCGGGATGACGTCAGCCGTTTGGCGCGTCGTCTGGAACTGCCGCGCGGCTTTGGCGACCGGCAGCAGATGCTGGTGAATTTGCTGCGCACGGCCGTACAGTATGACCAACTGACGGCCGTTATTACCGGCCTGGTTGCGCTGACAGACTGGTGGCAGGGGGCATATTGGCGGATTGGGGTGGATTATCCGAAAATGGCGGGATTTACGGCCGTGTGGCAGGAAAAAGCCGCCCAAAGCGGGCAAATTCTGGCGCAAATGCAGGACGTAATACGTGATGCGTGATTTGTCACTTTACGCAATAGGCAATACGCAATAAAATACTCCGCATGGAAATAAAATTTTTTGATGATTCATTTGGAATGCCCAAATCGCGGGAAGACGTGCGTTTCAACCGGTTGGGCTTGTTTTTGTATGAAGATTTACGCCGGGTAGCCGTGGGCTTTGACATCACCCCGTTTTTGGAGCCGCCTTCTATTCAGATGACAATCAGAAACCCGCAGGGGGAGGAAGTCAGTTCTCTGTATGTCATTGAGACGGTAGACCAGAATTTTCATCTGACGATGCACTTGCGCGACGAGGAACCGTCAGATATGTATGAGGTGACGGCCGTACTCTATTACGCCACTCCGGAAAAAGAACGAATAGATGTGGATACGGTAAGGCGCACTCTGGACGCTACCAGTCCCGGTGAGCAGTAGGGGTATCTAATCCCCCGTTTCCAGCGGTACAGGTTCCGATGACATGGCCCGGACGGTGGGGTTAGTGAGGGCTATCAGAACAATCCCCAAGAGCAGGATTCCCGCACCGAGAAATACGCCGGTCAGATTTAGGTCTAGTAATGCCCCGGTAACGGCCGTAGCCACCGGCGCCAATCCCACAGAAGCAAACATTAACAAACTCATCATCCGGCCCAGCATGGCCTCCGGCGTGCGCAGTTGCAGCCAGGTGATGAACATGATGACTACGTAGCCGTCGGCAATGCCATTGATCAGGGAGGTCAGAATGGCCAGGGGCAGGGAGTGGACAAAGGCAAAAGAAATGAGAGCTAAGCCCATCACGGCCGTGCCCAACAACAATATTGTCCCCAAATGGCCCTGCGGCGGTTTAGGCAGCAGCCCCGCCAGCCCCGTACCCAGCAAGGAACCGGCGCCAAAAGCGGACATGATCAAACCCAAAGCCACAGCCCCTGCCACAAATCTGGCGTTCACCAAAACGGGAATTCCCACCGCAAAGACGCCGCTCAATAACGTAGAAATAGCAGCGACCACCAGGAAAAAGATACGCAGGGTTTCATCTCGCCAGACGTAGGCCAATCCCTCTTTGATGGCTGACAGGACGCTTTCTGATGAGTTTGTTTTTTCTGAGTTTGCTTTTTGGTGGGCAGACGGCCGTGGCAGTTTGATGAACCATAAGGTGACGGCCGATATTAAAAATGTAGCCGCATCTACGACCAGAGCCAGACCAATGCCCCGCAGAGAAGTTGTGTCTGAGGCGCGGTTGGCGAACAGAGCAATCATCCCCCCGGCCAGAACCGGTCCCAGGAACAGGCTTAATTGGGCTGTGCCCTGCACAATAGCATTACCAGTTTGTAAATCTTTTTCCGCCACAATTTGGGGCACAATACTGCTTTGCGCCGGATAAAAAAAGGCATCGGCCAGACCAAACAGCAGGGCGAAAATGTATAACAGCCACAGTTGAATGGCGCCGCTAATGACCAGGATTGCCAGCAAAGAAATCAAGCCCAACCGCAATATGTTGGAGACCAGCATAATGGTGCGTGGCGAGAAACGGTCGGTTAAAGCGCCGCCGACCAGCATAAATATGGCTCGCGGAATGCCGGCCAGAGCCAGAATGCTGCCTACTATCAGCGCATCGCCCGTCATTTGCAGCACAAGCCAGGGCAAGGCCACCAGATAGAATTGGTCGCCTATGAGAGAAATGGCTTCTCCCAGCCACAATAATTTGAAATTACGTAAACGAAATACGTCGTGTACAGAAGGGCGGGATGTTTCCTTGGCTAATGTTGTCGTGCTATCTTCCACAGTTGTAATTCTCCACGGCCTTTAAGCATAGCAGGAAACGGCCGGGAGAATATAGGAAGTAGATTAGACACTGTATTTGTCGGTTGTCTCAGAAAAGTACGAATGGTGTAAAACAAAAACCGCCCTCGCAAGAGGGCGGTTTTGTTGCCCGCACACCAGGAGGGAAGTGTGTCGAGCGAAAGAGCAGTACCGAGACTCAAGAGAGAGGATGGCGTAAAGCCGTTATGTACTACTCTAAATCTGATCAGGTTGTTCCAGTCGCGTTTCTCTCGTGCCAGTTTTAAGGGGGGAGGTATTTTCTCTAAGTCTCGACTGACCAGACAAGCTATATTTTACACGATTTTCCAAGAGAAGCAAGAAATTTTAATGTTTAATGAGTGAGATATTTTGCTACTCCTGTAAATTTAGGGTGGATATGCTGGCTTCGTGTGCCGTCAATTATTTAGTTTGATTATTTCTTTGGCCGGACGTGGCGTAATGCCAGACCGGGAATTGGGTAATCCCATTGCGCTAACTGGGAAAAAGTCAATATCAGTCAAATTTGCTGCCCAACAATGCGCCGATACCGCCAATGATCAGAAAGAGAGGCCACACTTTGCCCCAATCCCAATCGAACAAAAAGATAGCAGCTATCAATAAAATAAACAGCCCACCGATGAATGGCCCGCGCACGTTTTTACTGAAACGGCCGTCTGCCTGATAATTCTGCCAGGCATTGCCCAGATTGCTAAAGGCCGGGATCAAAATGAACAGCGCCCACCAGTTGTTCAGGGAAAAATCGGTGGTGACGGAGAGAAAAAGCAAGACGCCAACAGAAATCAGGGCCAGCCCGCCCAGCCATGATTGCCCACCAGCACACGGAGATATGCAGGTGGAACGGGATACGGCCGTATCCCCCTTAACGTCATCCAGCTCCACCCAGATTTCTTTTTCCTCTTCTTTCAAGCGTTTTATATCGTCACTCATAATGTGCCTCCAAGCCAGCGGTCAGTTTTCAGTAATCAGTTTTTAGTGGACAGTCATCGGCGAGGTGTTATTTGCCCGCTGCCTTTATTTACGCAGAAGTTGCCTGAAAGTTGCGTCATCGCGTACTTATGTCTTCAGGCATTACGTTCTCACGTGACGCCAATGCCGGTGTTCCACCATCATACAGGCGTCTTGCACCACATCCAGGCCGGCTATCCGCGCTTTTTCAGCGGCCGTTTCGTTGCGGATACCTTGCTGCAGCCATACTGCTTTGGCCCCAATCTCAATAGCCTGATCTACAAAGGGTGGCACGTTGGCGCTGCGCTGAAAAATCAATACCAGATCAACCTGTTCCGGCACAGAGAGTAAGTCCGGGTACGCCTTTTTGCCCAGCTCCTCGTCCAAAAACGGGTTGACCGGGATGATGCGGTAGCCCTGTTCCCGCAAATAGGCGGGCACGTAATACCCTGCTTTGTGTGTCCGTGAGGAAAAGCCCACGACGGCAATGGTTTTTGTTTCTGCCAGAATTTTGTCAATTGTTTCGTTACTCATATCTTTTCCTTATTGTAGGGCGATTTGCCAAATCGCCCTACTAACGTCTGGAAAATATAACAAACCTTGCTATACTTAACAATATCATTTTTGAACCATCATTTCACAATATGAACCACGCGGAGGATTTAATCCCATGGCAAAGACAAAAGAAAAGCCCTTGATTGACAAGGTGTACACCCGCGCCCCCTACTGGCAGGATGTGCCGGACGAAAAATGGCTGGATTGGCGCTGGCAGATGAGCCATCGCTTGAACAGTCTGGAAGAACTGGAACGGGTAATTAACCTGACGCCTTCGGAGCGGGAAGCGTTGAGTACGAGCGGCTTGTTCCGGGTGGACATCACCCCTTATTTTGCCAGCTTGATTGACCCGGACGACCCGACCTGCCCGGTGCGGCGGCAAGTCATCCCCACGGCGGCAG
>JALUPA010000290.1 GCA_027054335.1 Ardenticatenaceae bacterium
CGCGGGAATTGGGCGGCATTGGCTGGCAGGGATCGGTGACGGAACCGGTCGATTTGCAGCGATTGGTGGAAGGGACGATGGCGGAATACGGCCGTATAGACGCCGTCGTCAACAATACCGGCCATCCTCCCAAAGGAGAATTACTAGACATAACGGATGAAGGATGGCGCGATGGCATGGATATGGTGCTGCTCAATGTCATCCGTATGGCCCGGCTGGTGACGCCGCTTATGCAGGCGCAGGGGGGCGGGGCGATTGTCAACATTTCCACCTTTGCCGCCTTTGAGCCGGCGCTGGCCTTCCCCGTTTCCAGCGCGCTGCGGGCGGCGTTGGGCAGTTTTACCAAGCTGTACGCCGACCGGTACGCGGCGGACAATATCCGTATGAACAACATCCTGCCCGGCTATATTGCCAGCTATGAAGTGGCTGAGGAACAGCTAAACGCCATCCCTATGCACCGTCCCGGCGCTGTGGAGGAAATCGGGGAAACGGCCGTGTTTCTCCTCTCCGACGCGGCCGGGTACATCACCGGGCAAAATCTGCGCGTGGACGGCGGCATTACCCGTTCAGTTTGAAGTTCGTGACTTATTAGCGGTCAATGCTACTTACTTATTGAGAGTGCGCACCAAACTCAAATTTAGTGTATAAAAGAATGCGCGACAGGTTCACGCATCACGCATCACGGGAGAAATACGTGTGAAAAGTCTAACAGTAGCTATGCCCGCCTACAATGAGGCGGAAAATATCCAGGCGATGCTTGCGGAAACAGTGCAGGCTGTCTCGCCGCTGGTTGAAGATTTTGAAATTATTGTGGTGGATGATGGCAGCCAGGATGACACGGCCGTTATCGTCCAATCGCTCATGCCCCAATACCCGCAGCTACGGCTGGTGCAGCATGAGGAGAACCAGGGGTATGGTACGGCCGTGTTCAACGGCCTGATTCACGCCAGCAAAGACCTCATCTTCTTCACCGATGCCGACCGCCAGTTTGATTTGCGCGAAATCGAGAAACTGCTGGCCGAAATTGATCAGGCCGACCTGGTGGTGGGCTACCGCGCCCCCCGCCGGGACCCTTTTATGCGCCGCTTGAACGGCCGTGGCTGGAGCGGTCTCGTCACCCTGCTGTTCGGCTACACCGCCCGCGACATTGACTGCGCCTTCAAGCTGATGCGCCGCCAGGTGGTAGACGCGCTGCGGGACGAAATCACCTCCGGCGGGGCTACCTTCAGTGCGGAATTTCTGGTGCGGGCCAAACGGGCCGGTTGCCGCATTGCCGAAGTGCCTATTACCGGGCATCGCCCCCGCGTGGCCGGCAATCCGACCGGGGCGCACCCCAAAGTAATTTTGCGCGCTTTCCGGGAATTGGTTTCCTTGCGGTTACAGTTGTGGCAAGGGGATGATGTATCGGTGGAAAGATTGGTGGAGAGGGAAACGGCCGTGTAATTATGGTATAATTCCTTGCGTTGATAATTGTCGAGGAAGTTTATGCCCACAATTCTGAGGATTGGCGCGTACAGGTTTTTCTTCTATTCGGATGAGGGTACCGAACCGCCCCATGTGCATGTGCGAAGCGGCAGTAAAACAGCCAAATTTTGGTTGGAACCAGTCAAGCTGCAAAAAGGCAGCCGTTTCAACAACCGGGAACTGAATCAAATCCAGCGCATTATCAAGGAACATCAAGCAGAATTATTAGAGGAATGGTATGGATACTTTAGCAAAAACTAAAGTTGACCACATAATAACAACGGAAACCAATCTGATTGTTTCGCTAGACGATGGGCGCGTGTTGTTTGTTCCATTAGATTGGTACCCTCGCCTGAAACACGGCACACCAGCCGAACGCAATCATTGGGAACTCATTGGTGAAGGGGAAGGAATTCACTGGCCTGACCTGGATGAAGATATTAGTCTGAATGGCTTGTTGGCGGGGCGACGTTCGGCCGAAAGCAAGCAGTCTATTAAACGCTGGTTGAGTCAACGCGCCCAACTAAAACAACAAAGCGTATTAGCAAACTAATCTCTAGAGATAGTCACGATATTTCAGGCAAACCCCCGCGCCTGCCACGCCTGATAGAGCAATATAGAACCGGCCACGGCCGCATTCAAAGATTCCACGCGACCCCGCTGGGGCAGGTGCAGACGGATGTCGCAAGTCTGGCGCACCAGGCGGCGCATCCCCTGGCCTTCGTGCCCCACCACAATGCCGATGGGCATGTCCAGGTCAACTTCCGGCAGCGATTGCGCCCCCTCGGCCAAATCCAGCCCCACCAGCCAAACATTTTCTGCTTGCAGCCGCTTCATGGTGGTAACCAGATTGGTAACCTGGGCAATGAGGAGATGCTCGGTAGCGCCGGCCGAGTACTGGACAACGGAGGGGGTGATTTCCGGGGCGCGCCGGTCTTGCATAATGACGCCGTGGACGCCCACGATTTCCGCCGTGCGCAGCAGGCTGCCAATGTTTTGCGGCCCGTGCAGTAAATCCAGGAGGAGGAGAAACGGCCGTTCCCCCCTTTCCTCCGCCAATGCCAACATTTCAGCCACGTCACTGTACAGATAAGGGCCGGTTTCCAGGACAACACCCTGATGTTTGCTATCCTGGGCCAGTTGGGTGAGGCGATTTTTGTCGGCCGTTTCCCGCCGCACCCCTCGCGCTCGCGCCTCCACCAGAATGGGGCGCAGCGTTTTTTTGTCCGCTCCTTTTTGCAGCCACAAACGGTAAATTTCCCGACGACGGCCGCGTAATGCTTCCAGCACAGCATTGCGCCGGGTGATTGTTTCAGCCATTAGCTCTCATCAAGCGCGCGCCAGATACGGAAAATGGCCTCATTAAGCACGTTATTTGTGGCTGTTTGTACCACCATTTTGTTTTGTTCCGGGTTGAGATAGCCTATCCAGGAAATGTCCGGGCCTTGCAGCAGCCACAATTCGCGTTGTTTAGCTGCCTTAGCGCCATCATAAAGGGTGAATGTTAAACGGCCGTGCCATTCCTGACTGATAAATGAATCCGCAAAATCCATTGCCTGGAACGTTTCCAGACCATCCGCCTCCAAAATATCTTCTGCACTGACCTCATCCAATCTTTTCAATGAGCCGCGTACATCAATAAAATCATCTCGATCCAGCACGAAACGAAAATGCTCCGTGTCAGGATCGGGAGACAGCGGCACAAGCTTCGCTATGTCTAACAAAAAATCCGACAAATCAGCAAAAGAGGTCAGTTGGTATTGATTGGCTGACGGCGATGTCAAGGAGACGAAAGTAGAATCAGCGGCATAGTACCACGCTTCCGCCAGGGTTGCCTCATTGACGTCCCGGCGCAGCGCGTGGACGTCTTTTTGCGGCTGGGCCAGAGCTTGCGCCAGCGCCACGATGTCCGCATCCGCAGACGTAAATTCAAAATGTTCTTGATCTGGGGGCGGCGGTAAAAATTTATCAGATATTCCCCGTACTGTTTTTGCCCCGACTTGATGCAATAAACCCAGCAATTCTTCTCTGTTCAAGGTGATACTGGTCATCATTTTTCTCCCTTTCGGCAATGTAGGGGCGGCCCTTGTGGTCGCCCAACTGGGCAGGCACAAGGCCAGTCCCTAGCCGATTTATTACCGAAATAATTCCTTAACATCCATAAAAGTGCGTCGCACCTGACTTCTATTCAAATTTCCAGATCGTGCCATCCGGCCGATCTTCCAGAATGACGCCCAATTCCCGCAGTTGGTCCCGGATTTTGTCGGACGTGGCCCAATCCTTCCGGGCGCGGGCCTGGGCGCGTAGTTCTATCAGGAGGCGAATCAGCCCTTCCTCCCGTTCCGCGTCGGCCCCCATCTCCGCCTCATCGGGGATGATACCCAGGACGTCGCCGCCCAATTCCCGGTAAAGCTGGTCAATAGCGGCCAGCGACCCGCTGGTTTGCGGCCCTTGTTCGTTGAGCAGCGTGTTTACCTGGCGGGTGAAATCCTGCAGGATGGCCAGCGCCGCGGGCGCGTTAAAGTCATCATCCATCTTTTCCGTAAAAGCCGCCTTCGTGGCGTCCATCAGAACGGCCACTTCGTCGGACATCTCGCCTGCGGGGGCGCGGCGCATCTGTTCCCGCACCAGGACAACCGCGCTCCAGATGCGCTGCCACCCTTTGCGCGCCGCTTCCACCGCCTCATCCGAGAAATCAATGGGGCTGCTGTAGTGGCTGGAAAGGATAAAGGTACGAATAGCTTCGGCCGGCCAGCGTTCCAGAGCATCCTTGATGGTCAGCGTGTTGCCCAGACTTTTGCTCATCTTCACGCCGTCCAATGTCAACGAACCGGTCAGCATCCAATAGCGGGCGAATGGTTCGTCGTTAGCCGCCTCGCTTTGGGCAATTTCACATTCGTTGTGGGGGAAGATGTTGTCAATGCCGCCGCCGTGAATGTCAAACGTCGGCCCCAGGTATTTGGTGGACATGGCGGAGCATTCGATGTGCCAACCGGGGTAGCCTTCACCCCACGGGCTGGGCCAGCGCAGGATGTGTTCCGGGTCGGCCTTTTTCCACAGGGCAAAGTCGGCCGGATGTCGCTTTTCGGTGCGCAC
>JALUPA010000291.1:0-948 GCA_027054335.1 Ardenticatenaceae bacterium
TCCCCAGCAGCAATAACAACAGGCACAGACACATTACCCACAATGTTCTTATCCGGATTCAGTATATTGAAAATCACCATGCTCGCAGTGGAATTGGCGTTATTTGTTATCGGAACACTGATATTAATTGTGTCTCCATGCCCGTACTCAGGGATTTCCATGCCCTCGGCATTCGAAACAGCCCACGCCAGCATGTCCCTTACAAGGGCAAGGCCGTCCCCTGTCCTCTGGCCGTGCGTATAAGCCCAGTCGGTGTAGGCTGTAGTGGCAATAACCGTACCATTGCCGTATTTATACATGACGCCCGCAGGCATGCCGTTTTTGGTCCGGCTGAAGAGGATGGTGGCGTTCTCAGGCCACGACGTGAAGTAGCCGTCAATGTTTATGTCAAGGGTGACGGAATCCTGACCGCTTAGGATTGGATGGTATGTATCGATGTAAACAGCTTTTGCAAAACAGGACTGGTCTTCTACCCAGCCGTAGCCTGTTAGATTGCCTCCCGGAAGTGCCTGAAACTCGTAGCCGCGCTGCTGGGAGAAGACGATGAGGGTACCGCCTTCGGAAACATATTTTTCCAGCTTATCCTTGAACATCTGTGAGGAGTCCAGGCCGTAGAGTCCGCCGGAAGGGATGACGAGGACAGGATGTTTTTCTACAATTGAGGGTGAGAAACCCTTTGGTCCGTATCGTACATAATAATCAGTCCTGCCCAAAAGTGCCCTGGTGGACCTAAAGAAACCATTAGAAAGCAACGCGATATCCGGGGCATCTCCGATCTCTTTAACAAGCTGAGAGGACATGGCAAGCAGGGCATCAAGGTCGTCTCCAGTCAAATTGCCGTCTTCAAGTGAAGTGTTTACAAGCCGCTGGTATTGTGTGAAATCGTTCAGGTAGTCTGTCTTTTTAATGAGATTGGACTGCAGCATGAGATACGTCCTCTCATCTGGC
>JALUPA010000291.1:958-1268 GCA_027054335.1 Ardenticatenaceae bacterium
GCTCCAGTACCGCCAGCCCCTCCGCCCCCACTGCCATCTCCGATGCCATCGCCACCTCCATCACCATCGCAACTACCCCCACCTCCTCCACTGCCGCCTGAATCACCTGGTGGTGTTAAATCTTCGTCAACGCCGCCACAGTCACCGCCACCTCCTCCGCCATTCCCGTCTCCGTCATCTGGACAGTTCTGATAGACGTTGCAGAGGAAATCCCTGATATCCGCTCTCTTCTCTTCCAGTTGCTTCTTCATTTCGTCCAATGCGGTTATCTCGTTGTTGATATCATCCTTCAGTTCCCTTAGTCTATTTG
>JALUPA010000292.1 GCA_027054335.1 Ardenticatenaceae bacterium
GGGCTTCAGAGGCCGGAATCATCGGGCGATTGATCCAACCTCATTGGGGTGCATTTCAAAATTTGGGAGAAATGTCTAAAATAAAGAAAAAGAGAAAAAGGAGGAGGGAAGAGATGAAAAAAAGGGGGGAGGAGCTGAAAGGGATATTGATGACAGAAGCGGAGGGAGTGATTGATGAATTGCTCAGTTGGTACGAGGAGACAGAGGCCCCTAATTTCAGTCAGATTGAAGAGAAGGTGCTGGCCTTGCGGGAACGCTTGAGCCAACGGATGGCGGCAGAGGTGGTCAAAGGGCAAGCAGCCCGTCAGCCGGTGCCAGGGCCGCTGTGTCAGGGCTGCGGCCAAGAGATGGCCTCCAAAGGGCGGCACAAAAAGACGATCGTCAGTTGGGTGGGGGAGGTGGAGCTAGAGCGAAGTTATCACTACTGCGCCAAGTGTCGGCGGGGTCTTTTTCCCCCTGGATGAGCAACTGCAACTGTGGGATGGGGGCTGGTCGGCGGGGATGGCCAAAGAAGCAGTCTGGGTGAGTGGGGTGGTGGACAGCTTTGCGGAAGCGGAAGCGCTGATGTCGCGGGTGGGGAAGGTGTCGATGTCAGACAGCAGTATCTGGCGGCGGGTGGAAAGATGGGGGCAAGCCTTTCAGGAGTTGGAGCAGGCGCGGCAAGAGCGCGCCAATGCGCTGCCCAATCGGGGGGAGGTGGTGGCGGCTGAGGCGGAAACGGAGCGGCGGATGGGGGTGGCCATGGATGGGGCCATGGTCCATATCCGGGACGAAGGCTGGAAAGAGTTGAAGGTGGGCACGGTCTATGATATTGAACTGCGGCTGACTTTCGATAAACAGAGCCAAGAGTGGCTGGACTTAGGCCATGCGGTCAACAACTCCTATATCCCCCATCTGGGTGGCCCAGAGGTGTTTGGCCAACTACTGTGGGCTGAAGCTCAGGCGCGCGGTTGGGAGCGGGTCTACGATACCCAAGCCATGGGCGACGGCGCGATCTGGATCTGGAACCTGGTGAGCCTTCATTTCTTTGACAGCCGCCAGTGTGTCGATTGGTATCACGCCAGCCATCATCTGCACGACGCAGCGGCCCTCCTTTATCCCCAAGAGCCTGAGGCCGCCAAACGCTGGTACAACCAGGCTGAAACGACCCTCTTTCAAGGCCACGCCGATCAAATCTCAGCCCAGTTGGCCCAACAGGCTCACGGCAACTCCCAACGGGCTAAAGACTTGCGGACTGAAGCCGGCTACTTTGACCACAACAAACG
>JALUPA010000293.1 GCA_027054335.1 Ardenticatenaceae bacterium
CGCCAGCAGATCGCTGTGGCCGTCGCCGATGAGCAGGGCGCGGCCGTGCTGCTGCCCCAATAGTTCCCGGACAATCTGCGCCTTGCCATTGCTGACTGTCAGTGCGCCTGCTTCATAATCCCGATACTGGCCCGGTTCTCTGGCAGAATTGTAGTCCCACCAACGGCCGGCCAGATGGTCGTAATCCACGTGAACGGCCCGGATGTGTTCGCCAGGCACGCCCAGGTAAAGGCCAAACTCTTTTACCGGTTCTGCCAGTCCGCCACTGACGATGTAAACCTGATGACCCAGATATTGCAAAGCGGCGATGGTTTCTTTGGCGTCTGCGACGATGTTGCGTTTGTATATCCGGCGGATTTCCTGGATTTGGGCCTGAGTGGGGTGAATGGCCCGCAGCCGCTTGGCGTAAATTTCGGCCAAATCGAGCTTGCCGTCCATTGCGGCGTTGGTCAATACTTCCACCCGCCATTTTTTCCCGGCGGTTTCGGCCAGAATATCAATCCCTTCCACTGTGGTCAGGGTTGAATCGCAGTCAAAGAAGACGTGTTGATAGGGAGGCCAGCGCATAATATTTGCTTGTGATTGTAATCGCTTTTGGGGGGGCGGGCAATAGATTATTTTTGCCTGATGAGGTCGAGAAGGGGTTGGTGGATACGGCCGTTGCTCATCAAGCAGTTACTCCCGGCCACATCCCAATCAAGCGGTCCCCCGTCAACATTTGTGTATTCTCCCCCCGCTTCCAACAATAAAATCACCACCGCCGCCAAATCCCAGGGCTTCAAATTCAGGTTGTAGTACGCATCCAGACGGCCGGCTGCTACCCAGGCCATGGCCAGCGTAGCCGAGCCAATAGCCCGCATGGTAAAAGTTTCCCGGCCAAAATGTTCCAAAATGCTCAGGGTTGTATGCCGCTTGTTTTGTGATGAACTCCAGTCCAGGCTGACAATGGCTTCACTTAATTCTGCTACGGGGCTGACCCGCATCGGTTGGCTGCGTTGGCCTACCAGGAGGGCCGCACCCAGCCCTTGCCCGCCGCTAAACAACTCATCCCGCGCAGGGTCGTAAATGGCCCCGGCTACAGGTTCATAGCCGGTTTCAGTGGGGCGGGTGGCGGCAATAGAGACGGCAAAGTTGGGTTGTTGGCGGCTGTAATTAGTTGTGCCGTCAATCGGGTCTACAATCCAGATAATGTCCCCTTCAGTGGGCAGGTTGCTGTCGTCTTCTTCTGTGAGAAAGCCATGATCCGGGAAATGCGCCTGTACCC
>JALUPA010000294.1 GCA_027054335.1 Ardenticatenaceae bacterium
GGCAAATACCAGCAACTATTCCCAAATGATCCAATCGTTTCGTTGCGTATTCAAGCTTTGTGTTTCCCATGCTTTTAGCATACAGGAAAATAACAAAACTTGCTTTTTATGGTGCGGAAACTGGGCTGATTGTCTACCCGCCCCAAAAATTCCAGCGTGCCATCCGGCAGACGGCGGGCCAGATCGCCTGTTCGGTAAACGGTAACCGGTGATCGGTATTCGGTGTCTGACAACCGATTGTCGTTTACCGATAACCGAACAAACCTGTCCGCCGTCAAGTTTGGCCGGTGCAAATACCCCCGCGCCAACCCCACGCCGCCGATGTAAATTTCGCCCGGCACGCCGATGGGGACGGGACGCCTTTTCCGATCCAGCAGGTATATTTGCATGTTGGCAATGGGCCGGCCGATGGGCACGCTGGCCGCTTCCGGCGGTAAGCTGTCCGGGTTTACTTCGTGCAGGGAAGGGCCAACGGTGGCTTCTGTCGGACCGTAACCGTTGAAAAAGCGACGGCCGTACCCCCAACGTCTCACCAAATCCGGCGTACACGCTTCCCCGGCCGAAATGACTGCCTGCAAATCCGGCAAATCGTCCGCTGAGAGCAGACGCAGCATCATCGGCGGCATGGTAATCAACGTGATCCGGTTCGTTTGCAGGTAGCGGTGCAGCTTATCTGGGTCCATAATCGTTTCCTGCAGCGGCAGGTAAAGGGCCGCGCCGGAAAGCAGCGCCGTGAAAATCTCCGGGATGGAGGCGTCAAAGCTGAGAGAGGCAAATTGCAAAACGCGCTGCTGGTTGCCGCCCAGCCCGTAAGCCTCAATCAATGCTTCTGTAAAATTAACCAGCCCGCGATGCTGCAACAGGACGCCTTTTGGCTTGCCTGTGGAACCGGACGTGTAGATGATGTAGGCCAGATTGTCGGGAGAAACGGCCGTAACCAGATTCCCCTCTTCCTCCTGCCCGATTTTCGGCCAATCCCCATCCAGATAAACCAGCGAGGCGGCCGGCAGGTTGGCGATGGCCTCATTCGCCACGCGGCTCTGCGTCAGAACCAGCTTCGGTTGGGCGTCCTCCAGCATAAAGGCCAGCCGTTCCGCCGGATACGTCGGGTCGAGCGGCAAATAGGCCCCACCCGCCTTGAGAATGCCCCAAATGCCCACCAACATTTCCGGCGAACGGTAAACGCTAATACCCACAATCGTCTCCGGGCCGACGCCCCGTTTTTGCAGATACCGGGCCAGTTGGTTGGCCCGCCGGTTCAGTTCGTCGTAAGTGAGACGGCCGTCTTCGCTCACAACCGCAATCGCTTCCGGCGTCTCTGCCGCTTGCGCCTCAAACAGCCTGGGTGCGGGCAGATGGAGGGGGAAATCGGCGGTACGGCCGTTCCCATCCTGGGCGATTTGCCGCCATTCCGCCTCGGTCAGCAGAGGCAGGTCGGCCGGCGAGCAGGCCGGATCATCCGCCATCCCTTGCAGCAGCGTACCCAGATGCCCCAACATCCGGCGAATCGTGTCTTCGGCAAAGAGACGGCCGTCATAAGCAATCTTCAGATGCAGCGTCTCCGCCGCGCCAGCCACCACCGTCAGGGGGAAGTTTGTTTGCTCCACCGAGCGGATGTCGCTCAGAGTGAGGCTGCTTTCCCCGTTGGGTGCGGCCGATTCGATGGGGTAATTTTCAAAGACCAGGATGCTGTTAAACAGCGGCAGGTCGCGCGGCACGTCGCTCCAGCCCTGCACGTCCACCAGCGGGCTGTACTCGTACTGGCGCAGTTCAATTTGCTGCCTTTGCAACGTTTTCAGCCACTCCAGCACAGATTGTTCCCGGTTGATTGGCGCACGCACTGGCAGGGTGTTGATAAACAGCCCCACCATCTGTTCTGAACCGGGCAGTTCTGGCGGCCGTCCGGAGACGGTAGCCCCAAACAGCACGTCGTCATGGCCGCTGTACCGGTGCAGCAGCAGCGCCCACGCCCCCTGGACGAAGGTATTCAGAGTCAACTGTTCCTGCCGCGCCAGATTTTGCAGGGCGGCCATCGTTTCTGTGGGCAGGGCCAAGTTCAGTTCGCTGTATTCCCCGTCGTCCGGCTGCGCCGTCGCCGGTCTGTTGACGACCAGCGGCGTCGGTGTGTGGAAACCCTTGAGCGTTTTTTGCCAGAAAGCGGCTGCCTTGTCCTTGTCCTGCCGCCGCAGCCAGGCGATGTAATCCCGAAACGGCCGGGGGCGAGGCAGTGGCGGCTCTTCCCCCCGGCGCAGCCATTCGTACAATACGAACAACTCCTGGAACAGAATGGGCAGCGACCAGCCGTCCAGCAAAATGTGGTGGTACGTCCAGACGAAGCAGTAAGCGTTCTCCCCCGTCTGTGCCAGCGCCAGCCGCATGAGTGGCGGTTTTGTCAGGTCAAAACCGGTCTGCCGTTCCGCGGTCAGCAGATTTTCCAGCATGATTTTCTGTTGGACGGCCGTAAATTCCCGCCAATCCAACTCCTTCACCGGCAGTGTTACCCGGCGATGCACAAGCTGCACCGGTTCCTTCAGCCCCTGGCTGATGAAACCGGTGCGCAGCACGTCATGCCGTTGCAGCAGCACTTCCCAGGCGCGAATAAAAGCGGCGCTGTCCAGATCGCCTTGCAGCCGGCAGCTCATCTGCTCCACGTACACGCCCGATTCCGGCGCGTACAGGCTGTGAAACAACATTCCCTGCTGCATAGGCGACAGCGGATAAAAATCAGCAATGTTTTTCTTATTCATATTTTTCTCGTTGCGTCCCGGTGGACGCTCAGACACACAAATTGTGGCGTGATGCGTGATGCGTGATGCGCGACCTGTCTTCACGCATCACGCATCACGTCTCACATTCCTTCAATCGCCGCCAAAATATCGTCCAAATCATCCTGTTCCCAGCCGAAGTCGGTTACGTCGGACAGGGTGACGCCGCCGGCTTCGGGCGACTGGCAATGGATGATGAGGGTTTGCAAGGAGGCAAGGAACTCGTTTGCCAGCCGCTCGATGGTTTCCCGGCGGTGATGGCGCGGGCTGTACGTCCAGGTCATTTCCAGACGGCCGTCTATCACCCCGCCGTCAATTTCCAGCAAATGGGCGCGCCGGGCTTGCGGGCTGCGTTCCGGGCCGCCCGATTCGGCCGCCGGGGCCATTGGCGACTCGCCCGCCTGGCCCTGACCCATCTGCCCCAGGTAGTTGAAGCTCAGTTCCGGTTGGGGGAGGGCGGCCAGTTTTTCCCGCACGGCCGTATCCCCACACATATAGCGCAGCAAGCCGTAACCAATCCCCCGGTTGGGAATCTGGCGCAATTGTTCCTTCACTGTCATAATCGCCGCGCCCGGCTGTGCGCCGCTGTCCAGATGCAACTCGACGGGGTAGAGCGCGGTAAACCAGCCCACTGTGCGGGACAAATCTACGTCGGGGAACAAATCTTCACGGCCGTGTCCTTCCAGATGCAGGCGCAGGCCAGGCTCTCCCGTCCAGCGAGTAAACGTTTGGGCCAGCGCCGTCAGCAGCAGGTCGTTAATTTCCGTGCGGTACGCTTCCGGCGCTTCCCGCAGCAGGGCTTCCGTTTCCGCCGCCGTCAGCCTGACGGTGACGGTTTGCGCTATCCCTTCCCTGTTTTCTGTGAGGGGTGTGTCGTAGTCGCGGGGCAAGGGAGACGTAAGGGTAACGGCCGTCCACCAATCCAGTTCCGCCCGTAGGTTGTCCGCTTGGGCATATTCCGCCAGCCGCTGCGCCCACTGCCGGAAGGAAGTTGTCTTGGGCGGCAGGCTGACCGGCTGGCCGGCCTGCAACTGCTGGTAGACCAACTGCAAATCTTCCAGCAAAATGCGCCAGGAAACGCCGTCAATAACCAGATGATGCGCCGCGACTAACAGATAGGCCGGCCGGCCGTCTCCCGGCGTGAAATAGCCCACGCGCAGCAGCGGCCCGTCGCTCAGGTTGAGACTGGCTTGCAGCGCGGCGCTCTTTTCGGCCAAGGCGGCCACGTCCGCCAAATCTTC
This sequence comes from Ardenticatenaceae bacterium, assembly GCA_027054335.1. GTDB lineage: Bacteria > Chloroflexota > Anaerolineae > Promineifilales > Promineifilaceae > JAJRTP01. The sequence continues at coordinate 4,007 of JALUPA010000294.1, forward strand.
GTGGACAAAAACCGCTTCGTCCGGGTTGATTGCCTCGTTGTACTGCCGCCAGCCGTTTTCTTCATGGTAAAAGCGCAGGCGCAGGGCGTCGTGATGGGCGATGAGGTGGGATACGGCCGTTTCCAGTAAGCCGGCGTCCAGCGGCGTCTCCAGCGTGAGCAGCAGCGATTGGTTCCAGTGGTGCGGCTGCGGCTGCTCCTGTGCGAAGAACCAGCGCTGGATGGGCGTCAAAGGCACGTCGCCGATGACTACGCCTTGTTCTGCCTGAATGACGGGGCCGGAACCGGCGACGGCCGTCAGCCCGGCAATCGTCGGGTGCTGGAAAATGTGGCGCGGCGTGAGGCGGATACCCGCCTGGTTGGCCCGCGCTACCACTTGAATACTCAAAATCGAATCCCCGCCCAACTCGAAGAAGTTGTCGTGGATGCCGATATTCTCCACTCCCAGCAGTTGCCCCCAGATGTCCGCTAGGATTTTCTCCTGTTCTGTTTCCGGCGCGGCGAAGGCGGCGGCCAGTTCCGGGCGGGCGGCGTCCGGGG
>JALUPA010000295.1 GCA_027054335.1 Ardenticatenaceae bacterium
ATTCAAACCCTGTCGGACGCGGACAGGGCGTTGGGCGAACTGGCCGGCCTGGCCAGGATGCTGCCCAATCCCGACCTGCTGGTGCATCCTTTCATCCGCCGGGAAGCGGTGTTGTCCTCCCGCATCGAAGGGACGCGGGCAGACATCACCAATTTGTACGCCTACGAAGCGGGGCAGCTCCACCTGCCCGGCTTTGCCCCGCCCGTTCCCGAAGAGGACGTGCGCGAAGTGTTGAACTACGTTCACGCCATGGAGTACGGGCTGGAACGGCGGGAAACGCTGCCGGTCAGTCTCCGCTTTATGCGGGAACTGCACGAGCGTTTGTTTGCCGGTATTCGCGGCCAGGCCACGCCGGGCGAATTTCGGCGCACGCAAAACTGGATCGGCCGCCCCGGTTGCACGCTAAATGAGGCGACGTATGTGCCGCCGCCCGTGCCCCAAATGCAGGAAGCGCTGGCCGCCTGGGAAAGCTATATCCACGCAGACGATGATTTGCCGCCGCTGGTGCGTCTGGCGCTGATCCATTATCAGTTTGAGGCGATTCATCCGTTTCTGGATGGAAACGGCCGTGTCGGCCGCCTCCTCAACTCCATCCTGCTGGTGGATTGGGGGTTGCTGCCTTACCCGTTGCTCTATCTCAGCGCCTACTTCGAGAGCCGCCGCCCCGCTTATTACGACACCCTTCTCCACGTCAGCACCCGCGGCGATTGGGCTAACTGGCTGAATTTTTACCTGCAAGGCGTCGTTACTCAGGGAGAGGATGGTATTTCGCGGGCCAGACAATTACTTGATTTGCAATTACGCTGGCGCGCTGCGTTAAGCCAGGACACGCGGACTTCTATTTTGATGGGGCGTCTGGCAGATTATTTGTTTGAATGGCCTATCTTGACAATCCCTCGCGTGCAACAATTTCTGGATGTGAGCTATCCTACCGCTAAATCGTATGTAGAGAAACTGGCCCAAGCTGGTATTGTCAAAGCCGGAGCCAGATCAGCTCAGGGGAAAATATTTTACGCTCCGGCAATTTTGAGGATTATGGCCGGTTTGAAAACAGACCAAACGGATTAAAGAAAACAGGCAAAAACTTTAATTCGTTGGTGCCGTATTAAAGTTACCTTTAATTTGGAGTATAGCTGTATCTTCTCAATAAATAGGGGAGACAGAGTTAACCGAACTCCCCTGTTGGTAAAGGATGAAAAGCTGGCGATTGCTGTTGGATGAGATCAGCTAAACCGGGCAAAGCATATGTACCTGCTATCCGG
>JALUPA010000296.1 GCA_027054335.1 Ardenticatenaceae bacterium
CCTTCGTTTCGAACAACTCCCCTGGGACGGAAGGCAGAATCAACAATCGAGTATGGCGTAATCCGGCAACAGCGACCTGCTGCTGCGCCGAGGAAAGCGCAAGTTTTTCCTCCCGCCGCTGCCAACTGCGCACCGCCAGCGATAGCGGACGAAACCGGACATCACGAACTGTCCATTTCCCTTTTTCCATCACCCCAACTTGAATATCACCCATGTTACGGCCGGCAGGTCCGGGGAGGATAGCCGTGTTCGAATCGCTTTTGTTATCACCATAAACGGGGCCTGGAAGCCAACCGTAATGGATTGCCCCGCAAAACAGGTTGTATTCAAGGTTACGGCGCATCTCTGCCGGCCAGGCATGGTTGATTGCATAGGCGCGCATGATATCTGCTCGACGTTCGGGACGCAGGTAATCAAAGGTGCGGGCAAGAAACCATATAACACCCAGGATATTGGCCAGGAACCAAACCCCATCGAGGATTAGCCAATTTGCAACAACGGATTCACCCACGGTGGAAAGAAAGAAAAACTGAACTCCCATGGTGGCCACAAGAAACAGGGCGCTCAGACCGGTCAGGATAGCGGCTGAATCGTGCAGATAGATATGCAGACTGGCCTTAGCGGAGTGGCGGCGCTGCAGCAGCAAGGTCACGAAACCAATCACGATAGGATAAATCATTGCCGCAATGGCTGCCTGAACCGTCCATAGGGTAAAGAAGTGCTGCCTCATACCCGGCTGTGGTGAAGGCAGGTCACTCAAAACCAGCGCGGTAAGCGCGTGATAACCCCACATCGCTGCGGACAGCAACAGGGCAACAGAAAACAATTTCAGGGGAACCCTTACCGGGTGTTTGCCGGCGGCGATCAGCGCCTTCTGGTACCAGGGCCAGGCATTTTCACGAAGCGTTCCATTAGCCTTGCGCCATTCCCGCAATTCACAACGCAGTCTGTAGCTCAATGTGTTGAACAGCCGGCCAAACATAAACTCCCCTGCATTAAGTGCCTGGACTGTGATCCAAATTCATAAATCTATTCTTAAAATCCTTTCCAGCGCCGGCGCACCATGAAGAGTAAGCCGAAGCCAGGGATTCTTCGTGAGTTCAGGTGGTGGCCGTGTGGTGGTGGTTACGACGTACTGGAAAAGCGGTTGTCCGCCAATCTCCTCGAGCCAGCGCGCGAGATGGAACACCTGGTGATACAAGGGCAACCCGAGATCAGCTTCCCGCGGGCTGTCGTGGATTAAAAAGGCGGGAACGCGTGT
>JALUPA010000297.1 GCA_027054335.1 Ardenticatenaceae bacterium
TAAAACCCAAGCGGGAGAAAAACTTGATGCCGTTATCGAAATAGGGGTTATGAGAAGCGCTGATAACAATACCTGCGTCAGCCCGCATGGTTCGGGTAAGATAGGCGATTGCCGGTGTCGGCATGGGTCCCAGAAGACGGATATCCACTCCGGCAGCAGAGAGCCCGGCCTGCAGGGCCGACTCGAACATGTAGCCAGAGATACGGGTATCCTTGCCAATGACGACCTTACCCCTCCCCCCGTGACTGGCCAGCACATGGCCGACCGCCCAACCGAGGTGCAGCACAAACTCCGGCGTGATCGGATTGTCACCCACCCTGCCACGTATGCCATCAGTCCCGAAATAACGTTTACCCATTCTTCCCTCGCTTGATTTTTCACCATTGACCCGGCGACGATATATCGTATTCAGCCGTCGTGTACCGCTCTGCTGCAAGGCAGCAAAACGCCGCCCAGGCTATCCGCCAACGCAGCCGGAAGACCGGTATACGACGGCCCCTCTTCCAAAACCAAATGGCCAGGGGTTTCGGGAACAGGCTGGCGCAGCATCGCCGCTTTTGCCACAATGGAGCAACAACCATTGCCTGCAAGCCGCGCCTTGTTCCAGCCTCTTCCTGAAACCCTGAATGCAACAACAGCTATTGTTGCCGGGTGAATAACGACTCAGCTCACCCCTGAGGTTGGCAATTTATTGACGCTGAACCCGCACCTTCTGTCTTGAAAAAACCGTAACTATTCAGCTCACGCCTGAAATCCGCCATTTCTGCGTTGAAAAATGGTCATTTACACCCGTAAACTCCCATTTTTCGCCTTGAACTGACGAATTTCAGGGGCAATCTGAACAGTTACCGGCTTGTTTCAAGCTATGCTGAATCGTTACAAAAAACCAGTTCAAGGAGCAACGCGGGCAGCCACTTTCAAATATCACAAATCATTGAATAGGCGCCGTTTTCAATCAACCTCTCTAGCCGCGGCGACAATCTTCAAGGCATCTACCGTCGGGCCTACATCATGCACACGCACAATGGAGGCTCCCAGCCATGCGGCCACGGTTGCAGCAGCGATACTGCCATACAGCCGCTCCTGAACCGGGCGTTCATCCAACACTTTCCCCAACATGGACTTGCGCGAGACTCCCACCACGACAGGAAACCCCAGCGCAGCAATTTCGGGCAGCCGATTCAGCAGTTGCAGATTATGCCGCAATGTTTTGCCAAATCCAAAACCGGGATCGACCAGTAGATGTTCGCGGCGGATCCCC
>JALUPA010000298.1 GCA_027054335.1 Ardenticatenaceae bacterium
CCGTAATCGTCATTCCCCACAGTTTGGATGTTGAAACGGCGGTAATCGCTCTTGCGCGGCGCGCCCTGGACAAACACCACCATCGAAGCCACCGTCTGCGCCCCTTGTGTGTGGCTGATGTCATAACATTCAATGCGGGCCGGGGGCGCGGGCAAATCCAGCGCTTCCTGCAATTCAGCCATCGCCTGCACGTGTTTGGAGCGATCCGCCTCCCACTGCTGGCGCAGCGCCGTCAAGGTATCCTGGGCATTGGTCGCGGCCATTTGCACCAATTCCCTCTTTTGCCCCCGGCGAGGCACGGTGATGGTCACTTTGGTGCTGCGTTTTTGTTTGAGCCACTCCTCAATCACCAGCGCCTCGGCCACCTCATGCGGCAACAGTACTTCTTTGGGGATGTGGGCTGCTTCGTCGTAAAACTGGGTCATAAAGTCGCTCAGAATGTCGGCGTCGCTTTCCCCTTCCGCACCGTCCAGCATGAAGTACTCCCGGCCGATCAGCTTGCCGTAGCGGATGAAGAAAATCTGCACGCAGGCGTCCCCCTTCTCGCGGGCAAAGGCGATGACGTCCTGGTCGGCGTGCGTGGCGGAGATGACTTTTTGTTTGGCGACGACTTTGTGGATGGCTTTGAGCTGGTCCCGGTATTCGGCCGCTTTTTCAAAATCCAGATTTTCAGCGGCCGTTTGCATTTTTGCCTCAATTTCTTTGGTGATGTGGTCCGATTTGCCATTCAGAAAATCCATCAACGATTGAATCATCCCCCGGTACTCTGCCCGGTTCACCGCACCAATGCAGGGACCATTGCATAGTTTGATGTCGTAGTAGAGACAGGCACGACTGTCTTCACCCGTAATCTGCCGGTCACAGGTCAGATAGGGGAATATTTTACGCAGCATATCCAGTGTTTGATGCACCGCCCAGACGGAAGTGTAGGGGCCAAAGTAACGGGAACCGTCCCGCGTCATGCGCCGCGTCACCGTCACCTTGGGGAAATCATCCGCCCAATGCACCTTGATGTACGGGTAACGCTTGTCATCCTTAAGGCGGATGTTGTATTTGGGTTTGTACTTTTTGATGAGGGTGTTTTCCAGGAGCAGCGCTTCCAGTTCGCTCTCGGTGGTGATGGTTTCGATGTCGGTAATTTCCCGGCGCAGGCGCTGCGTTTTGACGGAATCCACGTTTTTGTGGAAATAAGAGCGTACCCGGCTGCGCAGGTTGATCGCCTTACCCACGTAGATGACTGCGCCAAATTTGTCTTTATGCAAATAGACGCCCGGCTTCGTAGGCAAGTTTTTCAGGATTTCCTGGATGTTTTCCGGTGGTGTGTAACTCATACCGGCAATTATAGCCGTGTTTCCGGGTTGGCAAACAGGCTTTAATGGGAACAAGCAAAGCGGCTTTTTGACTTTTTGGCAGGGCTTATCGGAAATTTCTTTCAGGGTAAAATTGGGTTGTGTTTGCTAAATCGGCGGTCAGCTTGCACCATCGTTAGCATACGTGAGTGTGTTGCGTGTAATTTACTTTTGCCCTTGCTTTTCCGCTCCCCTGTTGGTTTAAATGGGAGAGGCGTCGAGAATGCGATTGAGTTTGAAGGTGCGCTGGTCGTGGGCGGTGTGGCAGTGAGCTACCAGGTAATCGCTGCCTTTGTGTTGGGTGGGATAAAGGGGAGTGATGGTGCGGCGGGATTCGCCGTTTTTGCCCAGGTAGAGGATATGGAGGTTACGGCCGTCTCTCACAGCCTCCCGAATCACGTCCGGCAAAAACACCTGGGGCGGGGGCGGTGCATAAATAACCCCGCCCTGGGCGTGCAGTAAATCCCCCACGGTAGACAGCCCCCGCTTGTCCAAATCATACACCATCCGCTTCAGGATTTCGGCCGTGGTGTACACGTCATTCAGGGCGCGGTGAGAGCGGCCCATACGCACGCCCAGCTGCCGGGCAATGTGCCCCAGATTGTTCCGGCCAAAGTAGAACTGCCGCCGGGCCATCTGCAAAGTACACAGCCAGGGATTGTTGAAAGAGGGAAAATCCGCCTGCCGGGTGAAGCTGTGGATGAAAAATTCCATCCCCACAAAACCGGCGTCAAACGACGCATTATGGGCCACGACCAACGCCCCGTCCAGCAAGGCCAGCAAATCGTCGGTAATATCCACAAAAGCAGGCTGGCCGATGAGATCGGCGTCGGAAATGCCGTTGACGCGGCTGGCCCCGGCGTCCATCTTGCGCCCCGGCTGGATGAGGCTGTTCATCCGGCCCACTTCCTGCCAGTTTTCCAGGCGGATAGCCCCGATTTCCACGACACGATGCCCCATCTGTGGCATCAGCCCAGTGGTTTCGGTATCTAAAATGACGATGGGAACGGTAGACGGCCGTTTTTCGTTAAAGGTACTCATTTGCTTCATATATACCTCTGGCAGCCAAACATTTTAACCAATATCATTATACCACTAGCCCGCTTCAGTGTTTTTTTGCAGTGACCGCAAAACCCACATACAAACTCGTTTTGGAGGGGCAAATGAGCGCATTGTGTCATATGCCCACCTCTGGATGCGTGGCTGTGCTGACGAAGGCAATTTATCCCTTGTATGTTCCTTTTGCGGTTACTGTTTTTTTGTCTTAATCACTGAGTCAGATACCCTCTTTGGTTTCCGCGATCAAATTATCCACCACCGCTTTCAACGCTTCGTCCCGGTTTTCGTCGCCGCCATGCTGGTGGTAAACGTGCAGTTGGCGGTCGGCGCTGGTGCCGTTTTTCAGGATGGTACGCACGTATTCCACTTCCCGGCGGCTGCCCAAATCGTCTACCACGTCGTCCAACAGTTCCAGCAGCTCTTCCATAAGGAAATGGAAGGGGACGGATTGCTGGATGCCGAAATCTATCATTTCGCCGTGAATGCCGTAGCGGACGGCGCGCCATTTGTTTTCGGTGATGTGCATGTGCCGGTACTGCCGCCAGGCCATATTTTGCCGCCGCAGTTTGATGAGTTTGGCTACGATGGCCTGGAACAGGGCCGCAAGACAAACGGCTTCTTCGACGCGGGTGCAAATATCGGTGATACGAAATTCCAGGGTATCGTAGACGGGGTGCGGCCGTATATCCCACCAGATTTTGGCCCGCTTGTCCTGCTTGCCGAAGGCGCCTACCATTTCCAGTGTTTTTTCGTAGCTTTTGTACTCGTTCCAGGAGTTGAAGCTGTGGGGAATGCCGGTACGGGGCAGGGATTCAAAGATGACGCTGCGGTAGGATTGAAGGCCGGTGTTACGGCCGTGCCAAAAAGGCGAACTGGCCGACAGCGCCAACAAATGAGGAATAAAGTAGCGCGACTGATTCATAATCTCAATCATCAAATCCCGTGCTTCCGGGTCATTGCCAAAACCGACGTGGACGTGCATTCCAAAAATCAGCAGGCGGCGAGCGATCCCCTGCATATCATCCATCAACTCTTTGTAACGCACCCCTTCCGTGATGTTTTGCTCCTCCCAGCGGGCAAAGGGATGGGTAGAGGCAGCCGCAATAGCCAGATTGTTTTCCGCCGCCATCTCACAGACGGAGCGGCGCATCCGGATCACTTCGGCCCGCACTTCCTTGATGTTGCGGCAGACATAGCTGCCCATTTCCACTTGGGATTGCATCAGTTCCGGCATCAGGTTCAGTCTGGCGGTGCGTTCCTGATCCTGAGACAGTAGTTCCGTGATGTAGGAATAGAGGTCGCGGGTTTCCGGATTGATAATCTGGTACTCTTCTTCGACGCCAAGCGTCAGGGGAGGCGTAGGCACAGGCATACTCGTTCTCCTTAATCTACAGATTGCGCAGATTGCGCAGATTTATTCCTTAATCTACGTCGTCTGTAGATTTTCATCCATAGTGACGCATTAACGAGCGCGTCAATTCTTGACATAAAATTGAGCCTTCCGAAAAACTACAAGGAGTGCAAAGAATTACCCGAGAGATAAAAATTCACGTAATTTGTAGCTTTTTTCGGTAAAGTCAAAATTGCCCAATAAATCGGGTTGCTACAGGTAATGGGGAAATTATAAAGGGGAGAGGGGATTGGTGGCAAGGGGGTTTGGGTAATTGGGTAACTAAGCAATTACCCAATTGCCCAATTGCCTAAATTACCAATGTCGCAGCATCTCTACGAGCAGCCGCACACCGTAGCCTGTACCGCCGGCCGGGATGTAAGCGTTTTCTTTTTCCGTCAGGGCCATACCGGCAATGTCCAGATGCGCCCAGGGATAATCGGTGAACTGCTTGAGGAAGATGGCCGAGGTGGCTACGCCGCCAAAACGGCCGCCGCTGTTTTTCATGTCGGCCACATCCGATTTGATCGCTTCCTTGTAATCGTCCCAGAGGGGCAGGGGCCAGACGCGCTCATGGGTGGCTTGTCCGGCGGACGTCAGCCGGTCGCGCAAGCTGTCTTCTGTGCTGAACAGGCCGGCAGCCATATCTTTACCTAAAGCGATGATGCAGGAGCCGGTGAGCGTAGCCAAATCAATGACGGCGTTGGGCTGGTAACGGCCGGCATACACCAGTCCGTCGGCCAGCACCATGCGCCCCTCGGCATCTGTGCTGATGATTTCGATGGTTTTGCCGTTGCTGGCGGTAATCACGTCGGCGGGCCGGTAGGCGTCGGCGTCCGGCATGTTTTCTGTGGCGGGCACAATGCCGATGACGCGCAAGGGCAGGTTGAGCGCCCCCACTGTTTTCATAGCGCCCAACACGGCCGCCGCGCCACCCATGTCCGATTTCATCGCGCCCATGTTGGCTGAAGGCTTGATAGAAATGCCGCCGGTGTCAAAAGTGATGCCTTTGCCTACCAAAACGATGGTGGGCAAATCTGCCCGGTCGCCGTTGTGTTCCAGGACGATAAATTTAGGTTTTTCACCTGCGCCTTTGGCGACGGCCAAAAATGCGCCCATGTTGTGCCGGGCGGCCCATTTGCGCCCGCCGATTTTCACTTTCATATGGTGTTCTTTGCCGATTTGCCGGGCTGTTTCGGCCAGTTTGGTGGGGGTGGCGACGTTGGGCGGCAGGTTGACCAGATCGCGGGCCAGGTTGACGCCCTTGGCGATGGCTACGGCCGTGTCCACTCCATTCTGTATCGCTGCCAGTTTCCCTTCGTCAAACTCCACAATCATCAACGATGCGATCTCGTGGGGTTCTTCTTCTCGTTGTTTGGGCGCGTCGTACTCATACAGCGCCAGCAGGGAACCTTCGGCTGTGGCCTGGGCCGCTGCTGCCGCGTCCAGCCCGGCAATGCCGGCGCCGTGAACGATGGTGGCTACGTGACGGCCGTTCAACTCACGCGCGCGTTTGATTCCGGCAGCCGCCGCTTTACGCACCCCTTCCAGATCAAACTCATTCCGCTGGCCCAGCCCTACAATCAAAACCCGTGTGGCCGGAATTGCCCCGCGCGGGTAAAAGACGCCCACTTCACCTGCCTTGCCCGTCAGATCGCCGCTGGCAATCAGATCGGCAATGGCTCCGCCGAGGGCCTGATTGACTGCGCCCGTGGCCCCGCCCGGCGTGCTTACGTCATCGAACAGGTTCACAATAATGGTGTCGGCTTTAACTGCCTGGATACTGCCTTGTTGTACATTGATTTGCATGAGTCGCTCCTTATTTGTAGGGCAATTTTGTAAATCGCCCCCGATTGGCAAAATCGGGCTACAATCTTTTCCTCTATTGTACCGGCAAACACGGCCGTTGCGCTAGACAATCATCTAATCTTTGCTATGCTACAAAGAAACTGGAGACGGCACATGAAATTATTGGTGATTGGTGGCACGCAATTTTTGGGGCGGGCTATTGTGGGGGGAGGTGTTGGCTGAGGGACACGAGGTAACGATATTCAACCGGGGGCAAAGCAACCCGGATTTATTCCCGGAAGTGGCGACGATTGTGGGAGATCTGGATGGGGGCTGCACGGCCGTACCTGGTTTGCCCCATGTTCTGCCCTGATGTATGATCCCCTTGAACGGTTGCCGTGCGTGGCAGCCTCCTCTTGACAATGAAGAAGCACCCTGGTATGTAGACCTCTGAGGTTTGTGAAACCTCAGAGGTCTGGAATGTACGACCTATGTCTGCTTTATTTGCCATTTTCAACATTTTTGCCCTCCTTTACCTGGTCAAAGGTGTGCAAATCCTGGTGAAAATCGGGCGTGAATGGAAACTTCTCCACCAGGAGCCGTTGACGCGGGCCAAGAAGAATCTGGCTGACCAGGCTTCTTTCTTTATTGCCGTTCCCCCTGGGGTTATCGTCCATGAATTTTTCCATGCGCTGGCTACCTGGCTGGTAGGCGGGCAAATTGTAGATTACGGGTACGGTCTATTTTGGGGCTATGTGGTTCCCGTGGGGGATTTTACGGCAGGACAGAATTGGTTCATAGCCATTGCCGGGACGATTGGCAGCCTGTTATACGGGGCGGCCATCTGGCTGTTGTTCCGCCGTAGTAAGGCCAGCAGTTTCCGTTATTTCGGTTTACGCGCTTTCCGCTTTCAGATTTATTTTGCCTTGCTCTACTATCCTATCCTGACTATTTTTATTGCCGGGACGGGGGTGAGCGACTGGCTGACGATTTATGATTTCCGCTTGACGCCGATTTTGAGTACGGCTACGGCCGTCACTCACATCATCCTCCTTTATCTCTTCTGGCGCGCAGACCGGGAAGGCCGTTTTGAAGTTCCTGCGTTTGCAACAGCAGCGGCGCAGGAGAATTTTGTGGTGCTGGAAAAGGAAACGGCCGGGCAGCCTCAAAACGTCCCCCTGCAATTCCGTTACATAGATACCTTGTGGCGCGGCGGCGCCAAACACAAAGCCAAATACAAAGCGCAGCAATACCTCCGGGAAAACCCCAATTCTGCTACAGGCTGGCTGCTGCTGGCCCAGATGGAAAGCGAAGAGCAGGTCACCAAAACAGCCAGAGAGCATGTGGAAAAAGCGCTCCGACTGGGCTTGTCCGACGCCAAACAGGTAGCCTCGGCTGACGTACTGCTGGGGCGGTATGCGTTAGAACGGAATCAGGCGGCGGAAGCAGTTAATTATTTTAGTCAGGCCATTGCTACGGCCGTGCCTCATCGTGACCCCCTCAGCCAGCCGCCCCATGAACTGCTCTTTTACGCCCAGCTTTACCATTGGCGCAGCCAGGCCTACCGCCGCCAAAACCAGTACAGCCAGGCCGAACAAGATATCCGGCAAGCCGTCCAATTTGCTGAGGCAGCCCCCAGTCAAAATGCAGCTGCCTACTACCAAAACGAACAAAAAGTTATCCAACATCACACCAATCAGACACAGCACGCTCACAGTAACGTCTAAAAGATGACATATATCACCCCAGGAACCTACTGATGAGAACTTATCACTAACCAAAAACCTTGTTAATATGCTCAAATCTATCGGAGGGTGATTTTGTAAATCGCCCACAGAACGATTTACAAAACCGTTCTACAAAAGGAGGTGATGTTACCCGCAAAATCCGAGAAAATTGTCCTGACATCCAATTACTGAATTTTCAAATTGAGGAGAATTTAAGATGAAAAAAAGAACCCTTTGGACACTTTTATTAGCTATGACGGCCCTGGTATTCCTGTTGGCCGCTTGTGGCGGCGGCGAAGCCGAACAACCGCCGGCCGAAGAACCGACAACCGAAGAAGAGAAGCCGGCCGAAGAAGAAGCTCCAGCTGAAGAAGAAATGCCGGCCGAGGAAGAGTCCGCCGGCGGTGAAACTCTGACGGTGCAAGGCTTTGCCGGCGAACAAACTGTCACCATTCCCACCGTTAAAGAAGGCATGACCAACGTGGCTTTTGTCTACGTTGGCCCCATCGGTGATGGCGGATGGACTTACGCGCACAATCAGGGGCGCCTGTACCTGGAAGAAAACGGGGATAACATTCACACTGCTTATCTGGAAAGCATTCCTGAAGGCGCTGATGCCGAACGTGTCATTCGTTCTCTGGCGCGGCAAGGTTTTGACGTTATCTTCACTACCTCCTTCGGTTACATGGACCCCACAGCCACCGTTGCTGAGGAGTTCCCGGACACGGCCTTTGTGCATATCTCCGGACAGAAGAAAAATGACACCAACTTTGGCAACGTGTTTGGCGCTATGGAAGAGATGAAATATCTGGCCGGGATGATAGCCGGGGCCAAGGCGGCCGAAGACGGTTCCAACCGCGTCGGTATTATCGCCCCCTTCCCCATCGCTGAAGTGATTCGCCTGTCCAATGCGACCGCTTTGGGCATGAACCGCACCTGTCCTGACTGCGAAATGGACATCCGTTGGATATTCACCTGGTTTGATCCGGTGTTGGAACGGGAAGCAGCCGAATCCTTGCTGGATGATGGCGCTACAGTCATCATCACCGGCGCAGACACCCCCGGCCCTGTGCAGGCAGCCGGTGAGCGCGGCCTGACAGGTATCGCTTACGATTCTGATAATGCCTGCAACGGTCTGGAAGATGTTTGTTTGGGTGTGCCTTACTGGATCTGGGGGCCGATCTACCTGGATATTGTGGAACAGGTGGTGGCTGGCACCTGGGTGCCGGAAGATTTCTATGGGTCTACGGTTGATGGTATGTTAGGCTTCTACGGCTTCATGGAAGGTCAGGAACCGTATCCCAGCGTACCGGACAGCGTCATCCCGGAAGTGGAAGCGTTGCTGGCCCAGATGAAAGCCGGGGAATTTACCCGTTTTGACATCTTTACCGGCCCCATCAACGACAATCAGGGGAATGTGATCATTCCTGCAGGCACGACATTGACCCAATCTGACCTGGAAGGGTTAAGCCAGGGTTACATGGACGCTTTTGGTATTGAGGGCCGCGAGGCTTGCACCATCTGTATGGATTACTTAGTAGAAGGCTTTACGCCAACGGCCGAAATCCCACCGTTGGACTAAAAAGCGTATGGCATAGCGTATAGCGTATTGTGTAATTTCTACACAATACGCTATACGTAACAGCTCAGGAGGCAGCCTTGACCCAAACAGAAACCAATGAACCGCTGGCACTGGAGATGCGGGGTATTGTCAAGCAGTTTCCCGGTGTGCTGGCTAATGATCATGTGGATTTTACGCTGCGGCAGGGAGAAATTCACGCTCTTTTGGGGGAAAATGGGGCCGGAAAAAGCACGTTGATGAATGTGCTGAGCGGCCTGTACCGGCCGGATGCCGGTGAGATTTATCTTTATGGGGAAAAGGTGGAACTGCATTCGCCACGGGATGCGATTGAGGCGGGGATTGGTATGGTGCATCAGCATTTTATGCTGGTTCCCACGTTATCGGTGGCCGAAAATGTAGTGCTGGGCGATCCTTCTGTAAATTATGTCATCCACTATGAGGCGCTGGAAAAACGAATCGGGGAGATTGCGGAGCAGTTTGGCCTGGATATTGATCCCAAAGCGAAGATATGGCAGTTGTCGGTAGGGGAACAGCAACGGGTGGAGATTTTGAAGATGCTGTACCAGGGGGCCAAGATTTTGATTCTGGATGAGCCAACGGCCGTACTCACCCCCCAGGAAGTAACAGAACTGTTCAAAACGTTGCAGGAAATGACCGCCTCTGGCCGCTCTATCATCTTTATCAGCCACAAACTGGATGAAGTCCTGGAAATCTCAGATCGGATCACGGTGCTGCGGCGCGGTAAAGTCAGCGCCGAAGTGGTTTCTGCAGAAACGACTAAAGCAGAACTGGCGAAAACGATGGTCGGGCGCGAAGTGGTGTTCCGCATAGACAAGAAACCGTCTGAGCCGGGTGACGTCGTTCTGGAAATTGACAAGGTAAATGCCAAAAATGACCGGGGACTGCCCGCTCTGCGTGATTTATCACTTACTGTGCGTTCCGGAGAAGTGGTGGGCATTGCCGGGGTAGCCGGTAACGGCCAGACAGAGTTGGCGGCGGTAATCAATGGGATGCGGGAGGTGGAAAGCGGCCGTATCCTGCTGAACGGGGTGGACATCACCAATAAACCGGCTACGGTTTCCATTGACGCCGGCATGGCCTACATTCCGGCCGACCGTACCGGGGTTGGTTCTGCTCCCAGCCTGGGTGTAGACGACAATATCATTATGAAGGCGTACCGCAAGCCGCCGCTCAGCCATGGCTGGTCGCTGGATTTGCGGGAAGTGGCGCGTTATGCCACCGATCTGGTCAAGCGATTCAATGTTAAGACGCCCAGCATCAAAACGCAGTCGCGGCTGCTGTCCGGCGGGAATTTGCAGAAGATGATTTTGGCGCGGGAATTGTCGCGTGAACCGGTGGCGATTACGGCCGTATATCCCAGCCGTGGTCTGGATGCCGGGGCGACTGAAGCTGTCCATGAACGTCTCATCGCAGAACGGGATCGGGGTGCAGCCATCCTGCTCATCTCCGAAGACCTGGACGAATTACTTTCCCTGTCCGACCGCATTGCCGTCATTTATGAAGGCCAAATTGTCGGCGAGCTCCCTCCGGACGATTCCCGAATTGAGGAGATTGGTTTGTTGATGGCAGGTAGTTTAGTCAGATAGTCGAGTAGTCGGGTATGGCGAGGATTGAGCGGTTTGAGGATTGAAGAGTTGGCAGAAAGCGCGTCAGCTTGCCAATCTGATTTATGATTTATCTGGTAAGGTTGGCTATCTGAACAGCAAATAAAACCAGCTGGCTACCAGGCTACAAGACTACAGGACTACAAGACTATGAGACTAAAAATTGAACGACGACTCGAAGTACCCGGTTGGATGAGCCTGCTGGCAATCATCGTTGCCGTGATTGCTGCTCTGTTCATTGGGGGGATTTTGTTGGCTTATGGCGGCTTGAACCCGTTGGTTGCCTACCGGCAAATGTTCAAGATTGCTTTTACCGACAAATACTCCCTTTCAGATACCCTGGTTAAAGCTACGCCGCTGCTGTTAGCCAGCCTGGGTGTTACCGTGGCCTTCCGCATGAAATTATGGAACATTGGCGCCGAGGGGCAGCTCTTTATTGGCGCTTGGGCGGCCTCCCTGGTAGCCCTTTTTCTATTACCCAAAGACACCTCCCGCCCTGTAATGCTGCTGACAATGACCATTGCCGGTTTTATTGGTGGCGGCTTGTGGGGAGCGATCCCTGGTGTCCTTAAAGCATATTTGAACGTCAATGAGATTATCACTTCCCTGATGCTTACTTACGTAGCCGTCTTCTTCAATAACTATTTCATTTACGGCCCCTGGTCGGCCGGAGGATTTGGCCTGACGGCGCAATATCCCAAGTCAGCCTGGTTTCCCCGCCTGCTGGATTATGCCGATATATACCCGTTCTTCCGGGGAATGACTGCCCACATAGGTTTTTTGCTGGGTGTGCTGGTTGCCTTCATTCTCTACGTCCTCTTCAAGCGCAGCCAGTGGGGGTATAAGACTAAATTGATTGGGGACAATCCCAACGCGGCCCGTTTCGCCGGTATCAACATCCGCCGGCAAATTGTTTTGGCCTTTATTATCTCTGGCGGGCTGGCGGGATTGGCCGGCATGTCGGAAGTGGCCGGGGTAGTTCACCGTTTGCAGGAAAATTTCTCGCCCGGTTATGGCTTTACGGCCATCATCGTGGCCTGGTTAGCCAATCTGAATCCGCTGCTGGTTATTGTCGTGGCTTATTTATTTGGCGGCTTACTGGTAGGGGGTGACGCTATTCAACCGGCCGGGATTCCGCTTATGATCCAAGGTATCATCATGTTCTGCGTCATCAGCGCCAGTTTACTGACGCGCTATCGTATTCGTTTTGTGCAGAAAGAGGATATTGTTTCTGCTTAGTAATTGTCCAGAAATTAGTTCGTAGTAACGACTTTAGTCGTCCAGACCGCTAAAGCGGTTACTACGAACCAAAACGGAAAGTTATTTTTGGACGTTCACTTAGGTAATTACGTAGTTACCCAATTACTAAATTACTCAATTACACAAGAGACGTGACTTATGGAAGCTGCATCGCTTGTTTTCATCATTAATATCATCGGGGCAGGTCTGCGGACGGGTACGCCGTTGTTGTTTGCCACGACGGGGGAATTGTTAACGGAACGCTCTGGCGTGTTGAATCTGGGCGTGGAGGGAATGATGCTGGTCGGGGCGTTTGCCGGCTTTGCCGTTTCCTATAATACGGGGAATCCGTGGTTGGGGGTATTGGCCGGTATGCTGGCCGGCGGGGCGTTGAGCCAGCTTCATGCCTTTGTAACGGTGACGCTGCGCGGCGATCAGGTGGTCAGCGGTTTGGCGTTGACGTTCGTGGGGCAGGGGTTAACGGCCGTACTCGGTGCGCCTTACGTACAGATTCGGGACATCCCTACCTTGCCGACCATCAGCCTGCCTTTTCTGGCAACGGTTCCCATTATTGGTCCGCTTATCCTGGACCCCTTGTTTGGCAATCAAAACGTGGTGGTCTGGCTGGGCTTTTTGCTCACGCCGTTGGTTGCTTTTTACATTGCCCGCACCCGTAGTGGTTTGAATTTACGGGCAGTAGGAGAATATCCGGCGGCCGTAGATGCGGTAGGCATGAGCGTGGCCAAGCTGCGTTATTTTTACATCTTTATCGGCGGTGTATTTGCCGGCTTGGCCGGGGCGGCTTTATCGTTGGCTATCACGCCACTGTGGATTGAAGATATGACGGCCGGGCAGGGTTGGATTGCTGTTGGCCTGGTCATTTTTGCCCAATGGAACCCGTGGCGGGCAGCCTTGGGCGCTTATATTTTTGGCGCACTGCGGCGGCTGCCCCTCGATTTGCAGTCGGTACCCTGGCTGCCCTTCGCCAGCAACCCGATTTTAGGCGTTTGGCTCTCTATGATTCCTTACCTGTTCACTATCGTCGCCCTGATGTTGACTTCCAATGCCCGCTCCCGCAAGCGGACGGGTACGCCGGCCGCCCTGGGTATTCCCTATGTGCGTGGTGAACGCGGGTTGTAGATTGGCAAGTGGTTTACCGTACTGCCATCCGGCAGTTACTTCCCCAATCGTCTCCGGTGCTGTTCTTGTTTTTCTGTCAAGGCATCCCGATTGCGCACAGCAATTCCAATTCTGGAATCAATCGTAGGGGCGGGAG
>JALUPA010000299.1:0-230 GCA_027054335.1 Ardenticatenaceae bacterium
CTCCGGTCGGTTTTGATGTTGAGCGTTGAACACCTACACCACAACCTTTCGTGAGGCCTACTTCCTTATTTATCAGCTGGTTACGCGCCGATTCAGTGCAAATTTGAACTCCGAAACTTGAGTTATTAACCGTCATGAGTCCGCTGGCCACACCCCTGATCATGGAAGAACAGGGGCATCAGACAGGGCCGTGACCAGTATCCCATGCCCTGCAATACTGACTTCTCCAC
>JALUPA010000299.1:240-1260 GCA_027054335.1 Ardenticatenaceae bacterium
GTGAGAAATCGAGTCCACAATATTCAGTTCGACAAGCCGGTCAGCCAACAGGTGTAAGGTCCAACGGGCGTACCCTTCCGGCGCATCGCTGCAGGCCAAACTGACCAACCGGGCCTCTCCCTCGCCATCCAGCCTGTGGGTGCGGCTGCGACGGCGCTTTTTTCGCGCCAGGGCGGCGGTCAATCCCTCCTTCACGCAACGCTCCCGAATCAGCTCTACTGTGCGCCGGCTGAAGCCTGTTTGCTCTGCGGCATCCTTGTCAAAAAGCGCCGGCCCATGCTCTCCTTCATCAACTAACAGCAAAACCTGGGCATGCCGCCTTCGATAGGCGGCCTCTCTGCCCCGGTTAACAAGTCCTTCAAGTTGACACCGCTCTTCAGGGGTCAGCTTCACCACATAGCGCTTCTTCATTGTCGTAGTCCTCAACAGGTTGGGATTGCCTATTGAGAGATCACATTAGCATCCTAATTTATTACCTTGAAAGAGTACTAGTACTATATAATCACATCGCTCCCTCATGGAAAAGGAGCGGTATCGCAGCCACTTGCCGAAGCCCGGCTACCATTGCCCCCCTCCTGAATCCGTGAGTTTATGACGGCGAATTACACAACTCATTGATCCGTCTCGCTATATGAAAAATCAAGCAGTTGCATGCTTCATCCGCCCTAACCGTCATGAGCCCGCTGGCCACACCCCTGATCATGGAAGAATAGGAACAAAAACGTATCATCAGACAGGGCCGTGACCAGCCCCAGGGGTTCGTGTGCGCGTCAGGGTAGGTTCTTCCACATTAAACCCGACAGCCTCCTGGCGCATCCCATGCCCTGCAATACTGACTTCTCCACCCTCGGGGCGAGCCATGCCCGTGGTGAATAATGACGGGCCGGGATGGAAACACGGGGGTCACAGAGCCACAGAGGCACAGAGTTTTCAACGAATTTCTCTGTGACTCTGTGGCTCCGTGCCCTCCGCGTTTCATATGCCGTGGCTTGATCAATGAATCATAAACATGATTCGCCC
>JALUPA010000300.1:0-294 GCA_027054335.1 Ardenticatenaceae bacterium
GTCATTAATAGCGGCCGGGCTTGTCTTTTTAGGTTTTATTCTTCCCTGGGCCAGCTTTGACGTGCTGTTTTTGTCGGGGCAGGTTAGCGGGTTAAGTATGCTTGTCCAGTTGATTATAGGCACCGCGTTAATGGCTTTTGGCACGCTCGGCAGCGAGACTGAATTTGGAGCGCTTAGCGGTATGGCTGTGACAACTCTCCTTGTAGCTATCACGGCTTTTCTGATTTTGGTTCCGGTAATGGGCTTTCGGATTGGGAAAAGGGGGTTGCAACTCATGCAATCGCCCAAAGTGAC
>JALUPA010000300.1:304-4531 GCA_027054335.1 Ardenticatenaceae bacterium
GTGACCAGCCGCCAGCGGCAAGAAAGTTCAAGGCGTCTGAGCCGGGCGGCTGTTCTGGGCTTGTTGCCTGTGATTTGTTATCTGACGACGGCCGTTTCCAGCATTTCCAGCCTGAGTTCTATTGGCATTTCTATCAAGAGTTCGGCTATTGGCTTGTGGGTGACGTTGGGTGGTTTTGTGTTGGCTATTGCGGCCGGCATATTGGTTTCTACGGCTACGACCGTGGCCGATCAACTGGCCCGGCCGCAGGAACGCAATGTTGCAAAACTCCAAAGCGAAGAACCGGATGAGGAAGCATCCAATTTATCGGAAACCCGGTTAGCCGACAATAATTGAAGTCCAGTCGTTTAGTCAGGGCAAACAATCAAACAAAGGAGGTCTGATGATTTGAGTCTGTATTGTTGTGTTTCTCTGTGTCAACTTTTTACCTTTTACAACTTTCAAGGAGGTTTACCATGAAAAAAATGTTTGTTATGTTATTTGTTTTGTGTTTAATGGCAGCTGGTATGGTTGCCCAAACCAGCGCGCAATCCGGCGATTGCACCGCGTTTGCAAGCAGCAGTATTCCCATGTTGTCTTCATTAGACATCAGTTTTAACTGCACCCAGGATATGACCGTGTACGTCGGTGTTTGCGATTCCGGGCCTGTACCCAACGATGATCTGTTTGATGTTTATTTTGGCGGGCAAATGACATCTTACAACTATTATATATCGGGGGAGGAGTGGACAGTTTTAGGCGAAATACAAGCTGCTGCTGGCGACAACATGGCTGTGATGCACAGTCTGAACACAACGCCTTACCCGCCGGCCACTTATTCTTATGCCATTTCACCGGAAGCCGGGGAGGTGGTAAATTATTTGCAAGCATATTGTGGCGCCGATTGGCAAGGGATTGGCCCCGGCATATCTGCAAGCTGCGCGGCCAGTTTGCCTGTGTTTACGACGGACGAAGCCCCCACGGATGGCACGTTGGAGTTCCACGTGTTATTTGGCAATGAAGGCGCCCGCACTGATGAAATTGTATTTTACGCCTGGGATGTAAAGGCCGGGGAGCAGATTAACCAACAATGGATAAACAATTTGCCGTCGCCGCGGTACGGCCGTTTATGGTGGAATCCAGATGGCACAAATGATTGGTACTTGCTGACTTCCCAATACTGGCAAGGCGGGGGCACGTTGGCCGACCAGTATGGCATTTCGTGTCAAAACGACCCCTTGCCTTCTTACCATACATCTTTTGCCAGCGCTGTACCCGAACAAAGTGTATGCTTTGATCTGCCAAATGGCTGCCGGTAGCAAGTAAACGTTCAAAAACAAGTTAGCCAGGATTGGTTCAATCTGGCATTAACCCAGTCCTGGCTAACGAAAGTCGTTATTGTCGGATTCATTATTGAGTTTTTGCCGCGCATATTATCACGGCCAGAAAATATATTTGGAGTGGAGGAAAACAACAAAATGAAACCGAAAACGCTGTCACTGTTTATTTTTATTATTGTACTGATGATGGCGTCGTTATTTGTGCCTGACGGTTTTACGCAGGTCATCGAGCCTCAACCGAGGCCCCCTGAAACAGACGTTGTCTCCTATTCAAGAGTAGATGGGCCAGCGGTACAAACAGTTGATGATTTTCGGGCAAACCCCAAAAATGTCCAGCCGCCCAGGCCATTTTCCGGTTCTGCCGTTTTGAATACGGGAGGCCCTGACGATTATGGTTATATTTGGAATGATTCGGTGGCGCTTAACTGGATTGATGCCACCGATGGCACAGACACAGGAATGAGTGGAAACAGTTATGGCCAGGCTGTCGGGCCTATATCGCTTCCTTTCACTTTCGATTACTATGAAAACAGCTACACCAGCCTTTACATTGCCGCTTCCGGTTATTTGTCCTTTACGGATTGGGGGAGTTGGCCTGGACAACCCAGAATTCCATCGCCTTTAGAACCAAACAACATTATTGCTCCATACGCCACCTTGTTGGAATTAGCTGACAGCGGCCCGGCAAACCGTGTTTATTACAAGAGCGGCGGCACTGCGCCTGATCGTTACTTTATTGTTGAGTGGTACCAGGTTGAAGAGTATTGGAGTGACAATTCTTATACATTTGAGGTGATTCTTTACGAAAATGGGGATATTTTGTTCCAGTATCAGAATATGAGCAATCCAGGCCCTTGCGGCAGCATTGGTATTGAAGATTCATGGGGTTGGGATGGTTTAACCTACATAGATTATTGTACAAATCCTCCATCAAATAAAGCTGTCCGCTATTTCCGGCCATCAGCCAGTGTCAGGGTGAACGCTTATCCCTCATATCAAGGACAGTTTGTCTGGCCGGGGGGAGAAGTATCGTACCAATTCCCGATACGCCACACAGGAGACTTTGGCGCAGACACCTTTGACTTGTCTGTGACCGCGGATTGGCCGGTTAGTCTTTATAATGCTGGCGGGACAGTACGTTTAACTGACACAGACGGAGATGGGGTAATAGATAGTGGAACAATGAATAAGGGCGAAGTGGTGACCGTTACCCTGAAAATGCAAGCGCCGGCCGACGCTTATACCGGCGATAATGATACCGTTTCCATTGCGGTACGATCTTCCTTGGATAGTAATGTAGAAAAAACAGTCAATATGTCTGCGGCCGTACCCGCTTCATTTGCTCAGGTTTTCCGTGATGATGCTGATGGCGCGATGAGCGTTTACCTGGCGCAGCCTTTTTCCCAAACTGTTCAAGCAGCTACGGCGAGTGGATTTTACGGCCGTTACCCCGTCGTTGCCGAAATGCCAGACAACACTTTGGCTTACCTTTGGACGAGATATCGCTGTCTGAATAACAGCGGCAGCGGTTGTACCCTATATGGGAGAGAAATTGAATATACTTTGCTGGATCAGTTTGGTGGAACAGTATACGCCGCCAGCAAACTAACCGAACACAGCAGCGCGTCCGTAAACACTTACGACGAAGTTCCCACTCTGGCGGTAACGCCAAATGGACGTATCGGCCTTCTTTGGTACCGTTATCTTTATAACCCCAGCACAAGTCAAACCAATTACAATATCTATTTTGCCATTCTGGACGCTTCCGGCAGTTTGCTTTATGGGCCCGTTAACTTAACAAATAATACCGTATGGGGAACGTGGGGTGACTTCTATGTGCCTCTTTTTTACCAGCCTCGTATTGCAGCCACCGGTGACAACCGCTTTATTCTGGCCTGGAGGCGCGAACATCAGGAAAGCAGCGGTTACGTGAGTGACATATATTATGCTGTACGCGACAGTAACGGCAATTCGATTAAGGGAGTTACCAAACTGACTAATGATACTCCCGGCAGCTCCGGATATTATGCGCCAGCCCTTGCTTCTCTATCTGCCAATCGCGCCTTTTTGTCCTGGATTAGTCGGCAAGACGGCAACGATGATATTTATTATGTTGTTGTAGGAAGCGATGGCAATCTCATAAAACCAGCTACGAATCTTTCTGTGGACGAGAGTGTGATAGATTGGTGGAATTATGACGTCGTGCAACTTTCGGACGGGAAAATCCTGGCTGCGTGGGAGGCGTGGGGTTGTTTTCCCGGTGAGTGGACGAGCCGTATTCGCTTTGTTTTGCTGGATGCCGCCTATAACCGGATTGACGCGCCGGTTTGCCTGGGGCAGACAAATAATAGCGGTGACACGGCCGTATCCGTCACGGCCGATTGGCAAGGAAACGCCATCCTTACCTGGACAACTTCAGGCTGGCTTAACCGCGACTCGCTTTATTATGCGTTGGTGGGCAGCAATGGTTCCGTGCTTACGCCGCCGATGACTTTCCTGTCCAGCAAAGCGGATTATCCATATATTGAGTCCAGCACCGAAGGTTACGGTAATACCTCTTATAATGGCTGGTTAAGCAAAACGTTCTTGCCTATTGCCACAAGATAAACTGACTCTTTGGAAATCCGGGAGTTGGCCGAATTGTTAAGTTTATGCAAATGAAAAAATTGAATAAATTATTCCCGTGGGTGTTGTTGTACTTTCTTTTACTGGCATCCTGCCAGCCCGGTCCCGCATCCCCGCCGGAAATGGGGACAAGCGCAACGGCCGTCCCCCCCGCCGCCTCTCCCACTACAACTGCAACCGCTACTCTCCGCCCCACGCCGTCGCCTACGGTTACGGCCGTACCCACCAACACCCCGTCACCCACACCCGAACCAACAACCACTTCTACGCCGACGCCAACGCC
>JALUPA010000301.1 GCA_027054335.1 Ardenticatenaceae bacterium
TCCGGGAACACCTTCCGCACCAAAAGCCAGTTCCGGCGGCATAATAAATTGAGCTTTCTCGCCCTCTTGCATCAACAAAACTGCTTCATCCCAGCCCGGCAAAATCTCCTCATTGCCCACAATAAATTCCACGGGCGGGCCGCCTGCAGAGCCGCCAAAGTTGGTATCGTCCGACAACCAACCGGTGAACTGCACGGCCACCAATTCGCCTTCTTGCGGTTTGTCACCGCTACCTTCCGAAAGAACAGCGTATTTCAAACCACTGTCAGTCGTCGTGAAGTCGCCTTCGGCCACCTCTGTCAGCGGTTCCGCCGGCGCCGGCTCTTCAGCTGCCGGCGGGGGGCTGACGCTGACCAGTTCCACGTCAAAATACAGGGTGGAATTGGCCGGAATACCAGGCCGTTCCTGATCGCCATACGCCAGTTCCGGCGGGATAATCAGGCGGGCTTTGCCCCCTTCCTGCATCATAGCAATCCCTTCATCCCAACCGGGAATAACAAACCCCTGGCCAATGGGAAACTCAATAGGGTCTCTACCTGCGGAACTGTCAAATTCCGTGCCGTCTTCCAGAGTGCCGGTGTAATGCACCTTCACCAGATCGCCCGGCTGCGGGGCAGGGCCGCTGCCGGCCTCCAGTTCAATGTATTCCAAACCACTCTCGGTAACGGTTGATTCGCCAGCCGCACCAGACTCTGTCTGGCTGAAACCACCCCCCTCCGCTTCGGAAGCGGGAATCGTTTTAGCTGGGCCGCAAGCAGCCAGCACCAGGGCCAACACGCCCAACAGCAGGGCGCTCAACGCCCACCTTTTTGTCAATCTCTTCTTATTCACTTACGTCTCCTTTTAACTTTGGTAGTGGGATTATTATCCTGACTACGAAGTATGATAATTACTTTGAAGATTACAATCCTTGAATTGTATGCCGGTCAAAAAAAATCGGCGAATATCTGCGGGAAATATTAGTCTGTTCTTAACATATTACGTGTTGCGTATTACGTATTTCGTATTAACATACTGGTACGCAATACGAAACACGCAATACGGAGGAAATCATGGATATTGCCGGATTACTTGCCCGTCACGCCCGCTACCGCCCCAATCACGTCGCCGTCATCTTTGAAGAACACCGCCTCACCTACGACCAGTTCAACCGGCGCGTCAACCGGTTAGCCAACGCCTTGCTGGGCATGGGCATTCAAAAGGAGGACAAAATCGCCACCGTCCTCAACAACTGCCTGGAAATGCTGGAAATTTACTGGGCCGGGGCCAAAATCGGGGCCGTCGTCGTACCGCTCAACCCGCTGCTGCGCGGCCAGGGTCTCATCAACCTGCTCACTCAATCGGACACGGCCGTTCTCTTCACCAGCGCCGATTTTGTCCGGTACATTGACCCGATCAAGCCGGAACTACCCCACATTGACCCGAATCGTTACCTTCTGGTAGACGATACCGGGCGGGCCGGATATCAAAACTACCATGCGCTGACAGAAACGGCCGCCGAAACCAACCCAACCGGCATAGAGATTAACGGCCGTGATCCCTACAACATCATCTACAGCAGCGGTACCACCGGCCTGCCCAAAGGCATCGTCCTCAGCCATGAAGTACGGGCCAACTACGGCGCCACTTACGCTGCCGCCTACCGCTTCACCCCGGAAAGCATCGCCCTGCACACCGGCGCCCTCGTCTTCAACGGCGTCTTCCTCACCCTCATGCCCGCCATGTTCCTGGGGGCTACCTTCATCCTGCACCGCCGCTTCAACCCGGAAGCCCTGATTGAAACCGTCGAGCGGGAACGGGTAACGCACATCAAAATGGTGCCCTCCCAAATTGTGGCTATGCTCAATTCACCGGAATTTGATCCGCCAAAGCTGCGTTCCCTGGAGATGATTGGCTCTGTCGGCGCGCCGCTGCACATGGAACACAAACAACGGCTCAATGAGGCTTTGCCCGGCCGTTTCTACGAACTGTACGGCCTGACGGAAGGGTTTATGACCATCCTGGACAAGGCCGATTACCCGCGCAAACCGGCCTCCGTCGGCGTGCCGCCTCCCTTTTTCGAGATGCGTATCGTCGGTCCCACCGGCGAAGATTTGCCGCCGGGCGAAATCGGTGAAATTATCGGCCGCAGCCCGCAGCTAATGAGCGGCTACTACAAACAGCCGGAACTGACCGCCCAAGCCGTCCGGGCTGGCTGGCTCCATTCCGGCGACCTGGGCTACGTGGATGAGGATGGTTTTCTCTACCTGGTTGACCGGCAGAAGGATATGATTATTTCCGGCGGGGTCAACGTCTATCCGCGAGATATTGAAGAGGTGATTGTGCAGCATCCGGCAGTGCGGGAAACGGCCGTATTCGGTATTCCCAGCGAAAAATGGGGCGAAACGCCGTTAGCGGCCGTCATCCTCAAGGAACCAGGTAGCATTGGCGCAGAAGAATTGCGCGACTGGATCAACGAGCGGGTCAACGCCCGCTACCAGCGCGTCCACACCGTTG
This sequence comes from Ardenticatenaceae bacterium, assembly GCA_027054335.1. Classification (GTDB taxonomy): domain Bacteria; phylum Chloroflexota; class Anaerolineae; order Promineifilales; family Promineifilaceae; genus JAJRTP01. The sequence continues at coordinate 2,497 of JALUPA010000301.1, forward strand.
TCTTCATGGACGACTTCCCCCGCAGCGCCTCCGGCAAAACCCTCAAGCGCGTCATCCGCGAACCGCACTGGGCCGACCGGGACGCAAAAATATAACGGCAGCGGCACATTCCCGCTTATGCCTCCGGCAAGTGAGCGGCAAATGCTTCCAGAGAATCAGACAGAAGGGCCTGGCGGTGGAGTTCCTGCAATACGGCCGTGTCCGTTACCCCTTGCACCCGTTCCACCAACTCCTCAGAAAGCGGCCCAAAGCGAATATCCAGCGCAGCCAGCAGCATTTGCTGGACGCCCTGTTCCATACCCTGTTCCATGCCCTGTTCCATGCCCTGTTCCACGCCTTCCTGAAAAGCCTTCAATTCAAATGGGGCCATATACGGGATATTTTCTTCCTTTTCATAAGCAATCACATCGTTCATAAATTGATCCTCCAGTTCCGGGGGTAAAGCCATTACCCAGGCAATAAAACGGAATAAATTGATAATTTCCCGACGATCATATCCCTTTTGATACAACATCTTCGCCAAACGCAATTTAACCGCGTACCGTTCCGCCACGTCATGCCGCGTCGCCTGCGTTTGCAAATGCGCCATCGTCACAATAGCAAATGGATTATCGCTTTTCAACAACTCAGCCCAATCCACCCGGTAATCCAGCAATTTTACTATCGGAAAATCCAGCGATACCCGGCAGCCAAACAACTCATAGCCAAATGAACCAGGCCGCCAATCCGGATTGCTGTCCGTTAGCACGGCCAAACTGGCTACGTGCCGTTTGTAACGGTCAAAAGTGCGATAGTTGTAAATGTACATACGCTCGTCAAAAGCTTTTTCCGGCTGCCCTTGTATCTCGATATGGATCAACACCCACACCTCGGCGCCATCGCCGCGACGAAATACGCGCACCAGCTTGTCCACACGGCGGGGAGAGCCGCTCTCTGCTTCTCGCACGATTTGCCGCAACTCTTTATCCAGAAAACTATAGCCACGCTCCCAATCTATCGCCGCATGAGCCTGCGGGAAAAAGAAAGCCAGGAATTCCGGCAAATACTGCTCAACAATTTCTTTCCAGGGGGTGTCGTAATCAACGCGCAACACAGTCATAGCGATATTATAGCAAAAGTTTATGGACCTGGGGCTTGACAAATAGTTAATAGTATTTATAATAGTTAATATATATAACTTAGCTAATACTTTTCACAAAGGAAGAGATGACCACCAGACGAGAAAAACAACGACAGGCCACACTGGAAGAAATCAAAACCGTCGCCCGGCAGCAGATGGCCGAATACGGCGCGGCCGCTCTTTCCCTCAACGCCATTGCCCGCGAGATGGGACTGACCACGCCGGCCCTCTACCGCTATTTTGCCAACCGGGACGCCCTGGTAACGGAACTCATCGTGGAGGCGTTTCAATCGCTGGGGGACGCCATTGAGCGGGCGGACGCGGAAAAGGCAAGGGATGATTTTTACGGCCGTTTCCAAGCCATGGCCCACGCCTACCGCGACTGGGCCATCGCCCACCCGCAGGACTACGACCTGATTTTTGGCACACCCATCCCCCATTACCACGCCCCACGGGAACACACTGTGCCGTTAGCCAGCCGTATTCCCACGCTGTTCGGTATCCTCCTCCATGAAGCCGAAGCTGCCGGAAAAATTGAGCTGCCGGCAGAATACGGCCGCCTTTCCCCCTCCATGCAGCAAATCGTCCAGGCCATCGCCGCCGCCCTGCCCCTGGGAAACCGCCCGCCCGACGCAAACGTATCCGAAAAAATCATCATCGCCGCCACCCTCATCCACGTCCGCCTGTTCGGGCTGGTCTGGGCTGAATTACACTACCTGGCGCTGCCAGAAACGGCCGTGCCCGGCGAACTGTTTCAAATCGAACTCAACACCCTAACAAACCAAATAAAACTGGAGAAAACCACATGAACACAACTCAAACCCAAACAAACACAATCAAGCAAGCCGTCTACATCGACATCGGCGGCCCCGAAGTGATGCAAATCGTAGAAAAACCGCTGCCCGAACC
>JALUPA010000302.1 GCA_027054335.1 Ardenticatenaceae bacterium
ACCCGGAACTGCTGCCCTACATGGAAGAAACGCCCCTGCGCGGCCTCTCCCCCTACGACGTTTCCAAAAGCTGCGCCGACCTGCTTTGCCAGGGATACGCTTACACCTACGATTTACCCGTCATCATCACCCGCTGCGCCAATTTGTACGGCGGCGGCGACCTGAACTGGAACCGGATTTTGCCGGGCACCATTCGCAGCGTTTTGCACGGGGAACGACCGGTCATTCGCTCAGACGGCACATTCAAACGGGATTATTTGTACGTTCAGGACGCCATTCGTGGCTATTTGATGACGGCGGAACGGTGCGAGGACCCGGCGCTGTGGGGGGAAGCGTTTAATTTTGGCATGGGCGAGCCGGTGACAGCCCTGGATTTGGTGAAAACAGTCATTAGCGTATCTGATTACCCGGAAATCGAGCCGATTATTTTGGATGCAGTGAAGAAGGAAATCCAGGATCAATATCTGGCCTCGGACAAGGCCAAAGCCGTCCTGGGCTGGGAACCACAATTTTCCCTGTCGGAAGGCTTGGCGGAAACGATTGAATGGTATCGGGTATTTTTGGCGGAGATGTAATTGGTAATTAGTAATTTGGTAACTGGTAATTCGATAGTTACCAGTTACCAGTTACAAATTACCAGTTGCCAATTGCTATGCAACGCATTCTGGTAACAGGCGCAACCGGTTTCATCGGCCAGACGTTGGTTCCTTTTTTGGCGGCGCGGGGGGATACGGCCGTAACCATCCTCAGCCGCGAAGCCTACAGCCAGCCCGATTTGTGCCCCCTGCCCCCCACTCTGCAAGCGATCCGCCCCCAAATTGACGTGGTATACGCCGATCTGCGTAATTTCCGGCAGACGGTGCGGGCGATGCGGCAAGCAGAGCCAACCCACGTCATTCATCTGGCAGCCAGGGGCGCGACGGAGCCGTTTTTGGGGCTGGAAGCGGCGCTGCGCCATAATCTGTACGGCACGCTCAACCTTGTCCGCGCCTGTTTTGAAAAGACGCAGACGGTGCGGCAGCTCGTCACCGCCCGCACACCGGGGGAGTTGAGCGGCATGAATGTGTACGCTGCCAGCAAAGCAGCCGCCTGGAATTTTTGCCAGATGTACGGCCGTACCCAACAATGGCCCATCTACGCTGCCATGATCTTCCAGGCTTACGGCCCCGGCCAGACAGAACGCAACCTCATCCCCGCCGCCAGCCGCGCCGCTCTGGCCGGCGAAGATTTCCCCATGAGTTCCGGCCGGCAAAAACGGGACTGGATTTACATTGACGACGTTTGCGCCGGCCTGGCCGCCATGCTGGACGCCGAACTGCCCCCAGCCACGACGCTAGATTTGGGCAGCGGCGTCCTGACCAGGGTGGCGGACGTGGTGGGGCAAGTTTATGAGATGGTGGACGGAAACGGCCGTCCCCGGCCCGGTCTTTTGCCGGACCGCCCTGGGGAAACGGCCGTACAGGTGGCGGATGCAGCGCGGACAAAAGAGATGATTGGTTGGGGCACGGCCGTGACCCTCCCGGAAGGACTAAACCAAACGATTCTTCACGCATCTCGCCGGCACGCCTCACGATTCTAATTGTTGCTGCCTGACAACGCCGTGCTATAATGATCTCGTACTTGTAAGTGTCTGTGAGGAGTCATTTTTACCAGAGGAATCGAGGAGAGATTTATGACCTCACGAACCGTGCAAGGTCAGGGATCGGCCGAACCCGGAAAACGCCGCAGCTTTCTGAACGGCCACCAAAAACGGACTCTTAAGGAAAACCTGGTTGCTTTTGCCTTTTTAATCCCGGCTCTGACTGTCGTCTTCACTTTTGGTATTTTTCCTATTTTTTATGCGGCCTACGTCAGCCTGTACAAATGGCGTATCAAACAAAACGAGTGGCGCGGCCTGGATAATTACGTCAACGCCATGGGGGACGTAGCCTATGTTTTCTTCTTCATTTTGGCAGCGGCGCTCATCATTACCGGCCTTATTGTCGCTTACCGCACCATAAAGGAAAGCCGGTCCAAGGGGATACCGCTTTACCTGTCTGCCCTCTACCTGATTCCCGGCGCCATTATTGCCTATGGTTTCACCCTCATCATTCTTAAAGCCATTACCTTTTTTGCCCAGGAAGATGCGATTGCCGCGGGGGAGGCGGCCAGATTGGGCAACACTTTTCTGGGTTTGCTTCTTATTGCGGTAAGTATCGCCCTCAGCGTGACTATCCAACGGCTTATTGACAAGACAGTGCAAAATGAAAACAGGATTTTGCCTAATTTTACTTTGCAGGCTACGGCCGTTGTCCTGACATTGGTATTGGGTTTTGTTATCGGCCGTTTCACCTACGTCGAGATGCAAAATTCAGAGCGAGCGGCCGTGGCCCTGGTCCGCGTTCGCTACCTCATTCTGGCGCTCATTCCTTTGATTATCGGCTACTTTATCTGGGTATGGGGTTCTAAACAACAATCCAACCTCAAACTGGTACTTTCCATCCTGGCGGCCACCGTCTTCATTGCCAGCGGCGTCTGGTTAGCCACCATCTGGCCTGTTATCAGCGCCGATTCGGATGCGGATTTCTACCAATCATTGACAGTCACCATCTACTACTCCATGCTGACGGTACCGGTGCAGCTAGGCGTCTCCATGATACTGGCGTATCTGCTGTACCAACCTTTGAAGGGACGGCCGTTCTTCCGCATCGTCTTCTTCATTCCCTACATCGCCCCGGCCGTCGCCACCGCCGGTATTTTTGACGCCATGTTCAGCCTGCGGCCCGATGGTTTCGCCAACTCCATCATGGTAGGTATGGGCGCTGCGCCGGTAAAATGGCTGCGGGAATCCGGCTCGGCTATTTCCGTTTTGGGGCAGGCTTTTGGTATTGACGCCGTCGCCAACTGGGATTTCGGCCCCAGTCTGGCCCTGATCGTCGTCATCTTGTTCAATATCTGGGTCTTCGTCGGCTACGACACCGTCATTTTCCTGGCCGGATTGGGCAATATCCCCAACACCCTTTACGAAGCAGCCAAAATTGACGGCGCCGGCCGCTGGTCGTTATTCCGACACATCACCTTCCCTCTTTTATCGCCGACCACCTACTTTTTATCCGTCATTTCCGTTATTGGCACATTCAAAGCATTCAATCATCTTTACATTCTGCGTGATCCGGCCGCCAAAGGAACGATTGATTCCGCCAGTGTCCATTTCTTTGTCACTTTCTTCCGTGGTTCCCGATTTGGTTATTCAACGTCAATGGCTATGGTGCTATTTGTTATCATTCTCGTGCTTTATCTTGTCCAAAATCGCATAGCAGCCAAAAGTGTGCATTATGGCTAAATCAACCCAGACAAAAAAACCTCTGTGGAAAAAGATCAGCATCGCTGCTATTTTAATGTATGCAGTTCTCGTTATTTATGCCGGTATCTCTATCATGCCCTTTTTCTTTATGATGAGTACCTCCCTGATGACCTTGGGTGAATCTACAACAGGGCGAATCTTGCCTCGCAGTATAGATACCACCAATGATATTTCTCCCTGCATCCTGTACACCAACGATACCTTCGTTAATTCAGAGGGCAACACCGTTACTAAAAACCGGCTGGTGATTGACGTGTCCCCGGACGTAGCCAAAGTTCAGGGATACGGCAATCGAGCGCCGGACAACTTTATAGAACGGAATGAAATTTTCCGCATTCCGTTTGTTACGAATTACTGTCAGGCCTGGAGAGGGGGTAATCTGGGGCACCATATTTGGGTTTCCGTAAAAATTACCGCGATTACGGTAGCCGGTACAGTTATCTTTGCCACCTTAACAGCCTATGCTTTTGCCCGCATGAATTTTATAGGAAAAAATGTCCTTTTTGGCATTCTGCTGGCTACCTTAATGATTCCCGGCATCGTACAAAACCTGCCCAATTTTCTACTGGTCAATGAAATCGGGAAAATATTCGGTACTGAGGGCTGGTTTGCCACAACCCTGGGCTTTAGTTTTTGTGACGCCACAAATTGTTGGATAAACAACTGGCCGGCCCTAACCATTCCTTTTATGGCTCCCGCTATTTCCATTTTCTTACTGCGCCAGCATTTCGCATCTATTCCCAGTGAACTTTGGGACGCCGCCCAAATTGACGGGGCCGGTCATGTACGGTTTTTACTCCAGGTTGTCCTACCTATATCAAAAGCAGCCTTGTTTGTCGTTGTTTTGTTCGCTTTCATCGGCGCCTGGAATGAATTGGCCTGGCCTTTGCTGGTCACAGTGGGCAGTAATGAATGGCGACCTATTGCCGTTGGTTTGCAGTCATTCTTTAATGAAGAAGCAAACTTTCCTCATTTACGTATGGCTGGTTCCATGATTGCTATTTTACCTATTCTAATCCTATACGCCTTTACCCAACGCACCTTTATTGAAGGGTTGTCGCAAAGCGGGCTGAAAGGCTAATAAAAAGGAGGTGTTGCCCAGACACATACACAAATAATTCAGATGATGTTTACAGAATCGACAAGTAATTGAATAGTAATTGGGCAATTACTAATTACCAA
>JALUPA010000303.1 GCA_027054335.1 Ardenticatenaceae bacterium
ATGTGGTTATGCACGAACTGGCTCATTTGGAGGAAGCTAACCACGGCCGTCGCTTTTGGAAGCTGGTCAACCAATACCCACTCACGGAGCGGGCGCGGGGGTATTTGATGGCTGTGGGGCTGGAGGAGGATCCGTAGTTAGTGTTCAGTTTTCAGTGTGCAGTGTGCAGTGAGTCGCCACTGAAAACTGAACACTGCACACAGATCACTGATCACTGGAAACCGCCAACTGCCGATACCCCCGATTCCAATAAATGAGGGGTAAGTCATCCGGGCGGGGAACGCCGGTGGCCTGGACGCGGCCGATGTAGATGGTGTTTGCCCCGGCGTCATAGCAAGCGTGGATAGTGCAATCCAGCCAGGCCAGGGCGTCTTGCAGAATGGGGGCGCCGGTTACGGCCGTGCCCCAATTCCCTTCCGCAAACCGATCCTCATCCTTAATCCAGGCAAAACGGTTCGATAATTCAGATTTGTCATACGGCAGGATGTTGACGGCAAAGACGGCCCCATCCTGCTCCAATAGTTGATGACCTAAAGAGCGGTGATCCAGAGCAATCAGAATCAACGGCGGTTCCGGCGATATTGAGGAAAAGGCAGAAACCGTCAGGCCATGGGGTTTATCGTCTTGAGGGGTTTTTATGGTGACGATGGTGACGCCGGCGGGAAACAGCCGGAGAGCGTCACGGTATTGTTCAGATGTTACAGTCATAAGATTCCTCCGTGATGCGTGATGCGTGATGCGTATTCCGTCTTAAAAATTTCCTGACAACAGGGGCAATGTCTGTCAAGTCACGAATTTGCGCCGCCAATTTTGCATGTTGCGCCCCTACCAGAATAGTGGGGACGGGGTTAACTGTATGGCGGCGGTGATCTTTCTCTTCTATGTTCCCATGATCGCTGGTAATGATCAAGAGGCCGTTTTCGTCGTCCCAGGCGTCCAGCAGGCCGCCGAGGGCAGCGTCAATCATTTCCAGATGGCGGGCGGCGTCGCCCAAGGGGCCGCGATGGCCGGCCCGGTCGCTGGGCCAATGCTCGAAGAAGCTGAAGCGATAACTGGCGGCGAGGGCGGCAATGCGTTTCCCGGCTTGCGGCAAGCTGAGGATGGGGATGTCGGTGAAACCCAGATAGTCGCGCCAACCCTGCCCGGTGAAGCCGGGGCTGACGGCCCGGCCGTCACGCAAATCAGCCGCATTCAGCAAAGGCAGTCCGGCGCTGACGGCGGCCAAAGGCACGGCGGAATACAACCGCTTGCCCCGGTTGACGGCGTCGAAGTAGCCTTGCGGGTAGGGGGTGAGGAGGGCGGCCTTTTCCCCGGCTGCGGTTACTTCGGAAAAGAGGGTTCCCTGGCGGATAATGTTGGCTACGGCCGTATTCGGTTTAGGGCCGTAATGTTCGCCAATCAGTTGGGGCACATTCTGGCCGGTGAGGATAGTGGCCTGGCCGGTGGCGCTTTGCGGCCGTCCGGGAATGCCTAGTGTGGCATCGGTAGGAATGAGGGAGGCGCGGGGGGCATGGATACGGCCGTTGCCCCGTAAATACCAGCCTTCCCCCAACAAACCCGTCAGATTGGGCAGATGAGCCGTGACAAAAGGATTTACCTCCGGGTCGTCGCCGCCCAGCCCCACACCATCCATAAAGAAGAGGTGAACGTAGGGGGAAATTGGAGATTGGAGATTGGAGGATTGCCGGTTAGTTGAGGGCATTGAGTTGTTGGTTAACTTCGTCGGGGTCAAGGGAACCGACAGCGCGCCATACTTCATTGCCTGCGCTGTCGAACAGGATGAAGGTGGGGGTGTAGCGGAAGCCCAATTCGTCCAACAGCGGTTTGGCATCTGGGTCTTGTACGTTGAGCAGCATGACGCCGGCTTTATCCCCCCACTCCCTTTCCAGCCCATCCACGATGGGTTTAGCCCGTAGGCAGGCTGCTCAGTAGTCGGAGTACAGTTCCAGGAGAACGGGACGGCCGTTGCCCTGGGCCAGAAGGGTTTGCACTTCGCTGCTGCTCACGTTGTCCCTTTCCGGCTGGAAGAAGAGGAAGCCGAACAGGAGCAGGCTGGCAAAGGCCACGAAAAGGACAAACGGCCGTCGCTTTTGGGGAGCGCGGGAGAGGATGAAGGCAGTTACGGCCGTGACTATAACAAGAAGCAATATAACGCCGGAGTATTGGTTAAGGATGCTAATCATTTCCGATATATTTCCCGGCGATGTCCCACATGCCGCACCGTGATTTTGTTTTGCTTGTCATCAATTTGGTAGATGACTCGATAATCACCAATGCGAATACGCCAACCTTCGCGTCCCGAAAGCTTGCGACAACCTGACGGTCTGGGGTTTTCTGCCAATTCTCGAATGGCAGCTACAACACATTCATAGAGGCGAATTGGTAAACGCGCCAATTCTTTTTGCGCCTTACGAGAGATAAAGAGAGAATAGTTCATTGACGTTGCTGTTCTATTTCAACAATTGCCTGTTCAAAAGGGATGATTTCATCGTCTTCTTCAAGAAGCGCGGCATCAAATGCGCGAATTTCACCCAGTTCTTCCAAGTCGTCGAGAATTTTTTGATATGTTTGCCAGTCCAGCAGAACACCTACGCGATTACCCTTATCATCAGTCACGAAATTTTCATGTAATGCAAGCATAATTTTCTCCAAAACATCAAAGCAGTTTGTTCTTTTTGATTTGCGGTATGATATATAGTATACCAAATTGATACGATTGTGGATGGCTTGGATAGAAATAGAAATGGATGAAGAAAATGTCATTATCATCAATGAGCAGTTGCGTATCCCTATGGCAGAACTGCGGTTTCGTTTTTCTGGCAGCAGCGGGCCGGGCGGGCAGCACGTGAACAAGACGGCGACGAAGGCGACGCTGCTGTTTGACGTGCGTCATTCCCCCAGCCTGACGGAGGCGCAGCGGCAGCTTATTCTGGAGAAGCTGGTGAATCGCATTGACAAGGAGGGGATACTGCGGATTGAGGCGCAGACGTTTCGCAGCCAACGGCGTAATCGGGATACGGCCGTAACCAAATTCCGCATGCTCCTGGCCCAGGCCCTCAAGCAGCCCAAAAAACGCCGGAAAACCCGCCCCAGCCGCGCCGCCCAGGAAAAGCGGCTGGCGGCCAAGAAAAAACAAAGCGAAAAGAAACGACGGCGAAGCTGGCGGGGAGAGTGAGCGGTAATCAGTAATCGGCGGTCAGTAACCGGTATTCAGGCCAGTGTGTCCATCAGATCGATCATAAATTCAACGTCTTCTTGATCCACATTTTCCCAGGATTGAAAACCGAGACTGTCCAATACGCCCTGTCCTTTGGGGGCAGCGGACATATCCAATAAGAGATCGCGGATTTGCTCCCGTTTTCCTTGCAATCGCGGCCCAACGAGTAATGTGTGATGCACAACGCTTATTTCACTTTCCACCAATACTCTGAGCTGTTCTTGAATAAAGTTGGATAAATCGTAAAAGGCCTCTTTCAGAAAAAAGCCGATATCCGCTTCATTATGCAGCAGATTTTTGGCAACCAGCACGTAGCTGTCCACCTCTTGGGTTTGCAAATTGCCCGTGTGCAAATCTGCCGGTTCCAGCATGATCATGCCGATAAGGTGAACGCCAGGGTCGTTGGTAAATACCAGGCGTGAATCCGGCGGCAAATCTTCTACGCACGTTGCCGGGTGTTGGGCATTCACCACAATAACGGCTTCATCATGCTTGCCGGCCGGCCGAACCAGGGCTTTGAACCCCTTTTCCCGGATTAACATAGAAGCGTCAAAAGGGTTGGCGTAAATAATGTCCACCTGATCGTTGTATATGGCCTCCCGCTGGTCATCGAAATTGTTATACAGTTTCAGACGAATCCCCTCCTCCAGTTGTTTTTGTAACCAGGTGTTAAAAATATACCAGCCGGGGATATAATCGGGTGAAAAATCAGGACTCACAGTCATTTGGAAAGTCACGCCTGTTCCTCCCGCAGCATTTGGGCATACAGCGCCAAAGCCTCTTCCATCTTCCGCCGTGAAGGTTTGCGACGCACCGATGTGTAACCGACTACCGCACCGTTACGAATATTAGGGATGACGGTGGCATAAACCAGATAGTAGCCGCCATCTTTACGCAAATTCTTTACGTAGCCATGCCACTTTTTGCCTGCTCTGACCGTATCCCATAAATCTTTGTAAGCAGCTTTGGGCATGTCGGGATGGCGCAAAATGTAATGGGGTTGATTGATGAGTTCTTCTTGGCTGTAACCTGACATTTCTACAAATGCGCGATTGACGTGGGTGATAATTCCGTCCGGGTCTGTCCGGGAAACAATTAGCTTACCGTCAGGATAGGGCGTTTCTATAGCGGTTACCAAAACTTTGCGTGATGTGCCATCGTAAAAGGTGAGGTCGTACTCGCGGAAGCGACCAACGACATCCCTCGTATTCATGTCCTGCATTTTTATCTCCGGATAATGGGGGTTGTTTTTAAGTACTACCGCTACACTATACAATATTTCTATCAGGAAACAAGATAGGGCG
>JALUPA010000304.1 GCA_027054335.1 Ardenticatenaceae bacterium
GTCTACCTCTTTGACCGCTCAGGCAAGCTGCTGTGGAGCTATGAGACTGGCGGCTTGGTTGACTCGGTTTCCATCAGCGCAGACGGCAGATACGTAGCCGCTGGCTCTGATAATACAAAAGTCTACCTCTTTGACCGCTCAGGCAAATTGCTATGGAGCTACAGGACTGGTGGCTGGGTTAGATCGGTTTCCATCAGCGCAGACGGTGAATATGTAGCTGCCGGCTCAGGTAATAACATCTACTTATTTGACCGCTCAGGCAGGCTGCTGTGGAGTTACAGAACTGGCGGCTATGTTCACTCGGTTTCCATCAGCTCAGACGGTGAATACGTAGCTGCCGGCTCAGATGATAAAAAAGTCTACCTCTTTGACCGCTCAGGCAAGCTGCTCTGGAGCTACTGGACTGGCTGGGAAGTTTGGTCGGTTTCCATCAGCGCAGACGGCAGCTACGTAGCAGCAGGCTCAGTGGATAACAAAGTCTACCTCTTTGACCGCTCAGGCAAGCTCCTCTGGAGCTATGAGACTGGCGGCTGGGTTGACTCGGTTTCCATCAGCTCAGATGGCAGATACGTAGCAGCAGGCTCACGGGATAGCAAAGTCTACCTGTTTGACCACTCGGGCAAATTGCTCTGGAGCTACGGGACTGGCAACCCTGTTACCTCGGTTTCCATCAGCGCAGACGGTGAATACGTAGCTGCCGGCTCAGATGATAAAAAAGTCTACCTTTTTGACCGCTCAGGCAAGCTGCTGTGGAGCTACAAGACTGGCGGCTGGGTTAGGTCGGTTTCCATCAGCGCAGACGGCAGCTACGTAGCTGCCGGCTCGTGGGATAAAAAAGTCTACCTATTCATATTGTTTGGTGACATGGAGGCTTTTATATCTGAGATTAACGCCCTTATTGATGAAGCTAAAAAGCTCGGCATCTCTGTGCCAAGACATGAGATTGAGGCTCTCTGCAGAAGTGGCGAATATGAGAGAGCCTTAGAAGAAGCCAGAAAACTCAAGCAGCAGCTTGAGGAAGCTATAGCGAAAGCAAAGCCGGAGCTTGCTATAGCTCTTGAAACCACCACCTTCAAGCTCAGAGCGGGCACAAGGACAAAGCTTCTGCTCAAAAACACTGGCTCAACCTCTGCAGAAGATATAAAGCTTGAGGTTGCAGGCGATGACTTTCTGGGCGATAAAGCCATAGTATGGAGGATAATCTCCACACCAGAGAAAATAGAGCCAGGCGAGTCCAGACCAGCGGAGCTATGGG
>JALUPA010000305.1 GCA_027054335.1 Ardenticatenaceae bacterium
GCAACATCCGCATAATACTGATTTTGTTGTACTTGCGGATCTTTCGGGTTTACTTCGGGATTGGTCTTGGCCGTAAAAAACACGTCGCTGTGCACCCGCGGCTCACCAAACAAATCAATAAATTTCTGGTTATACGTATTGGTAAACGAATAATGGTAGCTGAAGTAATCCATATTGGTCCAAAAGCTGCCATCATCATAAACTGTGAACACCTTTTCAATTTTATCAATGTATTTAGGGTCGCCATAAGGGGACATGCCCATCACTTTATATTCGCCATTATTGACCCGGAAGCCTAAAAAGGCAGTGAATGCGGAGTAAAGCAAACCCAGGGAATGCGGAAACCGTTCTTCTTCTGTGAGAACCAAACTGTTTGGGCGGGAACCATCCCAATTAGCAGAGGCTTTACCCCGCGCCACTGTGGTCCATTCACCCACACCATCCACAGTGAGAACAGCTGCTTCCTGAAAAGGGGAAGCAAAAAAGGCGCTGGCCGCATGGGACATATGATGATCGGCAAAAAGCACTTTACCAGCCGGGACGCCGACGTTTTGTTCAATATGCGTTTTTACCCACATCTTATCGCTCAACCAGGCAATCATTGCCTCACCGAAAGAGCGCCAGGAGCGGGGAAAGGTGGCTAACTGCATCTTGATGATGCGTTCGAACTTCAATAGTGGTTTTTCATAAAAGGCCACATAGTCCAGATCGGCGGCAGTAATGCCGGCCGTCTGTAAACAAAAGGCAATGGCCTGATGGGGAAATCCGGAGTCATGCTTTTTCCGGCTGAACCGTTCTTCTTCAGCCGCAGCCACTAGCTGCCCATTATGCAGTAACGCTGCCGCAGAATCGTGATAGTAACAAGAAATACCTAATATATACATATGCTTATTTGAGGTTGGAGATGTGCCAGACTATCCCTGCTCTCTGGCTCCTTCGATGGTCAGATCGGTTGTCTCTTTGGGATGCCAGTCTGATTGTTCGGGTCGTTTTTTGATGTTCAGGGGATCACTGAAAAGGCGAATACCGATACCAAAAGGGGTAACGACGATGAAGTAGAAGTATCCCATGAGCAAGCGGCCTTGTACATTGCCCATTTTACCAGCAAAATGTTCCCATTTACGCCAGCCGCGCCTGAAGATGTTGCCGGATACGGCCGTATCTCCCTTTTCCCGCGCATGTTCCGGCAGTTCTGACTTGGGGATGACGGCCGTATCATCCACACGCCGCATACGCACGGCCGTCAATAGAAACCCCACCGCCAGACTAAGGAGTAAAGCCACTCCCAAAATAGTCCAGCGCCCCATCTGTGGCCGCAGCCAAAAGACTGCCACCCACAACAAGGTCACCACAACCAAGTCCAGAATCTTCGGCAAAAACTCCCGTTCGCGTGCCGCTAATGTCACACCAGAAGAGTATCCCACCATCGTTAAGAGGATGAGGACAATTGTTCGCAAAAATTCCATAAGATATGAAACGTGATGCGTGATGCGTGACGCACATAACACATCACGCATCACGAATCACGCATTAAAAGAGTGTATAAATAAAGGGCGCAAATGCCGGTGATGCCGAAGCTAAAATTAGCAGCAGCCCAAAAATCAACAGCATAGCAATCATGGGAATCAACCACCACATCTTGCGCTTCCACAAAAAGCCAAACAACTCTTTAATAACCCCGGCCCGTGATTTGGTTGAATCAATCATACAAATGACCTCACATGCAAAATAATGGCGGCAACCCAAAAAAGTTACCTTTGGGCAACAATGTTACATTCAAATTGCTATTCAGCCAATTTAATCTAAGGGATTTATGGAGAAGAACGGCCGTTTCCCCGAAGAATGCCGGCCATTTTTTCTGCCCTGGCTGACAATTCAGGTCGTTGTTGCCTATCCCACCACTGAATATACACTTCCATTTCCATTAACCGCTCCCCTAGAGGCTCCAGGACGGGAAATGCCTGATCGTATTGTCCTAACCAGACGTAACTATACCCTAATGATTTACGCACGCCCCGGTGGGCAGGATTAAGGCGAAAGGCTGTTTCCAGATGGGACACGGCCGTATCATAATCTCTGACCTCCACAGCAATCAACCCCAAACGATAATGCGCCGTATAGTTATTTGCATCATACATCAGTGCCCGATTGAATTGCTGTACGGCCGTTTCATATACCACGCTGCTCTGGGAACCACCCCACTGGTAAGATGGCCAGATGGTCAAATCAATCCGGGCCATCTCTGTGGCTCCCAAATTAGCATACCAACGGGCCAGCAGCGGTTTATAAAATAACAAGGCCAGCGCCACAGCCACCACAACGGCGGCCCCGGCCATAAGTTCCCCTCTGGCCCACTTTGCACAGGTTTTTTTACAAGGATACTTACGGGATACCACCACCGCCATTCCCATTGCCAAAAATAGGAATGGCGTCCCTTGCCCACCGTATAGCGCATCATCCGTTAACCCATGCAGGGCCATCGCTAAAACAGAAACAAAAGTTGCCCAACGGAATAGATACAATTCCCGCCGGCTCCACCGTTTCCCTTTTTCTTTAGAGATGACAAGTTGCTCATCAGTAGAATCAATTCGAGAAGTATACAACAACCAAAAAGAGAGTCCGATAAGCAACAGCAGAGCCAGCAAGCCCAACAGACTCTGTTCCAGCCAGACGTCCAGAAACAGGTTACTATACGACACAAAAAAGAAGGGGACAACGCGGATATATTCGGAATACAATGCCGGAAAAGAAGCCAATCCTCCGCCGATAACAGAAAAATCATCAATCAGCCACATGGTTTCCTTAAATAAATCATACCGTTGGGCCAGACTTTGGTTAACGGCCGTCACCCGCCCCACTGCCAGACTGATGACCACAATGCCCACTACGGCTCCTCCAACCAATAATGCCAGGAACACGGCCGTTTGCGATCCCGCCACTTTATGGCTGATAAAACCACTCACCACCCAGAACAACCAGATCGCCAGTCCAGCAGCCAACGCCAGCCAGGCCCCGACAGCTCCGGTCATCAGCAGCCCCAGCGCGGCAATGCCGCCGCAGGCCAACGCCAGCAACAGCCAGTTCAGCCGTCTCTTTTGCCAGCCATAAAATGTGGATGCCAAAATGAAGGGAATTAAAATGACAAGCATCCCGGCCACTTTATTGGGGTGAAAGATGGGGAGGGGCAAAGACGGCCGTACCCGCATCAACAACAAACCAACCGAACGAATCGGGCCAAAATAATCGGCCGTTGGCGCCCCCCAATCATTAGACAGCAAAAAGTACCCGGCAATACCCGCCGCAATAACGCCCAAAACAGCCGACGCCAACCACACATCCCGGCGAGACTGGCCGGCCAGCGCGTAAAACAGGACGATGCTGCCCACAATCAGCCAGAATTTCTCTGCCGCCATACCGAAGTTCACGGCCGTCCACATGCCGAGTCCGGCCGTCAACAAAAACAACAACAATACTCCATCCAAACGTGTTCGGCGAAAAGCCGGCTGATGAACAGTGACCCGCATCCCCCAAGGCAGCAAAGCCAGTATCAGGATTATCCAGCCAAAACGGACGCCCCCCTTCATCCACAGAGTACCCGCAAATAACGCCAGACCCAAATCAAGAAAGGGGAACCAGCGATTAAAGACGATATTTCTAAGCATTGGCAAATGGTAACGGATAATCAGAAATTATCCAATCAGGTTACCAAATATACCCTATTCTTCCCCGGCGACCTGCCATTTCATCGTCTGCAACCCCACATTAAAAGCAGATCTCAACGTCGCGGGATCAGAGAAAAGCATCTTCAAATAAGTCATCATGGGGCCGGGCCGGAAAGCCCATTCCCGGAACGCCCGTTTTTGCCAATACATCAACCGCTCTGCTGACAAATTCCCATAATCCAGCACCGTCCCCTTATCCATGTCCACTTCTTCCCAGCGAGTTCCTGGCCGGAACCAGTTGTTTTCTACCACTTCAAAGAAGAACGGTGTTCCCGGATAAGGTGCGGCGATGTGGAACAGGGCAATATCCAACGGCAGGTTCTTGGAAAAAGCGATGGTTTCCTGAATGGTCTCCTCTGTTTCGCCAGGCAGACCAATGATAAAGTAACCCCAATTTTTGATACCAGCTTGATGCGCCCACGTTAAGGCACGCTTGGCCTTTTTGGGATCGGCCCCTTTGCGGGCATGTTTCAGGATTTGCTCATTACCGCTTTCAATACCCCAGGAGATGAGCCAGCAACCCGCCTGCCCCATCAATTGCAGCATCTCTTCATCCACGTAATCCACCCGGCTGTTACACGTCCACCGCAGATTGATATTTTGTTCAATCATCAACTGGCACAACTCTATTACCTGTTCACGGTTCACGGTAAATAAATCGGCGTACATATGGATGTTGTTCAGCCCCATCTTTTTGAGCTGCCACAACTCCTCCATGATGTTTTCCGGCGTGCGCAGGCGGACGGTGTATTGGTAGCTGACGTGCTTGATGCAGTAAGTACAGCCGGCCGTACAACCCCGACTGGTTACAATAAAGGTAAACGGCCCTTTAATCAAAGGCATCCGGTATTTTTCCCAAGGCAATAGTTCGTGCAGGGGCAGAGGCATATCATTCAGGTCTTTGATGAACGGCCGTGTCAAATTGACAATCACCTCATCCCCTTTACGCCACACCAGCCCCTTAATGCCGTGCATATCCACCCCGCCATCCTCGCTAAAAGCAGGTACGTAGGTGGGATCGTGCTTGGCAAAGATGCGTTTGATATTCTCCGGCCGCTGATCCACCTTGCCTTCCAGCAAATCCAGCAGATCGCGGATGGTCAAATCCGGCTCGCCCAAAAGAATCATGTCCAGCGCCGGATATGCCCGCATCGTTTCGCGGGGAATGGGGGTGACGTGCGTGCCAAAGGCAATCGTTTTCGCTCCCCGCGCCTTCGCCAAAAAGCAGCCGTACATATCATTTTCCAGCGTAGGAGCCGTCACCTGGGTCAGGTAATAAAGAGGCTGCAATTCGTCCAGCTTTTTAGTAAATTCCGGCCAACTCATCCGTTCAGCGTTAGCATCAATGATGGCCACGGAATGCTGCGGGTAGAGCATGGCGGCCATCTGCGCCAGGGAAACCTGGGGCCAGACCATATTTTCCCGCGTGCGCCGCCCCACCCGGTGCTGCGTGCGAATCCACAACTCGCCGTCCGGCGTAGGGGGATTGACGAGTACGATGTCTACGGCCGTATCTGGCCGCTGCGCTTGTAATAACCCCTCCCGCACAATATCATCCGCATTGGGGAAGTTAGCCATGCGTAACTTCGGTACACGCCGCGTGCCTAAATTTACTTTCAGAGAATCACCGTTTCCGTTACGGCCGTTACCCGTCGTTTTCGGCTTTTTCTCTCCTATCTTTACATCATCCAATTTTATCTGGCTCATGTGCATTTCTCCGGTGACAGTCACTTAAAAAGTGACTGTCACCTCAAATTTCAACTCACTTTAGGCTGAGGCGTACCGCTTTGGACGGCTACAGAGGCGGGTGATTGAGAAGCTGTCTTGTTTTCTTTCCGGTCATACCCCTGCAAATCTTTCGCCACCTGCGTTTCCCGCACACTTAACTCTTCCAACACCCGCAACAGCATCCAGGAGACCAGCAACTGCATCCCCACCAGAAAAGCCATCGCGCTCAGCAACAGATAAAACCACAATCTGTCCAGCGGCCAATAGCCAGACACAGCTAAAATCAGGCTGGTCGCTCCTACAATGACGCCAAATAGCAAACCCAACACACCCATCCAGCCAAAGTGATGGTTTAGTGGCTTCTTGAAAACCGGCTTCTTGAATAACCCCTGGCGAATCGGTTTTTTGTAAAAAATGGAAACCATGTAATTAAATGTTACCCCCAGGGCAAAAATACTGACGCCGCTTACGGCTGCTATCAACGCCGTATAAACAGCCGCCACACCCCAAACGCCTAACGTAGTAATACCGGCCAACCGGGCCGCCACCAGGCCAACCACAATAAGCCCGGCCAAACTCACCCCGGCCACACCCAATAAACCAAATAGGCGCACCGGATTGTACGTCAACGCCGTCCACACCATAGATTCCAGGAAGAGACGGCCGTCATGCACCACACTCAGCTTAGAATCCCCCAGCCGCTCACTATACGGGATAGGCACCTCCGTCATCGTAAGCTGCTCGTGTACCGCCCGCGTACTCATCACCGGCGTCAAATTCAGGCCGTCCGGCAAAGGATAAATCTGGGACAGAATTTCCCGCTTAAAGACGCGCATCCCGCTGGCGCTATCTGTTATCTTGCGCCGCCCCAAAATAGAGAGTAAATTGGCAAAAAAGAAATTACCCAGCCGCCGCGTCTTGGGCATATCGCTGTCCGCTCCGGCCATCCGTGAGCCAATCACCAGATCAGAACCGTGCAACGCTTCCTCACACAACCGCGGGAAATACTCCGGCGGATATGTACCATCTGCATCCAGAAAGCCGATCAACTCCCCCCGCGCCTGGCTGAAACCCGTCTTCAACGCACCTCCATATCCCTTGTTCTTCTCGTGTTGAATCAAGGTGACGCCTTCAATGCTGTTGGCAATCGCTACGGTCCTGTCTTTCGAACCGTCATCAACCACCAACAATTCCAAATCACCCACATCCACTTCCTTCAAATCATCACGGATAGCCAAAACACGATTGGCAATTTCCGCAATACCATCTTCCTCATTATAAGCGGGGATTACTACAGATAGTGTGGTCATAGTTCACCTGGTTATGTAATTGGGTAATTGAGTAATTGGGCAACTATCAATGATTACCCAATTACTCAATTACCTAATTACCTAAATTACCCAATTACTAACTTGCAATATAGATTCCGATTCTTAAACTTTACCTTTACAACAAATAAACAGGATGATCCCGCTGCGGAATCGTGCCATCAATCTCTTTAATCAGCCGCGCCGGGACGCCACCGACAACGGTATAGGGCGCTACATCCTTTGTGACCACAGCACCGGCCGCCACTACAGCCCCCTGCCCCACACGCACCCCGTCCGTGATGATCGCCCCGGCCCCCAGCCAGACGTCATCTTCAATGACGATGCCTTGCGCCGTAATACCTTGTTCGATAAACGGCCGTGTCCGGTCGTCAAACACATGGTTCACCGCAATAATCTGGGTAAACGGCGACGTATACACCCGGTCGCCAATCGCCACGCCCCCCTGCCCCCGAATGACACAATACTCGCCAATTAAACTATTCCTACCGATTTTAATCCCGGCGTCCGGCAAATCACGGAAGTTATACACGTGCAAAATTGCCCCGTGCATCACAATCGTATCTTCCCCAATTTCAATCCCATTGGGGCAGGCGTGCAAATAAGTGCGGCTGTCCAGATAAACGCCCTTATGCAGCGTAATAAAATTGGCAAAGCGCAAACGCACGCCGTTTTCAATCGCCGCCATCCCCTCCATACGCAAAATCAGGCGATACAAAATACCCCGCAGCCCAATCCCCACAATCGTCGGAATCCAGCCAACCAATAAATAGAGCGTTTGCTCCAACACATACCGCCCCAGGCTACTTGCCTGGCGGCTCAAATAAAGACGTACACTTCCAGATGTGGCTGCCACTAATCAAACCTTTCTTGTTTATCCTGCCTGCCCAAATGTACATACAACGGCCGTTACCATCACACTAATCCATTCATTCTCAACGCAAGGGCATAGCAGAGAAGTAAAAATTTCGAGGTCAATCCCCATCTATTATTCGGAAAATCTCTTACAGTGCGTCTTACCGCGACCAGCCATCAGTAATCTCAGTTATCGGCTTGCCGTTTTATCCGACTACTGATTTACCAAATACTTCCTTAATGGTTTTTGCAAGGTGTTTTGATAACTATTAAGGCACAACAAACCTCGCGAAAAATTGATAGACTGGGAGATTATCCTTTCGCGCAAAAAACCTAAAGGTGAAATAATAAAATGGATACAAAAATACAGATCAAACAATACATCGCCGAAAATTATTTGTTCAGCAACAACGGGTTCAATTTGGATGACGACGAATCTTTTCTGGAAGCCGGAATCGTAGATTCTCTGGGCGTGATTGAACTGGTTTCTTTTGTAGAAGAAACGTATGACATCGAAGTGCCGGATGACGACATCGTCCCCGATAATTTTGACAGCATTAACAACCTCACTGGCTACATCACCAGCAGAACTGTGTAGGGGCAAAGTTGCAGAGTAACAGGTGTCAGAGCAACCTCGTACCTCCTGCCGCCCTGCAACCCTAAAGGTAAATAATGAACAATCCTCACGCCTTAATGGTTCAAGATTTTCTGGAGTACAGCTTTACCTGCACACCGGACAAGGAAGCGCTCATTTGCGGCAAAGATCGCTTGACTTACGCCGACGTAGAAGCGATGGCCAACCGGTTTGCCCACGCCCTGCAGGAAAACGGCCTGCAACGAGGTGACCGGGTCATCCTGCATCTGCCCAATAGTGTGGAACTGGTGGCCGGCATTTTCGGCGCCCTCAAGGCCGGCAGTGTTTTTGTGGTAGCGAATGCTTCCATCAAACAGGACAAACTGCTCTACATGGTGAACAACTGCCGGGCCACCGTGCTGGTTTCCCAGGGGCGCAATGCGGCCATGATGCGGGAGATTGCGGCCCACGCTCCTTCGGTTAAACTGACTGTGTTGACGGGGCGGGGAGCGGAAGAAGCGGCGGATACGGCCGTATCCCCCACCACCTCGTTCACCGCCATCCAAAACCAATACCCGGACACCCGCCCGGAACGAGTCGGCATAGACCGCGACCTGGCCTGCCTCATCTACACTTCCGGCAGCACCGGCGAACCCAAAGGCGTCATGTCCGCCCATCACAACGTCGTCTTTGCCGCCGCCTCCATCATCACCTACCTGGAAAATACACCCGAAGATATTGTGATCAACGTCCTGCCCCTTTCCTTTGACTACGGACTGTACCAACTGCTGATGGTCTTCAAATTTGGCGGCACATTGGTGCTGGAACGAGGCTTCACTTACCCGGCCCAGATTCTCCAGAAGATGGCCGCAGAAAAAGTGACCGGCTTCCCCGGCGTGCCCACCATCTTTGCCCTGCTGCTGCAAATGGATTTAACCCCTTACGATTTAAGCAGCCTGCGCTACATCACCAACACGGCCGCCGCCCTGCCCCCCAGTCACATCGAGCAAATGAGCGAAATCTTCCCCCAGGCCACCATGTACTCCATGTACGGCCTGACGGAAACCAAACGCACCCTTTACCTGCCGCCCGATCAGCTAAAAATCCGGCCCGGCTCCGTAGGCATCGCCATCCCCGGCACGGAAGTGTGGCTGGAAGACGACGCCGGCAACCGCCTCGGCCCCGGTGAGATTGGCGAGCTGGTCATCCGCGGCGGGCACGTGATGATGGGCTACTGGGAACGGCCGGAGGCCACCGCCCAACGGTACCGCCCCGGCCCCATCCCCGGCGAGCGCGTCTGCTACAGCGGCGATCTGTTCCGCACCGACGAGGCAGGCTACCTCTACTTTGTGGGGCGCAAGGATGACATTATCAAAAGCCGGGGCGAGAAAGTGGCTCCTAAAGAAGTGGAAAACGTCCTCTACAGCTTGCCCGGCGTTACGGAAACGGCCGTCATCGGCGTCCCCGATCCCGTCCTGGGCGAAGCAATCAAAGCGATCATCGTCGCCCCCGGTAACAACCTGAACGAAAAACAAGTCCTGCAACATTGCCGCGCCCATCTGGAAGATTTCATGGTGCCCCAAATGGTAGAATTCCGGGACGAATTACCGAAAACGAGCAGCGGGAAAATTAAAAAGACAGGGCTTTCGTAATTTAGAGATTGGAGATTGGAGATTGGGGATTGACGTCAATCTCCAATCCCCAATCTCCAATCTCCCCAAAAACCATGTGCGGAATCGCAGGAACACTCAACCTCAACAACCACAACCCACCCATCGCCGACGGCCGTCTCCGGGCCATGTTAGGTGCGCTGCGGCATCGCGGGCCGGACGAGTTTGGCACGTACATCTTTCAGGACGAAATCTCCGGCGTCGGGCTGGGCAGCGCCCGCCTGAGCATCATTGACCTGGGCGGCGGCCAACAGCCCATCAGCAACGAAGACGGCACAGTGTGGATCGTCTTCAACGGCGAGATTTACAACTACGTGGAACTACAGCCCATGCTGGAAAAAGCGGGCCACCAGTTCCGCACCCACTGCGACACGGAAGCCATTGTCCATCTCTACGAAGAATACGGCGTGGATTGCGTCCAGCATCTCAACGGCCAGTTTGCCTTTGCCATTTGGGACGAGCGGAAGCACATCCTGTTTATGGCGCGGGACCGGGTGGGGATACGGCCGTTGCACTACACCCTGCAAGACAACGCCCTCATCTTCGCCTCCGAAATCAAGGCCATATTGGCTGACGGCCGTACCGAAGCCGAACTCGATCCCGTTACCCTGAACCAAATCTTCACCTTCTGGAGTCCCTTGCAGCCGCGCACTGCCTTTGCAGGCATCCACACCCTGCCGCCCGGCCACTTCATGCTCATAGACCCGGACGGCGACATCCGCATCGAGCCGTACTGGACGCCGGACTTCCCGGATGCAGACGAACCGTATCCTTACACCCTGGACGAAGCCGCCCAACAACTGCGCGATCTGCTGGTAGACGCCACCCAAATCCGCCTGCGCGCCGATGTGCCCGTAGGCGCGTACCTCAGTGGCGGCCTGGATTCTTCGGCCACTTCCGCCCTGGTGCATCATTACACTGATAACCGTCTGGAAACCTTCTCCATTGCCTTCAGTGACGAGGCGTTTGACGAGAGCGCCTTCCAGTGGCAGATGGCCGAACACCTGGGCACACGCCACAACCTGATCACCTGCACTCACGAGGACATTGGCCGCGTCTTCCCCGACGTCATCTGGCACACCGAGACGCCCATCATGCGCACCTCCCCCGCCCCCTTGTTCCTCCTCTCCGAGCTGGTTCACGACCACAATTTCAAAGTGGTGTTGACGGGCGAAGGGGCCGATGAGTTCCTGGGCGGCTACAACATTTTCAAGGAAGCCAAAATCCGTCGCTTTTGGGCGCGGCAGCCGGATTCAGAGATACGGCCGTCCCTCCTCAGCAAGCTATACCCCTACATCGGCGGGCTGGGGCAGGGCAACGACGCTTACCTGCGCAAGTTTTTCGGCCAGGGGCTGACCGACACAGACGTGCCCGACTACTCCCACGCCATCCGCTGGCGCAATACCAGCCGCAGCCGGCGGCTCTTCTCACCGGAATTTCAGGCGGAAACCTCTCCCCTGCCTTTTGCCGCCCAAATCCCCTGGCCGGATAACTTTGACCGTTGGAGTTCGCTGGCCCAGGCGCAATATTTAGAAATCACTATCTTCCTGGCGGAATACCTGCTCAATTCGCAGGGCGACCGCATGGGGATGGCGCATTCTGTGGAAGGCCGCTTCCCCTTCCTGGATCATCGCGTCGTAGAATTTGCCGCCCAACTGCCGCCGCACTACAAGCTGCGCGGCCTGGACGAAAAGCACATCCTGAAACGGGCTGTGCGCGACCTGCTGCCCGATGCCATTTGGAACCGCCCCAAACGGCCGTACCGCGCCCCCATCCACAAAAGTTTCTTCCCGGATGGGCAGCCTACCGATTGGGTAGCTGATCTGCTCTCTCCCGCCAAAATTACAGCAGCCGGACAGTTCAACCCCCGCGCCGTCAGCCAGATGATGAAGAAGATTGCCCGGTACGGCCGTCTCGGTGAAACAGACGACATGGCCCTGGCCGGCATCCTCTCCACCCAACTGGTACACGAACAATTCATCGCCCATTTCACCCCGCCGCCCCCCATTGACGAACTGACGGACAATATAAAAGTTGTTGATCGGCGGCAATTAGTAATGAGTAATCAGGTAATTGAGTAACCGGGTAATTACCAAATTACTCAATTACCCAATTACTTCCTTTCAGGAGCAACCATGACCACCTTCCATCGTAACATTCTCAAACTGGATGCGGAAGCGGAAACCGCCCGCATTGTGGAAAATTTACGCCATAACATCTTTGACCGGCTCAAAAAACGGGGCGGCGTCCTCGGCGTCAGCGGCGGCGTGGATTCGGCCGTCGTCCTGGCTCTGGCCGTGCGTGCTTTGGGTACGGAACGCCTCACTGCCCTCCTGCTGCCGGAAATGGAGTCCAGCGCCAGCAGTGTGCGCCTGGCCCGCAAAGTCTGCCATCAATTTGGCGTCGAGCCGCTGGTGGAAGATATGACCGGTCCCCTCCTGGGCTTTGGCGCGTACCGCCGCCGGGATGAGGCCGTCAAAGCCATCTTCCCCGAATACAACAGCGCCTACAAGCTGAAAATCACCCTGCCCGCCGGACTGCTGGACAAAGCCACACTCAACGTCTTCCGCGCCACCATCGTCAGCCCGGAAGGGGAAGAAAAAACCAAACGCTTACGGCCGCAGCAGCTGCAGCAAATCGTGGCCGCCACCAACTTCAAGCAGCGCAGCCGGGCCGCCATGCTCTATTACCACGCCGAACTGCGCGACTACGCCGTCATCGGCACACCGCAGCGCAACGAACACGGCCAGGGCTTCTTTGTCAAATACGGCGACGGAGCGATGGACGTCAAACCCATCGGCCACCTCTTCAAATCCCAGGTCTACCAACTAGCCGAATACCTGGACATCCCGGAAGAAATCCGTACCAATCCCCCCACCTCAGACACGTACAGCGCGGGCAGCACCCAAGAAGAATTTTTCTTCCGCCTGCCCTTTGAAATCATGGACATGATTTGGTACGGCCTGGAACATGACGTGCCGGCCGCCGAAGTAGCCCAGGTCATGGAGTTGACGGAAGAACAAGTGCAGCGTGTCTACAATGACATCCGGCAAAAAGAACGCACTACAGCCTATTTACGCACCTCGCCTCTGGGATTGGAGGATTAATTAATGAATAGAC
>JALUPA010000306.1:0-552 GCA_027054335.1 Ardenticatenaceae bacterium
GTTCATCATCGATTCGCGCGACCTACTTTTTGAACGGGACCGTACTGTACGCTGGGGCTGGTCAACGGGTTCACCGCCCCGGCGTGCTCCTGATACTGCTTGACAAGTTGGTTGAAGCCATTGTACTCGAACTGCACCTGATTCACGACGTTGCCGCCGGTGGCCGCGTCGTAGCTGGTCACCTTGTTGAGCGAATGCCTCGCGGTGTACGACGTCTCAATCCGCCGCACCGCCCCGTCAATCCCGGCGGCCAGCGTCGTCACTCCCCAGTGTTTCCGCAGAACGTGACGCTTCTCTCACTCGCATCACAAATTCTGACAACTCTTTCTGGTTGCGAATACTGTCGCGCGCATAGAGTTCAATCACCTCATCTAACAAATTCGTGGCCGGCTCTTGCTCGACGATCTCCAATTCCCGTTTCCAGCGTTCGGCGACGCCTGGGGTCAAAGGGATGCTCTTTGCTGTATCGAAGTATCTGAGGGTGTCCGGGAATTCGATTGACATAAGCGCAGAGACCTCCATGGGTTTATGTTTCTGCTGGCAAGTAGAAAC
>JALUPA010000306.1:562-1251 GCA_027054335.1 Ardenticatenaceae bacterium
CCCGGTCGACCGGGTGGTTCTTCGCCCCGTTGTTTACCCGCTTGCCCTGCTTTCCGGCATTCGGCAGGCAGAAAAAAACCGAACTGCTTCACGCAGGCGTTTTCGCCCGGCCGCAGGTTTTCCGTTCTCCGCCTTCTCTGGTCTGCTGCCTGTCCCGCCCCGCGGCTTGTGCCGGTTTGCCAAAACTACCCTCACTGCCGGCAAACGCCACGCGGCGGCCTACTCTCAAAACCAATCTATCTGAGGGTGTCCGGGAATTCGATTGACATAAGCGCAGAGACCTCCATGGGTTTATGTTTCTGCTGGCAAGTAGAAACGAACGCCCGATGGAGGTCCCAAGAATGGGGAAGCGTGCCAAGGAGGGCACGTGTTTGGCGTCGTTGGTCAAGATGGCCGTGCCGTTGTGCCAGCAAGCCGAACGCGAGTGTCCGCGAACCGGTCCCGGTGCCAAGCCGACCATTCCCGACTGGGTGATGGCTGTGTTGATTATGGTGGCTGTGATCAAACGAAAAAAGACCAAGTCGGCGCAATACCGCTTTTTGCGGGAACACCGACGCGAACTCGGCCAGTGGCTGGGCACGGACAAGTTCCCCGCACGCAGCACGTACTTCGATCGCTATCGACGAGCCCACCACCTGTTTCGACTGGCGATTCGTTTGCAGGGAGAAAAAGCCATTGCCGAAGGAGTG
>JALUPA010000307.1 GCA_027054335.1 Ardenticatenaceae bacterium
CATGCGGCGTACCGCCTCTACGTCTGAGGTGGAACGTTGCAGCAGATCGCCTGTTTGCAGCCGGTCATTCTGGCTGAAGGAAAGGCGCTGCAAATGGTTGTAGAGATAGTTGCGCAGGCGGCGGGCTGTGCCTTCGGCTGTTTTGGCGGCCAGACGGCCGCCCAAAAAAGTAAAGCCACCCTGGAGCAGGGCCAGTAGGAGCAGGCCGATAACCACCAAAGGCAGCAATTGACCTATGTTTTCGCTGGGCAAAATCTCATCTACAAACTTACCCAATAAAACGTACAAACCCGTCCGGGAGAGAGCTGCCAGCCCTACCGATATGATAGCCACCAGGTAAATGCTGTGATAGCCGCTCATCAAACGCCACAAACCGGATATTTTTCCTTTGGTGGCGCTGTTTTTCAAATCAATATTGGCAGATGGTTCCATGATATTCCTCATTAAAGGTTGCAGGTTGCAGGTTGCAGGTTGCAGGTAACTTGTTTGTAAGATTCCTTTTATACCTGCCACTTGCCACTTGCCACTTGCCACTTGCAGCTTGCCACTTGCAGCTTGCCACTTGCCACTTGCAACCTGCCACTTGCACAAAAAAACCACGAGAATCGCGTCCCGTGGCTCAAATTGGCAATAAAAAAGGCCACGGGCTTTTTGGAGAGCGCCGTGACCGCAGAAGTTGTCTTTATCGAAGAGGTTTAGTCTCGTCTAAATCTCCCTGGCGGATCACAGGCGCAACGGGCATCGCCGCTGCCGAAGGCAGCGACAGAGGCGGGTTTCCAGATACGGATGATGTTCATGTGTTGTGTTGTCATACGTGTGCGCCTATCTCCTTTAAGATTTACGGCCGTGATTGTTAGACAATCATCTTACCGCAACCAGCAGTGTAACACAGGATTTAAGCTGCGTCAACCCCTAAATCGAGTCGTTTTGCCGTAATGTCGTAATAACGATGCGAAAATGGTTGTTGTCAAAATATGGAGGCTGCGTTATCCTTTTGTTGACTGTAAGCCCATCAAGCAAAACAGGAGAGAAACTATGTCAACACCTGATAAAAAACCCGATCAATTGAGCCGCCGCCAGGCTTTGAAAACCATTGCTGTCCTGACCGGAGCAGTTACGCTGTCCACCCTGCCCGGCAAATGGTCGTCTCCCGTGTTGCAGGCCGGCGCATTGCCGGTTCACGCCCAAACTTCGCCCAATACGCTGGTTATTTCCAATTTTCAATACTCTTTGGGCCAGGCAGGCCAACCGCCGGCGATACCTGTGACCATTACGGTGGATTACAGCGATTCGGCCGGGGCTCTGACGGCCGGTTCTTCCATGCGTCTGGTTATTGACACGACTGGAGATATGGCGCCTTCCTACCCGCAAACAATTGACGACGCCAATCCCACCATTACCGGGAACGGCTTTACGGGAACAGTTTCTTCAACGGTAAACCTGGAGCTGGCGACGGGCGATTTTCAGGTAACAGTGACGGTGACGAATGTCAATGGCCTGACCAGCAATTCTGTAGGGGGAACTGTGCCGGCGCAGTAAGATGGTTCTGAATCCTGAATCCGCAGATTACGCAGATGGACGCAGATTTTCTTCTTTTAATTTGTGTGGGCAGCAACCGGGCAGATGAGTGAAAAAACGGCCGGCAAACGGCCGTATCCCACCCCAGGTTATCACGTGGAAGAGTTGGATGGCGAAATCCTGCTCTTCAACATGAGCAGCCAAAAGATTTTGCACACCAACCAGACAGGCGCATTGGTTTGGAAATTGTGCGACGGCCAGCGTACTGCAGAAGCAATCACACAGCTTTTGCAGGCAGCCTATCCTGATGCAGCCGCCCAGATTGGTGGGGAAGTGCCCCGAATTTTAGCCTCCTTTGCGGCCGAGGGCGCATTGGCGTGGCGTTGAAGGGATTGACGGTCGGTTTTGTCGGTACGGCCGTTACCATCCGATGTGACGACCCAGCCTTGTTCGCGCTTATCCGCCGCTACTTCCAATATTGCCTGACGGAAAATGATACTCCCGTTTCCCAATACTATATCCGAGAGAATAGCCTTTATTTTGGCGACGAGCGTTTACGCACGGCCGTAGACCCTGTCTGTTTGCTGGAACCGTGGTTGCAGCACATGATGGAGCAGTTGATTACGGCCAATGACCAACATCTGGTTTTCCACGCGGCCGGTTTGACCTGGCAGGATCAGGGGGTGTTGTTGTGCGGCGTATCCGGCAGTGGCAAGTCTACGTTAACGGCCGTACTCACCACTGCCGGCGCTGCTTATCTAAGTGATGAAATGGTGGCAGTGAGCGGGGCGCAGATGTTGGGGTTTTCCCGGTCATTGGTTTTGAAGGAAGGGTCTGCTTTTGTCTGGCAGGAGGGGGCGTTTTCTGAAGAATTGTTGGCTTTGCCGGGGGGCTTGTTTTGGTTACGGCCGTCACTTTTGCGGCCCGATTGTGTGCGGCAAACGGCTCGACCCGGTTTGATTTTATTTCCCCGGTATGAAGATGGAGCGGTATTGGCGGTACGGCCGTTATCCCCTGCAGAAACCTTCTACACTTTGATGCAGCATTTGGTGAATGCCCGTAATTTGGCGCAGTATGGGCTTACGGCCGTGCGCCAATTAGCCCAACAAACCACCGCCTACCAACTCACCTACGGCAACGCCCCACAAGTCGTGGACTGGCTGGCAGATTTGTGATGGCTGACGTCTACCCTTTACTGGCCCAGGTAGCTCATTTGCCGGGGCGGGAAGCCGATCCCGCGCTCAAAGTGGCGCTGGAAGCGTTTGACAACTGGCTGGCCTTCATTCCCCAGGCGGAAATGCACGGGCTGGCCCCTCTGACTTACCGTCACGTGCAAACCTGCGGGGCGCAGATTCCGGCGGATGCCCGGTTGCAGTTGCAAGGCTTGTATTTGCGGCACAAATACGCCAACCAGAGCTTGAGGGCTGTGCTGGGGGAGATGTTGGCCGCGCTGCATGAGGCCGGAATTGAGATGCTGGTGTTGAAAGGGGCAGCGTTAGCCTACACGGTTTATCCTGAACCCGGTTTGCGCCCCATGCGCGATCTGGATATTCTGGTACCGGCGGTGCAGGTAGAAGCGGCGCAGGCAGTTTTGCTGGAGATTGGCTTTCAGGCCACGGGGTTCATTGAGGAATTGTCTGTAAACCATCGCCATCTGGACGTGCTGCAACTGGAACGAAACGGCCGTACCGTGAGCGTGGAAGTGCACCAATCTCTCCTGAGTGGCTTGCTGGCCCAGGGAGAGGAGAAACAGATGGCAGATTTACGACGGCCGTTTCTTCCCTTTACCGTTGGGGATGTGCCAGCCTTCACCCTGAACCCTGACGAAATGCTCTGGCATCTGTACCGGCACATGATTCTGGAACCGGCGCGCCTGATGCGGATTGTAGACATTGTAAGCTCTGCGGAAAAGTTTGCCGGGCAGATCGATTGGGATTTTGTCCGGTCAGTTTACCCGGAAGTGTTGGAGATGCTGTCACTACTCCATTTTGTCAGCCCGCTCTCAACGGAACTGCGGCAGATGGCGGGGATTGAAATCGGGCCAAAACCGGTGGGGGCGGAACGGCCGTTGCAGGATTGGCCGCCGGTACCTCGCGTTCAGTGGAACCGGATGCGCAAGCGGGACATTCTGGCGCAGACCTTTTTTCCTTCTGAGTTTTCTTTGCGGATGTATTATGGGGTGGGCAGTCGTCGTTTCATCTTCTGGCATCGTTGGCTGCGGCATCCCTGGCAGATTGTACGCTGGACGATACAACGCCGGGTGACGCCGCGCCGTTAAATATCGGTAATGTCGGGGGTTACGGCCGTGAGTGAAAAGGTAAACCGCGTGCCTGGTCCCGCGCTTTCATCCAGCCAGATGCGTTCTCCCTGTGCTTCCAGAGCCATCTGGCAAAAAGCCAGCCCCAAACCGCTGCCCCGTTCTGGTTCCCCGTGTACTTGGTAGCCGGTGCTGAACTTTTCAAACAGGCGTTGGCGCAAATGATCGGCGATACCCGATCCGGTATCACTGACGGAGACCAGTAGTTTCTCAATTTCTGGATTATGTCTGAGCGAGACGACAATTTCGCCCTGGGCTGGCGTAAATTTCAAAGCGTTATCCACAAGATTTTGCAACACTCGCGCCACAAGGTCGGCATCCGCCCAGGCAAAGGGCAGGCCATCAGGCAGGTCGCTTTTTAGGGTAATGTTACGGCCGTCAGCCAGGGATTGTTGGTTAACCAATGTCTCTTTTATCAGGTCTGGCAGGCGCAGCAAAGTATAGTTAACCGGCATTTGCCCGATTTCCAGCCGGTTAATGTCCAGTAGGGTGTTGACCAGGTTGAGGGCTTTGCCGGTGCTGTGTTGGGCCATTTCCAATAAATGGTTGACGTCAGATTCTTCCGGAGTGCCGACCAGATCATGCAAAAATTCTATGGCTGAAAAAGCGGCCCCCAACGGATTACGCAAATCGTGAACGGTGGTCTGAATCAAATCTTCGCGCATTTTCTCCAGTTGGCGTTCTTCCGTAATATCCCGCAAAATGACTAAACGGCCGATTGAGGTAGTTTCGGCTATAACTGGTACGCTCATCCATTGAATAATGCTGCTTGACGTATTAAATTCGCCTTCATGCACGTCGTGGTTGCCTGCGCCGATGCGGTGAATTTCTGACACAAAGGCAACAAAGGCGGCCGGCTCAGTTTGCTGCAAAACAGTCAGGGCGCGGCGGACGGGCAGGTTGACCCAATTGGCCGATGCTCCGGTCAGGTTGAGGTATTCCACAGCTTTATCGTTGATAACCAGCACACGTTTGTCCAACCCTACCAGGATAATGCCATCTCGATTAGCTTCCATGAGCGATTGCAATCTGCCCCGTTCATCCATCACCCGCTGGAACAGGCGGGCATTGGCAATGGCCAGGGCTGTGGCTTCCGCCAGGGCTTCGATCAGCCAGATGTCGTATTCCCGGAAACTGTTGGCCTGATCGCCGAGGGCTGCCAGGACGCCGAATTTGTGGCCCCGGTAGAGCAGAGGTGTGGCAATGCTGCTTTTGAATGGGGTATGGGGGGGCAGCAGGCTGTCGGCCTGATCCAGGTGCGTGGTGATGATGGTCTTTTCTGCCTGGAATGCTTGGCTGTAGATGTTTGTAGAGGTAGCTGACGGGGTAGCGGTTAGAGGGGGCAGGTCGCCGGCAGATGATTGCATAACCAGTTGGTTGCCGTCGTCTTCCAACATGAGCAGGGTTACGGCCGTCCAGTCTGTGAGCTGCCGGATGGTGTGTGTAGCTGTCCGGGTCACGTCATCCAGATTTAGATTGTCTCGCGTGGAGCGCAAAAATTGGACTAAAATATCTTGCTGGCGGGCTTGCCGTCGCTGAATTTCGTAAGCCTGGGCATTACTCATCACCAGAGCAATCTGGTCGGCCGCTGCCTGCATCAGGCCGGCATGTTCGGCCGTGAAATGATGTGGCTCTGGATGTTGCAGGGTCAGGACGCCGGCAATCCGGGCGCCGCTGAAAATGGGTACCGACAGGACGGAGCGGGAAACATACGGTTGTTCCGGCAGCGTCATCCAACGCTCGTCTTGCCGCGTATCGTGGATGAGAACGGGCTGGCAATGCTCGACTACCCAACCGGCAATCCCTTCGTCCAATACCTGGGTGATAATCTGGTCGCGTTGTACCGTAGTTGACTGGCGTTGGTGCAGGATGCTTTCTTTGATGCGAAAATCTTCATCCAAAACCAGCAGGCTGCCGCTTTGGGCGTGGGTAATGCCGGTAGCAATCTCCATGGCGTTGTGCAAGACTTCGTGCAGCCCGGCTCCCTGGGCAGTTACGCGGGCCACAGAAACCATGTCTACAAACAAGTCGCGTTGATTTTCTAACTGGGCCAGCGTGTTTTTACGCGGTGTGATGTCGCGCAACACGAGCATCTGTTTGGCTGGATAGGGTAAGGTTTCGGGTAAAGGTTTCAGACTGACAGCATATGTTTTTTGCTGCCCCTGGCCGTCAAGCTGAATTTCGTTACCTGTTTTTCCAGCTTTAATGTCCCGCACGATGAGGTCTGTTTTATAGGATAGTATCTGGCTGATGTGTTCGCCGATGATTTCTTCTGGGGAGAGACCGGTGATTTTTACGGCCGTATCATTTAATTCCACAACGCGATAATCGGCCGTCAGAAGGAAAATGCCGTCTTCCAGATTGTTTAGAATCAGTTGGAGGAACTCATTGGTTGTTGGTTCTGGCGGCGGCGGCGTTTTCGGAGCATATGGGCTGGGGGCGATGGCGGAGTGGAGGGTAAGCCGGGCAATTATTCCGGATAGAGCTGCGGTTAAAATGAAAGAGATCAAACGCATAAGGCTGATTTATAGAACGATTTTGTAGATCGCTCAGGCGCGATTTACAAAATTGCGTTACAAGGAATTTTAAGAAATGCCGGTATTCAGTTACAGAATACTACAAGTCAGAAGGAAAGGTAAGCGGCAATTAGTACTAATTTCCCAGTTATGATACGTCAAAGGGGTGAGGATCGCCGGCAAATAGCTGGTCCAGAATGCGATGTTCCCGTTTCGCAACGATACTTAAAAATTCATCAGCGCCACCCATTTGCTTGAAGGCATTAAAGCCCCTCTCCAGAAAGTCTTGCAACTCTTCCCAGCCGGCGCGGTGGGCGGGGCGGCTGGCGACTCTCAGGATGAGACCAATCATGGGGATGCGGGTCAGGTTGTCTACCCCGTGGCCAATGTCCATGATTAGATCGAGTTGGGCGACCCGTTCGTCGTAATTGTCCAGGGTGCGGTAGGCTGCGGCGTACATTTCCGGGGTGAGCTTATCGGTCATGTTCAGGTCGTTGACCAGCACGTGAAGCATTTTCTCGTCTAGTTCTTTGGTCAAGCGGTTGAGTGCGACGGCTTTACCCATGGTAGTGAGCAGGCGATCCGGCAGGTATTTGCGCATGGAGTTGTAGGCTTCTTCGGCGTCGGCGTCGCGCTGGCTGAAATCTTTGGCGCCGTAGATGTCGCTGAGGAAGAATTGGGTGGTACGGCCGTATCGCTCACTCTCCATCAAATCAGCATAGGTCTTTTTAAGCCGGTCTGCCTGAAATTGGCGCAGAAGCTGCATCTCCGGTGATAGGCCATTAGAGTTGGCAACCCGACGCTGCCCGTAAATATTGCCCCGTAAGGCGCGCTTGAACAAAGATTTTGTTTTTCCTGAATTTACCATGCCCAGAATTCCATTGAAGAACCCGGTTTTCCGCTCGATGGCTTAAGAAACCTGGTTTTTAGCTCATGATTTTGTCGGAAAGAATTATACCTCAACCTGAGTAAGTGACATGGTGCAATTAGCCTATATAATGGTACACTTGGTAGGGCAAGTCCCAAGAAGTTCAGCTTTCCAGAAAAGTTAAACTTCTGCTTTGGAGAAATATATGTTGGCAGAGTTAACTATCACCGAATTGCAGGCGCAAATGGCGTCAGGAGAATTGACGGCACAGGCGTTGACAGAAAAATATTTGGAGCGCATTGATCAAATTGACCAGGGGGGGCCGACTCTCAATGCCGTCCTCGTGGTGAACCCGGAGGCGCGGGAAATTGCCGCGGCTCTGGATGCGGAGCGCAAAGAGAAGGGAGCGCGGGGGCCGCTGCACGGCATCCCTGTTTTGCTAAAGGATAATCTGGATACGGCCGATCAGATGCCCACTACAGCCGGGTCGCTGGCATTGGCCGGTTCTATTGCGCCGCGCGATGCTTTTGTGACGGAAAAGCTGCGCCGCGCCGGAGCTATCATTCTGGGCAAAGCTAATTTGAGCGAATGGGCTAATTTTCGCTCTACGCATTCAGTGAGCGGCTGGAGCAGTTTGGGCGGGCAGGTGCGCCACCCCTACGCCCTGGATCGCAACCCGTGTGGTTCCAGTTCCGGGTCGGCCGTGGCGGTGGCGGCAAATTTGTGCGCGGCGGCGATTGGCACGGAGACGGATGGTTCTATCATCTGCCCTTCGTCTATCAATGGCATTGTAGGCATTAAGCCGACGGTGGGGTTGGTGAGCCGGAGCGGGATTGTACCGATTTCTCATAGCCAGGATACGGCGGGGCCGATGGGGCGCACCGTGGCAGATGCGACCGTCTTGTTGGGAGCTTTGACCGGCCTTGACCCGCGCGATCCGGCGACTGCTTCCAGTATGAATCAGACATATACGGATTACGCGCAATTTTTGCAGGTGGACGGGTTACGGGGGGCGCGTATTGGCGTGGCCCGCAATTATTTTGGCAAGCATCTGTCCGTAGACCAGATTATGGAAGAAGCGCTTGAGATTATGCGGCAGGCGGGGGCAGAGATCATTGATCCGGTCAATCTGGAGACGGTGGAGCAGTTGTCGGAGCCGGAGAGGGTAGTGCTGCTGTATGAGTTTAAGGCAGATTTGAACGAGTATCTGGCGCAGCGCGGCCCGGATGCACCGGTGCATTCTTTGGCGGAGATTATTGAATTTAATGAGCAAAACCGGGAACAGGTGATGCCCTGGTTTGGTCAGGAACTGATGTTGCTGGCTCAGGAAAAGGGGCCATTGACGGAGAAAGCATACCGGCGGGCGCGGGCCAAATGTTTGCGTCTGGCAGCGACGGAGGGAATTGACGCAGCGTTGGCGGCGCATAAGCTGGACGCGATTATTGCCCCTTCCAATCACCCGGCTTGGCTGACGGATTGGGTAAACGGGGACAGAAATTCAGGAGGGAGTGCGGCGATGACGGCCGTAGCCGGTTATCCCAACGTCACCGTGCCGGCCGGTTTTGTACATGGCTTGCCGGTGGGTATTTCCTTTATGGGTGGGGCGTATCAGGAGCCGACGTTGATTCGGCTGGCGTATGCTTTTGAGCAGATCACCTGTTTTCGGCAGCCGCCGCGTTATTTGCCCACGTTGTTTGGTTGAGAAGTTGGTGAGCAGATAGCCG
This sequence comes from Ardenticatenaceae bacterium, assembly GCA_027054335.1. Lineage (GTDB taxonomy): Bacteria > Chloroflexota > Anaerolineae > Promineifilales > Promineifilaceae > JAJRTP01. The sequence continues at coordinate 8,944 of JALUPA010000307.1, forward strand.
GATGGCGGCTGCTGGTAACTCTGGTTACCATCTATAGGCGGGTGAAAGATCACGTGGTATTTTTTGTGCGTCTAAAAATTATCGGGCCAAATGTTGACAGTCAGGCCATTTCTGGTAGGCTACAGATACTATAGTCCTGTATAATTGCCGGCCATCAGAGAAAATACACCTCATTTTTGCAGCGAAGCCTCGGCCGGCAAATAAAATCAAAGATTTACAGTTCAACTAAATTGAAAGGAGGTAGACCGTGATGAAAATGGCTGTCAGTTTTTTGCTTGGCGTCATAACGGGCGCTGTTGTCGCTTTGCTTTATGCACCGTCTTCGGGGGAAGAGTTGCGCACCCAAATTCAGAGTACAGCTCAGGCAGATATGCAGCGAATGCGGGAGGAGTGGAACAGAAACCTGGCGCAAATGCAGGCCCAAATCAACAAACTCAATACCGAAGCAGCTGCTTATATGGAGCAAATGCGTGCTTCTGAAGGTGATGGAGCTACGGCCGTAGATGATGAATAGACATTGCTTTTAACCGGGATGACGGCGCTGTAGCGGTTGTCCCGGATTGTTAATATTGCCAAATTTGGCGTAAAAAAGTAGGAGGTTTAATGATGGAACAAATCCAAGATTTTTTTAATGGCCCTCTGGGAACTCTGATAATCAATGTGGCAGCAGCATTGTTGATATTGATTATTGGCTACATTGTGGCCCGTATTATTGCCAGCGTGGTGCGCCGGCTTTTAGGGCGCACGAATCTGGACAACCGTCTTTCCAACACGTTGAGCGAGCCGGATGAACCAGCAAAAGTCCCCGTGGAAGATACGGTGGGCAAAATCGTGTTCTGGCTGATTATGCTTTTTGTCATTACGGCCGCGTTGGAAAGGCTTAATTTGTCGGCCATATCGCAACCGCTTCAGGCGTTTCTGGATCAGTTGACCACTATTTACATCCCCCGGCTGTTTGGCGCTGCTGTCCTGCTGGTGATTGCCTGGCTGGTGGCAACTGCTTTCCGTTACCTGATGCGTAAGGCCGGACGTTTACTTAAGATAGATGAACGTCTGAGCAAATATGGCGCGTTGGAAGAGGGCGAAAGGGTCAACATCACCGAGTCGTTGGCTACGGCCGTTTACTGGTTGATTTTTCTGCTCTTCATCCCCTCTGTCCTGGAAGCGTTGGGGCTGTCGGCCATTGCCGCGCCTTTTGCCGGGGTATTTGCTTCTATATTTGCCTATGTTCCCAACATTTTGGCTACGGCCGTTATCGCCGTTACCGGTTGGTTTATCGCGCGTATCCTGCGGGAGATTGCCACCAATCTGCTCCGGGCCGTGGGCACAGATGCCATTGGAGAACGGGCCGGAATGCCGGAAGACCGTTCCTTGTCTGAGACGCTGGGAACCATTTTGTACGTGGTCATAATAACACTGGTTATTATTGCGGCTCTGGAACAGTTAAACATCCCGGCTATTTCTGATCCGCTGGCGGCCATGCTGAACCAAATCGTGGCCTTTGTTCCCGGTCTGCTGGGTGCGGTTGTCGTTATCTTGCTGGCCTATTTTGTGGGCAAGATTGTGGCCGGGCTGGTACGCGACCTGCTGGGCAGCGTTGGTTTTGACGCCCTGCCGGAAAAATTGGGCCTGAAGTGGAGCGCCACCAACAAGCCTTCCCACTGGGCTGGTTCCCTTACCCTGATGGTAATTATGCTGTTTGCCGCTACCTGGGCTGTGGAACTGTTGGGTTCTGCTTTCCTGGTCAGCGCGTTAAATCAGTTTATTAACTTCTTGTGGCTGGCCTTCCTGGCGGCCGTTATCTTTGCCTTTGGTCTCTACTTTGCCAACCTGGGCTACAATATCGTTCGGGATACGGGGATAAACAATTCTCTGTTCCTGGCGCGAGTGGTGCGGGTGGTGATTATCTTCTTCGCCACGGCTATGGCTCTGCGCGAGTTGGGCGTAGCGGACGATATTGTCAACCTGGCCTTTGGTTTGATACTGGGTGCTCTGGCGCTGTCCTTTGCTCTGGCGTTTGGTTTGGGGGCCCGCGACATTGCGGCCCGCGAAACAGACAGCTTGTTGACCAAAATGCGCGCGCCGGCCGATGAAGGAGATGAATCGGTCGAAGCGTAAAAAGTTAACAATACAATTTAATTGGTTGCAGGGGCAGTTAAATACTGCCCCTGTGAGTATGGTGCGTTTAGCAGTTCAACTTCTTCAGGGAAGTTGAACTGCTAAATGCAGCGAACCTGAGACAAGCGATATGAAAGTGGCTTTAACAGCTGATAGCGGCGAGTCCATAGAAGCCTGGGCTGCGGCTCCGCAAGAAGCTCGCTGCCCTTATTGCGGGGGTGTTGTGATTTTGCGGGGGCGGCGTTTGATGAATAGTGAAGAGAAGACTTATTTTTGGCGGCATCGGGATAATGTCCATCTCGATTGCCCGGGGCGGGCCAGAACGACGGGAAAACGAATAACGGCATAGGGTGCTGTTTGTTGTTGATAAGGAATGACAACTCTTTTTACGATGGCGTGGTGCAGTGGCTCAGCCGCCGCCAGATGGAAAAAGAAGGGGAACACTTTGAACTCAATCTGCGCTACACTAACGGGCAGGGATTACTGCGCGAAGGCGCCAGCATCAACAACCTTTGGAAGGTAACGTATGAAAAAAGCACTGAAAATCATTGGCGTCATCCTGTTGATCCTTTTAGGTATCATTATTGTTTTAGGAGTTATTCCCGTGCCCATTAAAGAACAGACTTCATCTCCCAAGCCGGTTGCCAGTTATGATGAAGCTATCCAGCGGTTTGAGGCTACCCGCACCGACGAAAACGGTATTTTGATGAGCGAAAAGACCCAATCTGTGTTGCTGACTCACGGCGAAAAAACAGACAAGGTGTACGTGCTGGTTCACGGCTTAACCAATTCGCCCTGGCAGTGGCTTCCTTTTGGCGAGATGTTATACGACATGGGGTACAACGTCCTCATTTTGCGGATGCCGGGGCACGGCCTGGCCAGCGGTTCGGTGGGGGAACTGCAAGCGATGACGCCGGAGATTTTGCGGGAATTTGGCGATGAAAACGTAGACATTGCCGCCGGTTTGGGAGACGAGATTCACGTCGTGGGCCTTTCTGTGGGCGCGACCGTTTCCGACTGGATTGCCCAGAACCGGCCGGACGTAAGCCGCGTGATGTCTGTGGCCGCCATGCACGGCCTGGACGGGCTGCCCCATTTCCTGAATATATTTGCCCTGAATCTGGCCATCCGCCTGCCCAATTTCAACCCGACTGATCCCAACGAGCCGCAGCGGGATTACGTGTATCGCGGCCAATCTACGCGGGGTGTGGGCAACGCCATGCTTTTCGGCCAATCTGTCTCCAGGCAGGCGGCCGATAAGCCGCCGCTGGTTAACGACATCATTGTGGTCACCAATGCTAATGATACAACCATCAGCAACAAGGAGATCAAAGCTTTGGCGGATAAATGGGAAGCGCAGGGCGGTAATGTTGTCCGGTATGAGTTCCCGGCCGAATTGGGCTATCCACATCCCCTCACGGACCCCGGCTCTAACCCTGACGCTTGGGATGTTTATCCTGTGCTGCTGGATTTATTGGGTGAAAGCGAGTAGCAGCAAAAAAGCCCCTGGCAAATGGCCCGGGGCTTTTCAATGTTACAGATAATCCTGCCGCTCTCGTTTGCTGCTTTATTCCTTTAAGATTGACCAAAAGCTGTTTTGGTGCCAGGCAGCAAGCACAAAATAATAACCAGTACGGAAACAACAATGGAAGGCAGCATGGCTTGCCAGGATGACCGGCCAATGACTGCCAGAATATCGAAGATCAGGTATATAACGGCAATGGCAATGGTAAACGTCCAGCCACGTGGATCCAATGTCCACAGCATTTTGGCGTCCCAGAACCAGATGAGGGCCACGATACCGGCCATGATAGCTCCAATGAAACTAAAACCAAAGAACTCGAGTGAGCCAAACGTAGCGATAGGAGCTAAGCCCAGGTAACGCAAGGTGTCAAAAATGGCTATGATGCCGGC
>JALUPA010000308.1 GCA_027054335.1 Ardenticatenaceae bacterium
GTTGGGGGCGGGGCAGGTTGACCGCTTCGTGGATCTGGTAATAGTGCCCGGCAAAATCCAGCGGCGCATCGTTTTGCAGCAGGTGTTGAATGATTTGCAGCCCTTCTTCAAAACGGGCAAACCGGCCAGGCACGTCCAGCAGGTCCCAGCCGTAGTTGTGATGTTCCCGTTCCTGCCAGCCGGCCCCCAGACCGAGAGTGAGACGGCCGTTACTCAAATCGTCTACGGCCGTCGCCATCCGTGCCGTCATCGTAGGGTGGCGGAAGGAGACAGGGGAGACCAGCGGGCCAAACTCAATCCGGCTGGTGTTGCCGGCCAGCCAGGTCAGCGAGACCCACAATTCCAGAGAGTCCAGATCGGGCGGGTTCATGTTGGTGTAATGGTCGGAGCGATAGAGACCGACAAAACCTAACTCTTCCACGGCCGTAGCCATCCGCTGCCACCGCGCCCAGTTCAACCCATTCTGCCCTTCAATCATTATGGCGATTTCCATGATTTCCTCCAGAGTAAAACAAAAACGCCCACCCGAAAACGGATGAGCGTTTATTATAAACCAAAACGGCCGTCTTTAAGCCGGTTCCACATCCAGATGGGGCAGAATTTGGGCCAAAATGCGGTCTTTGGGCAGCGCACCGGTGATGCGTTCTACTACTTCGCCGTCCTTGAACAGCATCAGTGTGGGGATGCCCACGATGCCGTAACGGCCGGGGATGGCCGGGTTGCTGTCCACGTCAACTTTGCCTACGACAACTGTGCCTTCATACTCGTCGGCGATTTCCTGCACGGACGGGGCGATCATGCGGCAGGGGCCGCACCATTCCGCCCAAAAGTCAATCAATACCGGTTTGTCTGCTTCCAGGACTTCACTTTGAAAAGTGGCGTCCGTAATTTCGATTGGATGTGCCATACTATTGCTCCTTAAAGATAAATTTATTGCGTTCTACACGGCTATCTACCTGTAGATGCGCCGGGTTTCATTATTCTTACCCTCTCAGTTTACCGGATCGGTTTTTACTGTCAAGGCTTATTGACTTACAATTAAGATACGGCATACTTGAGAAAGGGTAGCAGGCGGCAAGGCGGCAGAGCAAAAAAACACCTGGCAACTTTGTCACCCGGCAACTTTGTAACTTTACGGAGGTTGATATGTTGATTACGAACGGCCGTATCATAACCTGGGCGGCTGACGATGAGATAATTGAGAAAGGCGCGATATTGGTGCGGGACGGCCGTATTGCGGACATTGGTTCCACGACAGAATTGAGCGCGAAATATCCGGAGGAAGACAAACTGGACGCCAAAGGCCAGTTGGTTATGCCCGGCAACATTTGCGCCCACACCCACTTTTACGGCGCCTTTGCACGCGGTATGGGTATTCCCGGCCCGCCTCTGCGCCATTTCCCCGATATTTTACAGCGGCTTTGGTGGCGGTTGGATCGGGCGCTGCTGGACGTGGACGTGCAATACAGCGCGCTGGTTTGTCTGGTGGACGCCATCAAACACGGCACGACGACTCTGGTTGACCACCATGCCAGCCCCCGCGCCATCAATAACTCCCTGGATCAGATTGCCGATGCGGTGGAGCAGGCCGGGGTACGGGCGGCTTTGTGTTATGAGGTGACGGACAGAAACGGCCGTGACGGAGCCATCGCCGGTATCGAGGAAAACGTCCGCTTCCTGCACTCTCTGGCAGAGCGGGGCAGCGATTTGCTGGCGGGCACGTTTGGTTTGCACGCCGCTCTTTCCCTGAGTGACGAGACGTTGGCGGAATGTGTTACGGCCGTGCAGGGCATGGACGTGGGCTTCCACATCCACGTCGCCGAGCACGAGGTAGATGAGTACGATTCCCTCTACAAATATGGCAAGCGTGTTGTGCCCCGCCTGGTGGACGCTGGCATTTTGGGGCCAAAAAGCATTGTAGCGCACGGCGTTCACATTGACGCCGCCGAGATGGAAATTTTGCGCGACACGGGAACCTGGGTGACGCATCAACCGCGCAGCAACATGAATAACGCCGTAGGCACAGCCGAAGTGGAAGCGATGCTCCGTTTGGGTATTCCTGTTTGTCTGGGGAATGACGGCTTTAGCAATAACATGTGGGCTGAATGGAAAACAGCCTACCTGATGCACAAACAAGCCCGGCACGATCCCACCCGTATGAATGGCATGGACGTGGCGCAAATGGCAATCCGCAACAACGCCGCTTTGGCCGGTATGTTCTGGCCGGATTTGCCCATCGGATATTTGCAGACAGGTGCGGCAGCGGACATTATTTTTGTGGATTATCAGGCTACTACGCCCTTCAGCCTGGGTAATTTGCCCTGGCACATCATTTTTGGTTTTGAAAGCAGCATGGTCACGACGACAATTGGGGCCGGGCAAGTTCTCATGCAGGATCGGCAGCTATTGACCCTGGACGAAGCGGCCATCACTGCCCGCAGCCGGGAATTGGCCGCCGACGTGTGGCAGCGTTTTAACGAAATCTCTGCCCAGGATGAGGCGGATGGCGTGTATGCGGAATATGATTGGTAAACGGTAAATGGTAAACGGTAAATGGTAAACGGTAAATGGTAGATGGTAATCAGTAATGATCACCGATTACCGATTACCGACCACTGATTACCGACCACCGGTTACCCAGAAAGAGGTGATAACGTTGAAGATAGCAATTCTAGGCGGTACGGGAAATGAAGGGTTTGGTTTGGGTTACAGATGGGCGGCGGCCGGGCATGAGATTGTCATCGGGTCCCGTAAACGGGAGAAAGGGGCCGGGGCGGCCGCAGATATGCGGGAGCGGCTGCCGGAAGGCAATATTGTCGGTACGGATAATTTGAGTGCGGCGCAGCAGGCAGAACTGGTGGTGTTGTCGGTGCCGTATTGGGCGCAGGAAGGGACGTTGGACAGTGTGAAAGAAGCATTGGCGGACAAACTGCTGATTACGGTGGTGGCCCCTTCCGGCGAGAAAAAGTCGCGGGTGCATACGTTGCCCAGCGGCCTGTCGGCAGCGGAGGAGGCGCAGCGGCAGCTTGAGGGCGTGACGCGGGTGGTGGCTGCTTTCCAGAATATCGGGGCGCACCATCTGCTTGACCTGGATTATCAACTGGATTGCGACGTGCTGGTGTGCGGCGACAAGAAGGCGGACAAGGAGATTGCCATACAGTTATGTGCCGACGCTGGTCTGCGCGGTATCAATGCCGGCGCGCTGCAAAATGCCCGGGCGGTGGAGGGGATGACGGCCGTACTCATCGCCATCAACATTATCCACAAGGTAAAAAGCGCCGGAATTCGGGTGACAGGGATTTAATTGAGTATGCCGTGTTCAGCAATCAGTTTTTGACAGGCAGTTCACTGAAAACTGAGCACTGAAAACTGGGGAAATATGAGCCTGAAACTACGTATTCTCTACGCCGGGGCTAAAGTTTACTGGCGGATTTTTCAGCCGCGATTGGTGGGGGTGAAGATCATGTTTGTCCGGGACGGACAGGTTTTGCTGGTGAAACATACGTATGAGAAGGGTTGGCATTTGCCGGGCGGTGGGGTAAAACGGGGCGAGACACTGGAAACGGCCGTGCGCCGCGAAGCTGATGAGGAATTGGGCGCTACTATTCGGGACATAACTTTGTTGGGTGTTTATTCTAACGTGGCTGAGTACAAAAACGATTACATTGTCACTATCGTCAGCCGCGATTTTACCATTGGCCGACCCAAAGATGACGAAATTGCCGCCTATACCTTTTATCCATTTAACGCTCTACCGCCGGATGCGGTGGCCGGAACCTGCCATCGCGTAGCGGAATATCAGGCGAACCGGCAGCCCCAAATCGGGGTGTGGTGATGTGAGAGATTGGCCAATCTCTGTTAATCCGCGTAATCTGCGGCTGAAGGCTTTGAAATTTGGGTCTGCTGAATCTCTTCCGAAGGAAAAACAATGACAGACGAAACCGAAAACTTATCATTTGAAGAAGCGTTAGTAGAATTGGAAGAAATTGTGACCAAACTGGAAGCCGGTGAATTGACTTTGGAAGAATCGCTGGCTTTGTTTGAGCGGGGGCAAAAGTTGGCTGCCCTGTGCAACCGGCAGTTGGACGAAGCCAGTCTGCGCGTCGAGCAGTTAACCGCTGACGGCGAGATTGTGGAATTGTAAGGGGAACGGGCTTTCGTTATACTCATGTAAAAACGTGATACGTGAGGCGTGAAGAGGTGAAATCACGCATCACGTATTACGATTCAGAGAGGTAATCCATTGTTTAGAAGCATTCGAGATTCATTGAGCCGCACACGCACGTCAGTTTTTGGTCAGATTGCCAATGTACTGGGCGCGGGTGACATTACGGAAGAAACCTGGGAGGATTTGGAGGCGCTGTTGATTCAGGCGGATGTGGGCGTGCCTACAACGCTGGATATTGTGGATACGCTGCGCCAACGTTCCGGTAAGGAAGGGTTTTATAAGACAGATCAGTTGTTAACGGCCTTGAAGGAAGAACTGCGGGC
>JALUPA010000309.1 GCA_027054335.1 Ardenticatenaceae bacterium
GAGAAACTGCTTCTCCTCTGCTCCTCTGCCCCTCTGCTTCCCTGCTCTTCTGCCACCATTTTGTCAAAAAGAACAGATTGGCGGCCAGAAATACGGCCGTGATAATGTGCGGGTTGGCGTGGATAGCGTGCTGCCAGTAGTTGGCGCTTGTGCCGATGGTGAGGGCGGCGAAGAGAGCAGCGAGGGTGGGGGCGTGATGCGTGATGCGTGATGCGTGTTGGGTGTAGGTTTTGATTGTGCCGTAGACGAAGAAGAGGCCGAGGGTGGCGGCGGCAGCGGCGAGGAGGTGCATCCGCCAGGCGATTGTGCCAATGGGGACGAGGAGTTGGAACAGTTTGCCCAGAACGGTGATGAAGGCGTAGCCCGGCGGGTGGGCGATTCCCAAAATGTGGGCTACAAAGGTGTATTCTGTCGGGTCGCCGAAGACGGGGTATTGGGCCAGCGTGGCGACGTACAGGGCAAAAACGGTCAGCAACACGGGGATGAAGCCGTACCGCCACAGACGTTGAAAAAAAGGCCGGGAACGCAGGCGTTTTGACATTATTCTCGCTCCACCGCCGGTACGCCGCCGAATGCAATTCGGCGTCTGGCGCAGAAAACGCGCTTCAGCGCGTTAAAATCGTTGCTCGCCAACACCTCAGTGCGCTTCAGCGCATTTTCTGTATCAGCATGGGATTTGTAATCCCATGCCTTCCAATCCCATGCCCCTACGCAATACGCCATACTACAACTACAACAACCCATCATAAACCGCCATCGTCTCTTGCGCGGCGCGTGTCCAGCTAAAGCGGGCCGCCTGGGCCAACCCCAATTTGCGCCGGTATTGGTACTCTTCTTTGTCTGTGAGGAGGCGGCGAATGACGGCCGTCATCTCCTCCGTATTCAGGGGATCAAAATAAGCGGCTGCTTCGCCGCCCACTTCCGGGTGGCTGGAACTGTTGCTGGCGGCGACCACTTGCCCGCAAGCCATATGTTCCAGAATGGGCAGGCCGAATCCTTCGTACAAACTGGGCTGTACCGCCAAAGCCGCGCCCGCCAGAACGCCCGACAAATCTTCATCCGCCACCCAGCCCAGGGGGATGACCGCGTCTTGCAAGCCGTCCGCTTCAATTTTGGCAAAAAAGTCGTCGTAAAGCCAACCTTTGCCCCCGACCAGGACGAGGGTTAACTCTGGGAAGAGGTTTCGGAGTGATTTGAGGGCATCGAGCAAGCGATCAAGGTTTTTGCGTGGCTCGATGGTGCTGAGGTGTACGAGGTACCGTTTGGGTAACTTGTATGTCTGCCTGATGTGGGCTACCCTGGTCGGGGACGCCGGTTGAAACAGGGAAGAGGGCGCCTCATACACAACATGAATTTTAGCGGGATCAATGCCGTACTGTTTGACGATGTCCTGCTTACTTGCCTGCGAAACGGCAATGATAGCGTCGGCGCGGCGGCAAAACAGGGGCATGGCCGTGTTCAGATACCAATAGTTGAGCTTTTTGTGATAGGCGGGGAACAGCTTGTAAATCAAATCATGCACGGTTAACACGGTGGGAATACCGCGCAGGGGCAGGAGCAGGTGCTCGGTGCTGTGGAACAGTTCCGTGCCGGGAACCAGCCGGTTGAAGGGGATGTGGGCCATCTGCCCCAGAAGGACGGCCGTGCGCCACGGTTTGTAGCCGGCTTTGATGCTGAATTGGGGGGTATTGGCGGGCAGGATGGCGGGGAAACGGCCGTCCCGCCCCCGGTTGTAAAACAAGGCAAAGCGTTCCGGCTGGGCAGCCAGCAGCGCCTGTGCCAGCCGTTCGCTGTAGCGGCCCAGCCCGGCCCGACTGTGGACAGCGGCAGAGATGTCAATGGTGATCATAAGACACGGCCGTAAAGGGAACTTGCTGGGTGAACGAACGATGACATTCTAAATCTGCCCAAATTCCCGCGCCAGTTGGGCTACGGAAAGGTAGATGAAAGTGGGCTTGCCGGCCGGGTCGGTGAACGGGTCACGGCATTGCTCTAACTGGTGGATCAGACGCTCCATTTCTTCGGCAGCGAGGGATTGGTTAGGGGTGACGGCGGCCGCTTCACACCCTGCCTGCAGCAAACTTTCCACCAATTCAGCAGAGGGCAGCCGACGGCCGCGTTCCAGAGCCAGCATCACGGCCGTAACCAACGTTGCCGCGTTACACCCCACCAGCACAGCCGGAACCGCCCGCACCATCACCGTGTTCGGGCCAAATGGTTCCAGCACAAAACCCAGTTTCGTTAGCTGCGCTCCGTGCTGTTCCAGCAAGGCAGACTGATCGGCAGTGAGAGATACGGCCGTACTCTCCGCCAATACCTGCCGCTCCGCCTGCCCCGCTGCCGCCTGCGCCAGCAGCCGCTCATACAACACCCGGCAGTGCGCTGCGTGCTGGTCAATCAAAAACAGCCCGTCCGGCCCCTCGGTGATGATGTAACGGCCGCCCACCTGACCCACCAGACGCATGATGGGCAGTTGGCTTTCCGGGACGACTGTTTCTTCAACGTCAGCAGGCGGGGGGGATACGGCCGTATCCGGCCAATCCAGCCCCAATTCCCCCTGCGGTGGGGCGGGCGCAGTCCCTGCTTCCCAGCCGGGTGACCCCGTATCCATCTGGCTGCCCGCAGGCCAGGTTCCCGCTTGATGCAAAGGCGCATCCTGCACCAGCGTCTCTCGCACCGCCCGCTGCACCAGGCCAAACGGCGCTTTGTCCCCGCGAAAACGCACCTCTGTTTTGGTGGGATGCACGTTCACGTCCACATCCTCCGGCGGCAGCGCCAGAAAAAGAATACCCAGCGGGTAACGGCCGGACGGCAGCAAGGTGTGGTAGGCTTGAATGACGGCATAGGTGAGACGACTATCTTTAATCCAACGGCCGTTCACAAACAAAACAATCTGATCCCGCCGGGCGAAATGGACGGATGGCGGGCCGATGTAACCGGAAATGGTGATGGGAGATGGGCGATTAGAACTTGGCGCTTCGCCCTCAATCGCCAATCGCCAATCTCTAATCTCCAATAGCTGCCGGGCAATTTCCGGGCCGTAAATCTCTACCAATACGTCCAGAACACTGCCACTGCCGTTGGACTGGAAAGTGATACGGCCGTTGTGCGTCAGGCGGAAACGGATGGGCGGGTAAGCCAGCGCGTAGCGCGTTACCAGTTCGTCAATCAGGCGCTTTTCTGTGCGCTGGCTTTTCAGGAATTTGAGGCGGGCGGGGGTATTGTAAAACAGGTTTTCCACGGCGATGACCGTCCCCTGTGGCGCGCCGACGGTTTCCCGGCTGCTTTTCACCCCCGCTTCCAGGGTCAATCGCGTGCCAGACGTATCTCCCTGCGCCCGCGAAATGACAGTTACCTGGCTGACGGAGGCAATGGCCGCTAACGCTTCGCCGCGAAAGCCCAGGGTGCGGATGGCGGCCAAATCGTCTACGGTTTGCAGTTTGGAAGTGGCGTGGCGTAAAAAAGCGGTCTCTATCTCGTCGGCCGGGATGCCGCAGCCGTCGTCGGCAATTTGAATGCTTTTGCGCCCTCCTTCGCGGATGTCTATGTTGATGGCCCCGGCCCCGGCATCAATGGCATTTTCCAGCAGTTCTTTGACGACGGAATACGGCCGTTCCACCACCTCTCCCGCTGCAATTTGTGAAGCTAACTGCTCGGAGAGGATGTTGATGTTCATGGTGATCGGTGGTCGGTAGTCGGTGGTCGGTTTACTGACCACCGATAACCGATTACTGTTTACCGATTACTGAACAGCGGCTCCCGCCATCAGCAAGCCCACTCGCTCGCGGGTTGCTTCTTCAACAGGCAGGAGGGCTACGATACGGCCGTCAAACATCACCGCCACCCGGTCCGCCAGCCCCAAAATTTCATCCAGTTCGGCCGAAACCAACAGGACGGCAATGCCCTGGTCCCGTTGGGCCACAATCTGGTTGTGAATGAATTCGATAGAACCGACGTCAATGCCGCGCGTCGGTTGGGCGGCAATCAGCAGCTTGATGGGGCGGGAAAATTCGCGGGCAACAATCACCTTTTGCTTGTTGCCGCCGGAAAGTTTGCTGGCCGGCGTCATTGCGTCCGGCGGGCGCACGTCATATTCTTTAACCAGCTTCTCGCCATTGGCTTTGACCGCTTTTTTGTTGAGGACAATCCCTTTGGCAAAGGGCGGTTTGTAATAGGTACTCAAAACCATGTTGTCAGCCAGGGAATGGGGCATGACCAAGCCGTGTTTTTCCCGGTCTTCAGGAATGTGGGCCACGCCCAGTTCCGTAATCTGGCGCGGGCTGGCGTGGGTTGTCTCCTGACCGTCAATCCAGACACGGCCGTCGGCCACAGGACGCAAACCGGTTAACGCTTCCACCAGCTCCCGCTGACCGTTGCCCTGCACCCCGGCCACACCCACAATTTCCCCGGCGCGTACTTCCAGGTTAACACCCCGCACTGCCATCTGGCCGCGATCATCTTTCACTTGCAGATTTTCGATGTGCAGCACCACGTCTTCGGGATGGCTCTCGTCCTTCTCTACTTGCAGGATGACGTTGCGCCCCACCATCATTTCGGCCAGACTGGATTCGGTAGATGCGGCGGGGGTCGTCGTACCCACCATCTGGCCGGCCCGCAAAACGCCAATACGGTCAGCTATAGCCAGCACTTCCTTCAGTTTGTGGGTGATGAAGATGATAGAGACGTTTTGCTCGGTCAGCCCCCGCATGATGTGGAACAGTTCGTTGGCTTCCTGGGGGGTGAGTACGGCCGTCGGCTCATCCAGAATCAAAATATCGGCATCCCGGTACAATGCTTTGATGATCTCGACGCGCTGCTGCGTCCCGACGGGCAAATCTTCTACGACGGCCGTTGAATCCACTTCCAGCCCATACTGTTTCGACAATTCGGCCACCCGCTGCGCTGCTTCTTTATTGTCCAGCCAGCTGCCTCCTCTCGTTACTTCGTCCCCCAACATCACATTCTCAGCCACCGTCATCACAGGAACCAACTGGAAATGCTGATGTACCATACCTACGCCGCGTTCAATGGCGTCGCGCGGGCTTTGCAACCGCACCTTCTCCCCCTTGATCCAGATTTCGCCTTCATCGGGATGGTACAGACCGTACAGCATGTTCATCAACGTACTTTTGCCCGCGCCATTCTCACCCAGCAAGGCTAAAATCTCCCCTTGATGCAAGACCAAGTCCACGTGATCGTTGGCCAGCACGCCGGGGAACCGCTTGGTGATACCTTTAGCTTCTAAAACGATGGGGTTGTTTGATTTATCCATTGGTTTCAAAAAATTACCCAATTACCCAATTTGTAATTGCGCAATTTAGTAATTATTCCGGATCGTAAACCTGACCGATGGCTGCCGGGGGACGGGCGCGGCCGACGAAACCGGCCAGGACGATGATGGTTAACAAATAGGGAAACATACCGATAAACTGTGGCGGAATGTTGACCGTCCCCATAAATTGGAACTGGGTTTGCAGCGCCGTGGCAAAACCGAACAGCAGCGCCGCCCCCCAGGAACCGAGGGGCGTCCATTTGCCAAAAATCATCACAGCCAGGGCGACAAAGCCACGGCCATTCGTCATCCCCCGCTCAAACGACCCCACGGCTTCTAATGTGAGGTAAGCGCCGGCCAGTCCGGCTAAAGAACCCGCTATGGCCACATTGACATAGCGCGTCAAGTAGACATTGATACCCACCGTATCGGCCGCGCTGGGATGTTCGCCTACGGCGCGGGTACGCAGCCCCCACACGGTACGGAACAAGGCCAACTGCACCACAATAACCAAAATAATTGTGAGGTAAGTGATAGGCGGATTGTTAAACAAAACCGGCCCAATCAGCGGCAGATCGGCCAGCGGCCCCAGGGGAATAGTGGGCAGCTTGCCTTTTGTCGTCAGACCGGTCTGGTAAAAGAAGCTGGTCAGACCAAAAGCCAGCATGTTAATGACCGTGCCGCCGATAATCTGATCCATTTTCAAGCCGACGGACATCCAGGCCAGAAACAGCCCCATTACTACGCCGGTCAGCAGCCCGGCGGCAATGGCCATAAGTAGATTACCGGTGTAGACGTTTACTAAAAAAGCCACAAAAGCGCCCAACAGCATTTGCCCTTCAATACCGATGTTGATGATGCCGGATCGTTCCCCGATGAGGCCGCAGAGCGCCCCCAAAACCAGCGGCGTGGATTGGCGTAAACTGGAAGCGAGTACGGCCGTTGTCACCTGCGGGTTGTTCCAGTAACTATACAAAATCAGCAGCCCCAAAATGCCCATAGCCGCTTTGCCCAAGGAACTGGCATTCAAACTGATGCGTTGTTTAACCGTTTCTTCAACCAACTCTTCTGCCATGAACTTTCTCCGAAGCGGTCAGACCTCTGAGGTTTTCTAAACCTCAGAGGTCTTGAAAGGAACTAATCCGCGGTTATTGACCCCACCCAGAACTGAACGTCACCTTATCTTCATCCACGACGCCGGAGCCTAAAATCTTGCGCACAATCAAATCGGCAGAAACAAAGAAAAGGATCAATGCCAAAATAATATCCACGATTTGGAAACGCACGCCAGCCTGAAACTGCATGGTGGGTGCGCCAGCCTGCATGGCCCCTACCAAAATAGCCGCCGGGATCACCCCCAACGGGTTTGTTTTGGCTAATAAAGCAATAGTGATACCCTCAAAACCCAGGGCGGCGTTAAACCCGGGCTGGTAGCGGCCCACCACGCCCAGCGTTTCCACTGCGCCACCCATACCGGCCAGAAAACCGCTGAAGGCCATCGTGAGTACCACAATCTGGGCTACCTTGATGCCCGCATATTCAGCGGCGTGCAAATTGAGACCGGTGGTGCGCACGGCATACCCCATCGTGGTGCGAAAGAGTAAATAGTCGGTAATAACGGCCATCAAGACAGCAATGCCAAAGCCGAGGGGATAGACGCCAATTTTAGGGATAATGGCCGTTTCCAGGGCCGGCGGCGTTCGGGCAATAATTCCCTCCGCCTTCCATGGCCCATTCGCCAGATAATCCGTCAAATTAATGGCCACAAAATTCAGCATAATCGTCGTAATAACCTCATGCGCCCCCGTATATGCTTTCAACGCCCCGGCAATTGCCCCATACGCCGCGCCGGCCAGACTGCCTACTACCAGAGCCAGCGGCATATGAATAATGAACGGCAGCCCTTCAAAAGCAAATCCCACATAAGCGGCTACAATCGCACCAACCAACAACTGCCCCTGACCGCCGATGTTAAACAAGCCCCCCTTAAAGGCAAAAGCCACCGCTAACCCCCCAAAAATAAGCGGCGTTGCCTTTTCCAATGTGCGCGCCACTGCTTCGGGCGACCCAAACGCTCCCTTAAACAGCGCCACGTATGCCTCAAACGGATTCGAATCTGTAATCCATAACAAGAAAGCGCCAATCACCAACGCCAATAATACAGAAAAAGCCGGAACGCTAATCGCCTTCCAAAATCGTCGCCAACCAGCTTTCAGTTTGTTGGGGGAACCATTTGTATTTTCGTCTGTCGTCATTTAGATACCTGTGGCGTTCAAGGGGAAATAAAGCAAAAACAAACGGGCATGTGCCACGCGCTTATAACACGTCACACATGCCCGAATTCAATCAAAGATATTTGCGAAACAAAGAGTTAACCACCAGGATTGTAACCAGTTTCGATGGAGCCATCTTTCAAACCAGCATCAATCTCTTCCAACTTCGCTTTAATCTCGTCCGTGACCACCGTGCCGTCAAAATCATGGAACGGGGCCAGGCCGGCGCCGCCAATGTAGTTGCCTTCAGGGGCTGTGCCTTCTTTGGCCGCTTTAATCATGTCAAAAACAGCGGGAGTGATCAGCTTCATGGCGCTGGAAACGAGGCAGGGACGGGCTTCCGGTACGGTCAACCATTGATCGGTGTCCACGCCGATACAGTAAGCGCCTTCATTCTGGGCTATCTCAATCAAAGCGCCGTTACCGGTTTTGCCGCCAGCACCAAAGATTACGTCAGCGCCCTGGTCAATAGCTTGCTTGGCTGTGCTGGCGCCCCATTCCGGGTCAGTGAAGGCCACGTCCAGGCCGCCGGGATGGTAAGTGGAGATGAGGTTGATGTCCGGGTTGATGTATTTGGCGCCAGCTTCATACCCTTCTTTGAAAGCTACAACCGGGGGAACCAGGTCTGTGCCCAATACCGCACCCACTGTGCCGGATTTGGTCAACATGGCGGCCAGGGCGCCCGCCAGGAAACCGGACTGATCTTCGGGGAAGAGGATGCCGGTGTAATTAGGGGTCTCAAAGCCCTGGAACTGGTCTACGCCGAGGAAATGCACGTCGGGATATTTGGCGGCTGCTTCCAACGTAGCGTCACCCAAAGCGAAACCGACGGTAACGATGACGTCATAACCGTTGTCGGCAAAGAGGCCGATGTTGTTGGCGTAATCTTTAGCGTCCTGGGTCTCAATGAAATCAACCTGAGCGCCCAATTCGTCGGCAGCCATCTGCACGCCTTCCCAAGCAGACTGGTTGAAGGATTTGTCGTCAATTTCGCCTACGTCTGTAACCAGGCCGACGCAGAATACGTCTTCGCTGGCGCAATCGCCGGCAGTCTCTTCTTCAGCGGGTGCTTCAGTCGGGGCTGGTGCTTCAGTCGGAGCGGTTTCTTCCTGACCACCCGTTTCTGCCGGAGCGGCTTCTTCCTCGGCAGAACCGCCGGTGCTGCACGCAGCCAAACCAAAACCAAGTATTAAAAATAAAGCTACTAACCAAAATGATTTTCGCATTTTTTATTCTCCTTCCTTTTAAGGATTATGTAAATTACGAGAGGGTTACCTCTCTTACCTTTTAAACAAGGGGATTATATTGACATTGGGCGCTTATAGCAACATCCATCGGAAGTTCAGCTTCTTCAAGAAATTGAACTTCCTGGGTGAATTTATTTTTTGACGCTTGCTAAGCTGAATCACTGCTCACATTGGGGTGAGAAACGGCCGTATCCCCTGCCGGCAGGCCAATTTCGGACCGTTCCCGCACGAACTCGTAAGCGCGTTGCCATACTTCTTCATGGGCTGGGTCCAGCGGACGCATTACCTCATGTCCCGAATCGGGAAAGCTGAATAGCTGTTTGTCGCCGTCAGGCAAAATTTTGTACAGCTTTTCAATGGAACCGGGCTTAACAGCCGGATCGCTTTTGCCGTGAAACATGATGGTCGGGTGATGAAAATCGGGCCAGATGGTACGGCCGTAATCAATCATCTTCAACATTTCCACCAGCGAACCGGTAGGGATGCGGGTTAGTTTAGGTAACTCTTTCTTCACGGCCGGGTCATCCAGATCCATCGTAGGATCATAATCCAGCACCCGCTCCCGCACCAGCTTGCGCATCCGTTTGCTGGGCATCCAGGTGGGGTAAAACCAGCGGACGAAGGGATGCAGCCAGCGGAACAGATTCAGCCGGTCATCCGGCGTGTCATACACCGGCGTAAGCATGATCAACCCTTTGATTTCGGGGTGCTGGCGGCACAGATCGGCCCCCAACACCGCACCCATGGAGTGCCCCATCAAAAAAACCTCGTCGCACTGCTGATTGATAAATTCATATCCTTCGGCCGCTTCCGCCAGCCATTGTTCCCGCTTCACGCCTTTCAGCTTGTCCGGGTATTGGCCGTGGCCGGGCAAGAGGGGGCAATGCACAGTAATGCCCCGCGCGGCCAGGAATTTTGCCATGTTGCGAGAGCTGAGGGGGCTGCCCATGTAGCCGTGCAGCATTAAGATTCCGGTACGGCCGTCTCCAACCCGGGCGTATTCAGTATAAGCCTGGCGTTCCGGGTTTACCGGATAATCTGGTATAAATGGCATATCATCTTCCCTTGCAAATATGTAAGGAAAGTATATAAAGAAGCTGGATTAACGGCAACCAAGTTAAGAAAATAAGCACCCTTACATTCCATGCCATTGTAATGAAATCGCGGCGTTTCAGAGAAAAAAGCGACATGCTTTACCGGGATGCCAAAATCCACCTCCTCGTGTAAACTAGCGACAAATAACTCGTTAAAAGGAAATTTATATGGCCACTATCCCCCCATTCGTAGCTAAAAACGCCTACGTCGGGCAAAAACAAACCGTTAAAACCAAAAAAATCGTCTGGATACCCGTCGGCAACGGTACAGTCACTACCTTCTCCGAATACGAAGTCACCCTCGAAGGTCAGATTGACGTCGTCATCTACCGGGGTGATTTGACTATCTGCATGAAATTAACTGACAACAATCCCGACGCTACAACCGGCTCCTGTATCTTGCAGTTGAATACCCTGATGGATAAGGAAGCCCGGTATGAAGTAAAAAACAGCGCCCTGACCATCTATGCCATCCTGAATGGCGTCAAACAAAACATCACCATCTCCCGCGTTAACAATGGCATGCAAACGGCCGTAAAACTTTTCGGCAAAGTGAATGAGACGGTTCATTTGGACCCCGACTAGAAAAATAAGGTGAACCATGACAAACAAATCAGATTACCCGGAAGAAGAATGGAATTTGTTAGGCGAAGCGCCTCTCCTGGCGGGCACGGCCGTACTCATGGCCGGCAAAACCGGCCTGGGAACCTTCAAAGAAACCGTCGCTCTCTCCCAAGGATTCATCCCAGGAAACCGACAAATACAAAAAGTGGGTCATGGAAATTAGCGCTAACGTAGCCCAGGCAGCCAAAGAAGGCGGCCATCCGGGATTCGGCGGTGTGCGCGTCAGCGAACCGGAAAAAACAGCCCTGGCTGCCGTTGCTGCCACGCTGGACGCGGAACTTCCGCCCGAATTGGCGCAATAGCTTCCATGCCTGTCGGCCATTTTTTGGGCGGCATCGCTGCCCTCATCTGGGATGAAGCCACCGACTGCTACCTCCTGCTGCGCCGCGCCGCCCATAAAGATGTGGGCGCCGGCCATTGGGAATGCGTCACTGGCCGGGTAGACCAGGGCGAAAGTTACGAAGAGGCCCTGCACCGGGAAGTGCGGGAAGAAATCGGCGTCCCGGCCCAGATTCAGTTCATCATTGGCACCACCCATTTCTACCGCGGCCCCGTCTGCCCGGAAAATGAACTGTTGGGCGTTTTTTACGCCTGCGCCATTGCCGACCCCACGGCCGTTACCTTCAGCCCCGAACACGACCAAATGCGCTGGATTCCTGCCCCCGACATCCCCACCTTTCTGCCCGACGCCCACTGGCTCCGTCCCGTCATTGCCCGCGCCGAACTCATCCGCCAACACTTCCCCGAAGAACTACGCCGCGCCTTCCGCCACAACGAGTTTTAGCAGCGCCGGGCACGGGCGTCAGACTTTTTGATGACCAGAGCCGTTTACCCCTAACTTCTTGAGGCGCAAACCAACCTGCCTTCCCATACTTTTATACCCTTGCCAACAAACCGCCGGGAAGTTATCTTATATTTGTGGAATCGGACACAGACCTGCGCATTCATCTATTTGGCCCGCTGCAAATCAGGCGGCACGGCCGTACCTTGCCTCTCCCCGCCTCCCTCATTGCCCGTTCCTTGCTGGCCTACCTGCTGCTGCATCCCCAAAAACAACACGCCCGTGCCGCCCTCCTCGGCGTCTTCTGGCCCGACATGCCCGAAGCGGAAGCGCGGCGCATGTTGACCCAGGCGTTGTGGCAAATCCGGCGCGTCGTGCCCGAACTGGTGCAGGCAGACCGCGCCACTATCTCCCTGAACAAAGATACGGCCGTTTTTGTAGACGTTCTCGCTTTCCAGGAACTACTAGGCCCCAGCCAACCGCCGGAAACAACGCTCACCCGGCTGCGTCAGGCTGTGGGCCTGGCGCAGGGCGAGCTGCTGGAAGGGTTTTACGACGACTGGATTTTCCCGGAACGGGAACGGCTGCGCGAGCAATACCTGAGAGCTTTGGAACAATTAGCCCAAATCGAAAAACAAAACGGCCGTTACCAGCAAGCCCTCGCCGCCATCAGCCAGCTCACCCAGGCCGACCCCCTGCGGGAATCCGCCTGGCAGGAACAGATGCGCCTCCACGCTGCCCTGGGGCAGCCGGAAGCTGCCTTGCAGCAGTACGCAGCCTACCGCCGCATCCTGGCTGAAGAGCTGGACGCCCAGCCCCAGCCGGCAACAATCGCTCTGGCCCAGGCCATTGCCCGGCAGTCCGGCAGCCAGCCCGTTCCCTTTGTACCTGCACCGGCCGGGCCGCTGGACCCCCCCGCGCTCAACGCTGCCGCCTCTCTGCCTCTGATTGGCCGGGCCAGGGAGCGGGACGCTTTGCTGCGCCAGATAACGGCCGTCCTGAACCGGCAAGGGGGCGTCATCTTCATCTCCGGGGAAGCCGGGGCAGGCAAAAGCCGCCTTTTGCAGGAAGTGGCCGAAGCCGCTGCCTGGCGTGGCGCACCGGCCGCCTGGGGATACGCGCAGGATCAGGCTGCCGCGCCTCCCTTCGGCCCCCTGACCCAGGCGTTGGATGCGGCCCTGTCTCCGCTGCGCATCCAGCAAATCCGCCGCCTGCTGCCCGAACTGTGGCTGGCTGCCGCTGCCCAACTGCTGCCGGAAATTACGGCCGTTCTGCCCCATCTGCCCCCGCTGACTTCCCTGCCCCCCGACCAGGAACCTATGCGCCAACTGGAAGCCCTCACCCGGCTCACGTTGGCTCTGGGGGAGATCGCCCCCCAACTCATCATCCTGGAAGACCTGCACTGGGCCGACCAAAACACCTTGGATGCCCTCACTTACCTGGCGCGCCGCCTGGCAGACAGCCGCATTCTGCTGCTAGGCAGTTTTCGCCAGGAAGAAGCCCAGGAAAATGAAGGCGTGTGGTGCGGCCTGCAAGCCATCGAAGCCGCCGGACTGCGCCTGCGCCTGCGTCTGACTCCTCTGGCAGCGGATTCGGTAGCTGAACTGGTGCGGCAAGGCTTGGAC
>JALUPA010000310.1 GCA_027054335.1 Ardenticatenaceae bacterium
CCGGCGACGGTGGTCGCGCCGTCTTCTCCGGCGGCCAGCGCCAGGGGGAGGTCGCGGCGGCTGCATTTGCGCCCGGCCGTACCTGCTTGCTGCCCCAAATATTCCAGTTGATCCCCGGTCAGGCCAATGTGAATACGGCCCTGTATGATGGCCAGGGTGGCCGGTACAGCCCCGCCGGCGCGCACGGCCGTTTCCATGCTTACAGCCGTCGCTACATTGTCCGGGTAAGGCAGACCGTGCGTAATCACCGTGCTTTCCAGAGCTACCACGGGACGGCCGTCAGCCAGGGCATCTTTTACTTCATCGTGAAAAATCATTTGGGCAATCATAGCCGGAATGATCCTTTATTTTCCCTGGATGGGCAACAAATGCCAGAGCTTTAGCGCAGGCTTAACGTCTCTCTTTCTCTGTAGACGGCCGTATAGACACTCTGTACAATCTCACCCGGTTAAAATTCTTGTAGCTTGCCGGTAGATTTTACCGCTCATCGCAATATAAACTGATAAACAGCACACGTAAAATAGAGATGTCTTGCGTATCATTGTTGAATTACGCAAGACGCCATATTGAGGAGAATAATTATGTTGAAGAAAAGTTACACAAAAACAGGAACAAAATGCCGGGTGACGTTCAAGCTGCCCGCTGACGTTCAGGCAGAAACGGCCGTACTCTGCGGCGAATTTAACGAATGGGATGCGACAGCCAATCCCATGAAACAATTAAAAGATGGCAGCTTTAGCGCCACCGTTTCCCTGCCCACCGCGCAGACTTACCGCTTCCGCTATCTGCTGGATGGGGAACGCTGGGAAAATGATTGGGAGGCTGACGAATACGTGCCTAACCAGTTTGGCGCAGACGATTCAGTGGTCATTGTCTGAGCCGATTTTGGCAAAAATACAGTTTGGGGGCGCAATATGGGATCATATTGCGCCTCTTTTGTTTTGTTAATTTAGTGTGAAACGTGCCGCTCAATGCCTCATCCTGTCTTGTCAACATAAAGTGGGCGAGTATAATGACCTTCTGTATGGCACTAAGATTGGTTCCATCTTCAAGATTGAACCAATCTGGAAAAGGAATTTTATGAAAATCAAAACTGCGCTGTTGATTTTGTTCGGGCTGCTGTTTTGGGCTGCGTGTAATAAAAATGAGGCTCCGCCGACCTTGATTCCTACGGCTTCTTTGGAGCAGGCAGCCGGGGAAACGGCCGTAGCCAACACTCCCGCCATTCCGCCCCCCGCCACC
>JALUPA010000311.1 GCA_027054335.1 Ardenticatenaceae bacterium
GCAGGGGAGCAGGGGGGCAGGGGAGAAAATACGCCATACGCCATACGCCATACGCATCACGCATTACGCCATACGCTATACGCATCCTCCTCCTTTTCGCCCTCGGCTACGGCCTGACTATCTTCTACAGCGGCGGGGCGCTGCTGGAAATGGACGAGGTGACGTTGCAGCAATCCACCACCACGCGCAACAACGATTTTCGCTACAACTTCACTACCCTGGCCGAGATTGCCGCTCCCGTTGCCCCGGAAGACCCCAACCTGCTCAACCCGCCCCTCCTCTTCCGCCTCGGCTGGACACAAATCGCCCTCGGTACGCTCGGCCTCCTGGCCTTCTTCGCCAACCGCAGATTGAAGGAATCCGCAGATTTCGCAGACTTCGTCGTGAGCGCTCAGTCGAACGATGACGCAGATTCAATTACCCAATTACCCAATTACCCAATTACCAATTACCAACTCCGTGAACAACAAGCCCACATCATTATGATGTTGTTGGCTACGGCCGTATTCCTCTTCATGTCCTTGCCCGTTTCCCGGTTCGTCTGGGAAAACGTGCCGCTGATTGATTTTGCCCAATTCCCCTGGCGGTTTGTGGGGCGGGCGGCGCTGCCGTTGGCGATGCTGGCCGGGGCGCCGTTTGCGCCGCAATTTTTTAGCCGGTTCCGGGCCATACGCTGGCTGTTTTTTGCCGCCATTGCCCTGCTCATTCTGGAAGCGATTCCCAACACGTACCCCAACATCTGCCCGGAAGAGCCATTCCCCACCATCCTCACGGTGCATCAGTATGAGCGGGAGACGGGGCTGGTGGGGGTAGACCCGGAGGGCAGCTATTTCCCGCGCACGGTGCAAAAACGGCCGCGTTCCTCTCCTCTGGAAGCGGATTACGCCGCCGGCCGCGCGCCGCAGCGGTTTGATGAGACGATGCTGCCGGATACGGCCGTCATCCAATCCATCCAATACGGCAATCGCCGCGTGGACGCCCAAATCAATTCGCCACGGCCGTTTACCGCCCGCTACCTTTCCTTTGCCTTCCCCGGCTGGGTGGCGGAGGTAGACGGCGAGCCGGTTCCCATCACGCCGGAGCCGCCGTCCGGGCTGATTACCTTTCCCGTCCCGGCAGGGGAACACACGGTGACAGTGCGCTGGACAAATACACCAAAGCGGGCGGTCTTGATGGGAGTGGGGGTGTTGGCTTTGATCGGGATTGTGGGTGTGGCGATTTGTTTGGCGGTTGGAAACCGCAGCAACATTTGCCAAGTCAGCCGGCGCGGTCTGTCTCCAGTCGGCGCAGGCCGACTTCGCAACCGTTGCCGCGATTTTAATCGCCGGGAATTGTGGGCATTGGCCGGTCTGGGCCTGGTGCTGCTCTTCCTGAAAACGGCCGTCATAGACCAAACATACACCCCTTTCCGCCGCCCCGCGCCGCCGCCGGTGGCGCATACGGTTGCCTTGCAAGCGGGCGAACTGCGGCTGGAAGGGTACAACCTGAGCCGGGAAACCGTGCCGGGCGGGGAGACGTTTGACATTGATCTGGCGTGGACGGCCGTAGACGTCCCCCGCTCCCAATACCAATCCAACGTTTGGCTGGCGGGGCCGGACGGCCTGCTGTGGAGCGACAAGGAGACGCAGCGCCCCCGCATTTACGAAGACCAGCCGCCCACCCGGATGTGGCAACCGGGGCAGTGGGCCTGGGACAGCCGGGAGGTGCAAACGCTGCCCGGCATCCCCCCCGGCGAGTATGACGTTGTGCTGACGTTGTTTGACTGGGAGACGCTGCAACCGTTGACGCTGGTTGATGAACAAGGACAGGTGGTGGGGCCAACGGCCGTCATCGGCCAGATCACCATCACCCAACCGGAAATGCCGCCGGAATTTACGCCCCAATACCCGCAAACGGCCGATCTGCCCGGCCTGAACCTGCGCCTGCTGGGGTTCAATCAGGACAGAGCGGAGGCGATCCCCGGCGAGGGTGTTTTGCTGACGTTTTTCTGGGAGCCGTTGGGCCAGCCCACGGCAGAAACGCTGCCGATCTCGCTGCTGGATGAATTGGGCACGGCCGTATACGTTTGGGAAGAGCCGCTGCCGCCGGTAGACGGCCGACTTCGCAGCCAACACCTGCTGCGCCTGCCCGCCAGTCTGGAGAGCGGCGCATACCGCTTTGCCCTGCCGGATGGCGCGACGCTGGAAACCATTGCTGTGACTGCTCCGGATCGTTTGTTTGAGCCGCCGGAAATGGGTACGGCCGTGAATGAGACTTTTTTTGAGAACGGCCGTCCCCTCGCCACCCTCGTCGGCTACACAATCTCCAATCTCCAATCTCCAATCACACTGCTATGGAAAGTAGAAAACGAAACCACTATCCCCTACCGCGTCTTCGTCCACCTCCTCGACGAATCCGGCCAAATCATCGCCCAATCGGACGGGGAACCGGCCAACTGGGGCCGCCCCACCACCGGCTGGACGGCCAGTGAGTACATTCTGGACGAACACAGCCTCACTTTGCCGGATGAATTGCCAGACGGATCCTTTACCCTTCGCATCGGCCTCTATGACCCGGCAACCGGCGAGCGTTTGCCAACAGAGGGAGATGCGCTCATAATCCTCCTACCGTAATAATTCACTGTATTTCCTGGTGTGTTATAATGAGAGCAGCGCGTCATATCAACGTTTAACGAGGTGTATTATGTCAACTGTTGCCATTCGAGAACAACTCCATAAACAAATTGAGCATTTACCGGATGACGTTGTGCAAGAAATTGCTGATTTCACGCTCTTTGTGATGGCGCGTCGGCAAATAAAGCCGGTCTATGCAGAGTGGGAAGATAACCAATGGCAGACATTCACGCTTGAGCAGTTTTTCCGCGAAGATGATGAAATCGAATACACGCTGAACGACGCTCAAGAAATTTATCACGCATGAAACCCGGTGATATTGTTTTAATTCGTTTTCCACGAACAGATTTACAAAGGGGTAAATTACGCCCAGCGTTGGTCGTTGCGGTTGCTCCGGGGCAGCATCCTGATTTGCTTCTTGCCTTCATCACATCGCGCATCTATCAGGCAGTTCCAGATTTCGATGAAACAATTACGCCATCTGACTAGGATTTTGCCGCGTCGGGCTTGAAAGCATCTTCTGTTTTCCGCCTGGCGCGATTGGCAAGTGTGGAGTCCGGGGTCGTTAATGGTCGACTTGGTCACATATCCTCGGAACGATTGCAACAAATTAGAATGCGTTTGGTTGACTGGTTGAAAAAGTGATTTTAGGTGTTTACCCTAACAAATCACGCCACACGGCCGTAATCTCCCCCTCCGCCAAACCGCTCCCCAGCAAATAACCCAACACAGAGCCGCAATCATGGCAAAACTGGTAACTGTCGGTCAGATTTACGGCCGTAACCTTCTCCCACACCTGCCCCACCTCTTGCTCTGCCGGGGCCAACACCAGAATCACGTCATGCACCAGCGCATTCTGGCCGACGATGTGCCGGGAAATGACATTTTCCGCGTGAACGACGTACCGGTTAACCAGCAAAAACTCGGCGCGGCGCAAGGCCAGGGTGAGCGCCGCCCACCCTTTGGGGTTCCAGTGATGGTAGGTGAAGATGAAACGGCCGTTATCCTTCTTCAACACGCGATGGCATTCGCCAAAGATTGAAGTGAGAACGGCCGTATAATCCGCTCCCTTGCCGTTGGTGGTGGGTTCTACGGCCGTGTCCCCCAGCCGCAGCCCGTTCCGCCAAACCGGGTCATCCGGCAGCAGTTGGCGCAGCCAGACGTGGAAAAACGCGGCCAAATCGCTGTACTGCACACTGTCAAAATAGGGCGGGTCTGTCACAATCGCGTCCACGCTCTCATCTGGCAAATCCAGCGCGGCGGACGACCCCTGAATGAGCCGGAAGCGACGGCTGCCAGCCTGCAAATCGGCCAGACAGGTGACTTCCGTCCCGACGTCCTTTTCATCGGGGATGGGCACTTTTTCGGAACGGGTCTGGCTTTTGGGGCGACGCTCTACCGGCGACTGTGCCCACAACCGCCCGCGCACAATGCGGCTCTCAAACAAATTGGGCAGCGTACCGGACACGCGACGGCCGTAAACCGGATTATTCTCCAGCGCCGTGTAGGGGAATGTGTAGGCATGGTAGGTAAACGTGTGCCGAATCGCGCCGGGCCGGCGACGGCCGTACCCCTTATAGCCGCACAACATACTGTTAAATTCCAGCGACGTGGAGACGAGCAGGGCCAGGTTGAGGTGAGCGGTGGTCGGTAATTGGTAATTGGTGACCGGTGATTGGCTGCGGAACAGAGAAACGACCGTGTCCAGATATAACAATTGCCGCGAGGAGAACAAATCCAGATAGCTGTTCACCCGCCGCTCTTTCAGGCTTTTGGATTTGGAGCCGGGGGCCAGGGCAAAGTCGTTTGGGTCAAAGGAAAGCTGGCCGCGCCGGGCGTTCGCTTCATCCAGGCGGGCCGCATCC
>JALUPA010000312.1 GCA_027054335.1 Ardenticatenaceae bacterium
CAGGTGGGGTGTACGCCTGGCAGCTGTGGCAGGAGGAGCGCATTTTGGGGAGGGGGAAAATTGTGGTGATGGAGTGAGGGAGCTTGCAAGTGCCGCTTTGCTCAACACTTGCAAGGACGATTTTTTTAATTTCAACTATATTTTTCGGAAAAGCTTTTTGCCATGATAAAAATTGCATTTCTGCAACTGTATTTTTTCTCATTTGCAATATGGGGGCCGTTGGGAGCTTTGGTTCCTCATGCCCAAACCGCCCGTACCGCCGCCGCCGCTCAACTGGCTTCGGACAATGCAGCCATTCCCGCTTCCTACATTTTCGAGCTCAACGAGCAGACGGTCAACGACATCTTCCTGAACACCATCGCCTCCGGCATTTATAGCTTCGACTCCCTGCAACAAGCCACCCTCGAAGCCATCGCCTTCCAGTGCCCGCTCACGGGCGGCACCGCTGTGTTCCGGGCACGGGGACTTCTGAGCCAGGTGGGCGATTACGACTTCGGGGATGATGTGGTGAATTGCCAGGAAACGGGGAACCGCTCGGCGAATGGTTCTTCAGAGCAAATCGAGTATGAAGGTGGTTTGAGGATTTATCCCAACCCGGCAAGCGCTGAAATAACCGTGGTGTTGCCGAACGGTGTGAATGGAGACTACAGTCGGATTCAGTTGGTGGATGTCTCAGGCAGGCTGGTTCGGGAAGTGCGAACAAGCCAGCATGTAAGCATTCGTTTGGATGTTTCCGAATTGCCACGAGGAATCTACCTGTGCAAGGTTCACAGACGCAACGGACCTCCGCTCATCGCCAAATTCGTGCTGACCAAGTGATTCGTTAACCCGGAAAAGGTGGGATGTGTAAACATTTCACCTTTTCTCTATTTTGATTGTCCATGAAAGGAATATACATCACTCTTCTTTTCACATTTCTTCTTTCTTCTTCGTCCTTCCCCCAAAATCATGATTTCAACTGGTTGTTTGGTTATCAACCAATTAATGGCCCTCATCCAGTAATCGGCAATTCTAAAATTGACTTCAATGAGTTTCCTCCTGCTATATCAAAAGTCACTAATGGAACGATAAGTTTCGACCTCACCAACGCCAGCATATCCGACAGCACGGGCAATCTGCTGTTTTACACCAACGGCATCGTGGTGGTCAATGCCCAGCACCAGGTCATGGAAAACGGCGACAGCCTCAATCCAGGAGTCATTGCTGATTACTGGTACAATGAGGGTTACATAGTCCAACA
>JALUPA010000313.1 GCA_027054335.1 Ardenticatenaceae bacterium
CGCCATTCACACGCCGGGGCGCGGCCTGCGCCGCATTCTGGAGCGGGCCGGGCTGCTGGATTACTTCACCTATTGCGTCTTTTCCGACGAGGTGGGGGCAGCCAAACCCCATCCCCGCGTTTTTGAGACGGCCGCCGCTCAACTGGACACCCCGCTCCACCAAATCGTCCACGTGGGCGACCGGGAGAGCAACGACGTAGCCGGGCCGCTGGCGTTGGGCATGAAGGCCATCCTCTTTACCGGCGCAGTGGATAGGGGCAGCGAAGGAACGCAGGCGACGGCCGTTTGCCACAACTTCGCCGATCTGCCCCAAATTATTGCCGGGATTGGCAGTTAGCCGGATAATCCGGGAAAAAGATATTGTTTACCCTCAGACTATGCAGATTCCCGCCAATCAAACTGTTAAAATCTGCGCCAATCTGCGTAATCTGCGGATTTCAAGGAGATTTGTATGACGATTGAGACCCCCCTGAATTTGTGCATCATCAACGGCTATCCTCTGAAGAGCCGCCGGGCATTGGACATTGCCAGCGTCACTCAGGCGCACGATTTGTACCTGATGTTTTTGCGGAAGATGGTTCCCCACAGCAAGCTGGACGTGATGTTCATCGCTGATCCGGAGACGGAACTGCCCCAGGGCGACGCCATTTGGGATTATGACGCTTACATCTGGACCGGTTCTAACCTGACCATTTACCACGACGTGCCGGAAGTGACGCGCCAGATTGAATTTTCCCGCGCCGTGTATGAAGCGGGCGTGCCCCAGTATGGCAGTTGCTGGGGCGTGCAGATGGCGGCTATGGCCGCCGGCGGCGAGGTGAAAAAGAACCCTAACGGCCGTGAATGGTCTATTGCCCGCGATATTACTTTGACGGAAGACGGCCGTAACCACCCCATGTACACCGGCAAACAAAGCAAATTCGACGGCTTCATCATGCACCTGGACGAAGTGACCCGCATCCCGGAAGGCGGCAAGTTGCTGGCGACGAATGAGCATACCTACGTGCAGGCGCTGGCCGTCAAGTATCCCGGCGGCGGCGAATTTTGGGCCACCCAGTACCATCCCGAATTTACCCTGTACGAGATGGCCCGCCTCCTCATTGCTCGCAAACATTACCTGGTGGAAGAAGGCTTCTTTGATAATGAGGAACAGGTAGAGCAGCTAGTCGCTGAAATGACCAAACTCTCCCAAAACCCGGACAACGCCGCCCTGCGCCAGAAACTCAATGTCGGCGACGACATCCTGGACGACGCCATCCGTCAGGCCGAAGTGCATAACTGGTTGACCCATCTGGTGATTCCGACGAAGGAAAAGAGGAGTGTTCAGTAGGCAGTGTTCAGTGTTCAGTATTTGGCGCCGCTGCTGAAAACTGAACACTGAAAACTGAACACTGAAAACTGAAACATGCTCATCGCCCAATTCACAGACTTGCACGTAGGACGCATCATCGAAACGGCCGCCGGCCCGGTGGATTTGTATGACCGGTTGGTGACGGCCGTAGACCATCTCGCCAACCTCCACCCCCAACCCGACCTGATCATGTTTACCGGCGACCTGTCCAACCATGGCAATGAGGCCGACTACATTCGCGTGCGGGAGCAGATTGCCCGGCTGGAGCCGCCCGTCTACATCATCCCCGGCAACCACGACCGGCGGGACCGCCTGCGCCGTATCTTTGCCGACCACACCTATTGGCCCGCCGAGGGGTACATCCAGTACACCCTGGAACAATACCCGCTGCGCATCATCTGCCTGGACACGCTGGCGGCGGGACACCATTACGGCCTTCTGGACGAGGCGCGGCTGGCCTGGGTGGAGGCCCGCTTGCAGGAAGCGCCGGATCGCCCCACGATCATTTTCATGCACCACCCGCCGTTCAAGACAGGCTTGCGCTACCCCGACCAGTTGATGTGCCGCAACGGGGGCAAGCTGGGCGAGATTGTGGCCCGCCAGCCCCAGATTCAGGCCGTCGTCTGCGCCCACGTGCATCGGGACGTGGTGGCCCATTGGCAGGGGACGACGACCATTGTTACCGGCAGCGCCGCCTTTGCCAACGACCTCATCCTGTACGACGTGGACGACGTAGACCCTTATTTTGAACCACCCGTCTGCCGTCTTTTCTTGTGGGAAAATGATCTCCTGACTTCTCACATCAGTTACATTGGCGATTATCTTTTTGGTCTGAGCGAGGGCGTGCCTGCCCCGCCGGAAAATAAATGAGAGATCGGAGATTGGAGATTGGGAGATTGAATGAATCGCCAATCTCCCAATCTCCAATCTCCCAAAAATTACTATGCTTTCCCTTAACACTGATTACGCAAATGATGAAGGCGCGGCACGGCCGTATCTGCGCGCCATTGCCGAAGCCGGTTTCAGCCATATCCATTGGGTACATCGTTGGCGGGGGGATTATTTGTATGCCCGCAGCGAGATGGAGGAAATCGGCCGTTGGTTCCGGGAATACGGCTTGCAGTTGAACGATTTGCACGCCACCGAAGGCTGGGAGAAATTCTGGCTGGCCCCGGAAAAATATCGCCGTCAGGCCGGGATTGAACTGGTGCAAAACCGGATTGACCTGACCCACTACCTGGGCGGCGACGCTATTGTACTGCACCTGTGGGCTAACCCGGAAGACGACCCGCCGCTGGAGTACATGAGCCGGCTGCGTGAAGCGTTGGACGTACTCCTGCCCTACGCCCTGGCGCGGGGCGTGCGTATAGCTTTCGAGAATCTGGAAATTGTCAATTACAACACGCTGCGCCGCGTTTTTGCCGAATATGGCCCGGACGAGGTGGGATTATGTTACGATTCCGGCCACGGCAACATTGCCGGCGGCGGCGCAGAATTTTTGGACTCGGTGAAGGAGCGGCTGCTGGTTTTGCATTTGAATGACAATGACGGTGTGTCCGATTTACACCAGACCTTGTTTTATGCTACAGTGGATTGGCCGCCGCTGGCCGAAATTATTGCCGCGTCTGCCTATGACAAGCCGTTGGGTATGGAGCTTTCCATCAAAAATATGGATATGAAACAGGAATCGGCTTTTCTGGCAAAGGCTATGGAGACAGGACTGCGTTTTGCAGATATGGTTGGCAAATAACCGGAGATTGAATTATGTAAATCACGCAACTACTCAGCCCCAGAGGTGACAGTTACTTAAAATGCAACATGCTGTGACTATCGTCTCTGGAAAAGTGACTGTCACCTGATAGTTACCAAATTACGCAGATTTTCCCCTATCTGCGTAATCAGCAATATTTGTTATTTTTCTCAGGAGAGAAAGTATGTTACCCAAGCTGTTGCTGCCTGCTTTTGTTGTTATTTGGTTTGTGGCTGCCTGTCAACCAGGAGGCAATACGGCCGTATCCCCCGAACCCACCCAGGAAGCTGCCATTGAATCCCAACCAACAGCCCCGCCAACCAAGACCTCTGTCCCAACCAATACACCCGAACCCGAACCGGACGCGCTGGCTATTCTGGGCCAATCCGCCGCAGCCATCGGCCAGTTAAATACCCTGACCCAGGAACAAGTGATGTTGGTGACAAGCGCCGCCATCACCAGCACCTTGCAACAAGACTGTCAATACGAACGGCCGTCCAGCGCCTATTGTCAAATCGAAAGCAGCCTAAAAACGGCCGACCGGGAACGCCCCCTCACCAATAAATACGAGATGCTATTTGTTGATGGGATGACTTACACCCGCCAGGATACCCGCCCCGAATGGGAAACCGTGCCGGATGAGGCTATCTCCAGCAAAGGGATGATTAACCCGCAGGATAGCCCCTTCATTTTGCATCCGGGAATGGTGGTGGAAGCGGACGTAGTGGGGGAAACGGACGTAGAAGGCGCAGACGTTTACGAAATCGTGGCTCTCATGGACTCCGGCATCATTACCGCTCTGTTAGGAGAAGCAGCAGCGGAGATGCTGCCCGACCTGGGTAGCACCGGCATTCAAGCCCGTCTGCTCATCGGCAAAGAAGATAGCCTGCCTTACTCACAAGAATTCACTGCCGCCTTCAGCCTGCAAGGAGAGGCTGCTGAGTGGCAAATTATCATCCGCAACACGGGTTTTGACGAACCAGTTACCATTCCCCAACCGTGAGATAGGTTTCAGGAACGGCCGTTAGTTGGCTGATGGGCACGTTGGCAGGTACGGCCGTTTCCATCCGGCGCAGCAGTACCTCAAATTCAGCCGGGTTTGTAATGGTGAGCAGCAAGGGTAAATAATCGTCCGGGTCGAGAATACCCGCCAGGTATGCCTTGAGGTGTTTGCGAAATTGGATGAGACCAGCAGGCAAACCGTAGTAAGCGATCATTTCTGCGCTGTGGCGGCGCACAGTCATTAAAATTTCAGCCAAAGTCAACTCTTCCCGCTGCTGCCGGGCAAAAATCCAGGGGTTACCAATAGCCCCCCGCCCTACCATCACCGCATCGCAGCCAGTGTAAGCCAGCATCCGGTCAATATCCTGCGG
>JALUPA010000314.1 GCA_027054335.1 Ardenticatenaceae bacterium
TGCCGGCTGCACCGCAGCAAGCTATTCAAGCAGCGCCATACCGGTTGCCGAACTAACCTCCGGGCGGAAAACGGTCTGCGTAAAAACCAATCGCGGCAATATCTCCGAATTCTGGCTGATTGGCCAAAGGGATACCACACTCGGGGTTAATTATGTAACCTGGAGAGAATAGCGCCATAAAAATCAAAAAGCGGGGTCCGAATACGGACCCCGCCTTTTTGCTGACTTCAGGCCAGGGCTGATGGTCTTCCCCGCATGATCCAAAAGATTTTCGGATTGCGCTTTAGGCGGCGTCATCATTTGGGGGATTTCCATTTGGTGTGAACTCTGATTCAAGATCGAAAACGGGGGGTGATCTTGAGCAGACGAACTTTGAGTGACGCACAATGGGCGCGGATAGAGCAATTCTTGCCGGGAAAGAAAGGCGGTCGGGGGCGAAGCGGCGTGGACAATCGGCTTTTTTTGATGCGATCTTGTGGCTGGCGCGCACCGCCAGCCCGTGGCGTGATCTTCCCCCTGAGCCTGGCAGCAGGAAAACGGTGCATTGCCGCTTCCGGCGCTGGACGCTGGCGGGGGCTTTGGATAATCTTTTCAAGGCGTTACGGGAAGACCCCGACTTCGAATATGCCCTCGTGGACGCGACGATCTGCAAGGCCCATGCCGATGCAGGCGGCGCAAAAGGGGGGCTGAAACTCACGCAATCGGCCGCTCGAAAGGCGGCCTGACCCGGCGCCCGGCAGGTGAAAGCTTGCTTTCACCGACAGGAGCGAAAATCCATGCCGCCGGGGCTGCCGATCCGTTTTGAAATCACGCCTGGTCAATGGGGCGACTGTCCGCAGGCACCTGCCCTGCCCGAAGGTCTGACAGGGGTCGGGCATGTGATGGCGATGCGGCCTCTGACGCCGGTCACCTGCGCGATTTCATCGCTGATGAACTGGGAGCCACGGCACAGATCAGGCAGAACCCGACCCGAAAAGCCGGGCAACCCATCGACTGGGTGCTCTACAAGGAAAGGCATTTGGTCGAGTGTTTCTTCAATCGGATCAAAAGGTTCCGGCGGATCGCCCTGCGATGCGAAAAGACGGTCCCGTCCTTTCGGGCCTTTGTTTCCTTGGCCAGCGCCATGGCGTGGCTCGCTTAAATGATGACACCGCCTGGGCCTGTTGACATTCACGATTCACAAGCGGGTTAATTTGTGATTCAAGGTTGCAAACAACAGGAGAGCAGCCTTGACCCGA
>JALUPA010000315.1 GCA_027054335.1 Ardenticatenaceae bacterium
TACAAGACTAATGATAAAAATCAACTTACTGAAAATTCGATACTGCTGCTTCATGGCAAGACTTCATCTGGTAGATACCCAATTAAAGTAGATTATGTCGAATTGTGCAACTTTATTCGCCCGTTTTTGGTTTCCTGTTCAAAAATGTCTGTATGCTTTGGGTTCGCCGGTTTCAAACGGATATTCCCGTCAAATAACGGCCGTTTATTATCCCCATGTTAGCCATATCTTACAAAAGCCTTAACAACTATGGTACGATGGAGGCTTGTAACGGAACTGTAAGATTTTTTCGGTAAAACTACCCAATACGAGGAAACTATGGCCTTTAATCAACCGTTAAGTGAGTTTGGCGATATTTTAGTGGTGGATGACGAAGCCTCTGTGGTGGAGGTGGTTTGTCTCTACTTACAGCGGGAGGGGTTTGAGGTGCGGGTGGCCCGTGACGGCCGGGCCGCTTTAGACGCCATCCAGGAAGAACTGCCGGCCCTGGTAGTGCTGGATTTGATGCTGCCGGAGGTTGACGGTCTGGAAATTATGCGCCGCCTGCGGGATAGCCCGGAGATTGACGTGCCGGTGATTATGCTCACGGCGCGGCGGCAGGAGACAGACCGCATTTACGGCCTGGAATTGGGGGCGGATGATTACGTGGTCAAGCCGTTTTCTCCGGCGGAACTGGTGTCGCGGGTAAAGGCGGTGCTGCGGCGCACGTATGGCAAGGCGAATGGGGCGGGGGAACGGCCGTTAACCTTCGGCGAGCTGACCATTGACCCCAAAACCCGGCTGGTGACAGTACGCGACCAAAACGTGGAATTGACGGCTACCGAATTTAACCTGCTTTACTTCATCGCCAGCCATCCCCGCCAGGTGTTTAAGCGGGACCAACTACTGGAAAACGTCTGGGGCTTTTCCGAATACGTAGACCCCAGCACCGTCACCGTCCACATCCGCCGCCTGCGTGAGAAGATTGAAGAAGACCCCAGCAATCCGGTCTGGCTGCTGACTGTGTGGGGGGTGGGGTATAAGTTTGAGCCGGAATAATTGAGGGCGACTACCTGACTAACGACTATGAGACTAACGACTTCCAACCGATTTAACCGATTCAGCCAACGGCCGTGGCGCGTGTTTGCTTTTGGCGTGGTGGCGGCGCTGGTGGTTTCCGTATTCTTGATGCGGCTGTTGATGCAGGCGCCGCTAAAGGACATTACGGAACTGGTTACCTGGCTGTCCGCCACCTCTA
>JALUPA010000316.1 GCA_027054335.1 Ardenticatenaceae bacterium
GTGCCAGAAGCGATGTGGGTCATCCGTGTGGAAGATTTCCCGGTGGTGGTGACGATGGACAGCCACGGAAACAGTATCCATGAGCAGGTGGCGGCGCAATCGCAAGCGAAATTTGCAGAATTGGTGGCGGCGTAGTTTGTGAGAGATTGGATAGTCCCCCTATTAAGTGTTGCTAACAAGGGGAGCAGGTATTTTTAAGAACAGTTCTTTAACAGTCCAAATATGATCAGTCAAACCAGCCGCCATTGCTGGTGTGCGTGGTTGCCAACGCCGGGAGGCTTCATTAACTAAGTGCCTAAGCAAAAGTAATTTGGGCATGGTTCATTTTGGGCAAAAGTATCTTTACAAATTGTAGAACGATTTTGCAAATCGTTCTCTGGGCGATTT
Source organism: Ardenticatenaceae bacterium (assembly GCA_027054335.1). Lineage (GTDB taxonomy): Bacteria > Chloroflexota > Anaerolineae > Promineifilales > Promineifilaceae > JAJRTP01. The sequence continues at coordinate 388 of JALUPA010000316.1, forward strand.
TGCAAATCGCCCTACAATGGGCGAAACGAAGACCATCCCCCAAAACCCTTCTACCCTGGCTGGACGAGGTGATTGATAACGGCCTGGTCACAATGGGAAAAGCGCATATTCTGAAGTATAGTCCCCGGAAGAAATCGAAATGGAACCACGGATGACCAATAGTGAGGGAGAACATGAACAAGAAAACTATTAAAGATATTGATGTGCAAGACAAAAAAGTGTTGGTGCGGGTTGATTTTAACGTACCATTGAGCAGCAAAGATCCCAATGACGACATCACCGTGACGGATGACACCCGCATCCGGGCGGCGCTGCCCACGCTGAACTATTTGCTGGATCACGGGGCGGCCCTGATTCTCTGTTCCCACCTGGGCCGGCCGAAATCGCCGGCAGACAAACAGTTTGCCCTAGATCCGGTAGCCACCCGGTTGAGCGAGATTCTGGATCGGCCGGTGCAGAAGATGGATGAAGTGGTGGGGGAGACGGTGACGGCTGCCGCTGCCGTCTTGCAGCCCGGCCAAATCATGCTGCTGGAAAATACCCGCTTTGCACCGGGCGAAAAGAAAAACAACCCGGAACTGGCCGCTAAACTGGCCGCTTTGGCTGACGTATACGTGAATGACGCTTTTGGCTCGGCACACCGGGCGCACGCCAGTACAGAAGGTGTGGCCCAGGCGATGCGGGCAGCCGGCAAACCGGCCGTGGCCGGATTTTTAATGGAAAAGGAGTTGGCGGCGCTGGGCACGGCCGTAACCAATCCCCCCCATCCTTACGTCGCCATCATGGGCGGGGCCAAAATCTCCGACAAAATAAAGTTGATCGAAAACCTGCTGGACAAAGCGGACGTCATCCTCATCGGCGGCGGAATGGCCAACACCTTCCTGCGAGCTAAAGGGTACGAAACCGGAACTTCTCTGGTGGAAGAAGACGCCCTACCGGAAGCCGCCCGCCTGCTGGAAACGGCCGGGGACCGGCTGGTGCTGCCCATTGATCTGGTCGTGGCTGACAAATTCGCAGCCGATGCTTTGGCCGAAATTGTGCCGGCCGAACATATCGGGGTGAACAAAATGGCCCTGGACATCGGCCCGGCCACACTGGATTTGTTCCGGCAAAAATTGCAGGGAGCCAAGCTGGTGGTCTGGAATGGGCCGATGGGCGTCTTTGAATTTGACCGGTTTGCTACGGGGACCAATCAACTGGCGGAAATATTGGCCGAGCAAGCGGCACAAGGCACACAAGTTATCATTGGCGGCGGGGATTCGGCGGCGGCCGTGAAGAAGGCCGGTCTGGCGGAGAAGATGAGCCACATCAGCACCGGCGGCGGGGCCAGCCTGGAACTGCTGGAAGGCAAAACGTTGCCTGGTATCGCTGTGTTGGATGATGCGTGAGGCGTATGGCGTATCGCGTAGGGGATGCAATACGCCATCAACCATCTTGATAAACGGCCGCATCCAACATGCCCAGCACATTTGTCACTATTTCAGGCGGCGCTTTTTCTACGAACTTGATTTTTCGGCTGGCAAAGTCTACAGATTTCACCTGTTCAACCATAATGTAGCCGGTCAATGAAGCTTGCGGGGGAAGTGGCACGTGGAACGGGATATTTCTGCGGGTATTGGTAATGGGGCAAACAATTGCCAGGCCGGTGTGCTTGTTGAACAAGCGATTGCTGATGACCAAAGCCGGCCGTCGCCCTTTTTGTTCATGGCCTGATTGGGGATCAAAGGTGAGAATGACCAGATCGCCTTTTTGGGGAATGTAGCGCGGCATTTACCACGCCTCCCGGCCTTGTGGCGGGCCCCAATCGACCTCTTCCGCCTGATAATCGTCGGGCATTTGGGCAATCAGCTCTTTGATGTCGTAACGGCCGTGTATCCGATTAGCCGGTTCCACAATGATTTTCCCACCCTGAACCGAGACGCGCACCTCATCGCCCACATGAATATCCGCTTCTTCCAAAATTGTTTTTGAGAAGCGTAATCCTTGACTGTTTCCCCACTTTTGAACTTTAGTCACCATTCAGCACTCTCCTGAAAGCAGAACTTTGTCTAGCCCAAGTATATACATTCTTTGGGTGGGAATCAAGAATTGGGGTGGGTCTTCATTTCGCTGGATACTCGCGCAGAGACGCAAAGGCGCAGAGCTTTTTCCTCTTGGCGTCTTGACGTCTTGACGTCTTGACGCGAGATTCCTTGCGTTGGCCGAAACAAAGAGTATCCCCCAAGAATTTATCAGGAGTTGGTGGAAAAAGCGATGGTATACGGTTCGCCCACGTAGTTGCTGTCTTTGACGACGATGAGGCGCAGCAGGTAATCGCCGGGGGGCAGGGCGTCGGCATGCAGCATTTCCAGCGTGCCGTTGATGACGGGGGTATCGTGCGTCTCCCCCAGCGTTACCCAGTCGTAGCCGCTGCTGCCGTTGGGGATGCCCAATTCGATTTTGTAGAATTGCACTACGTTGGGGTCAAAATCGGCCGTGCCCACAATCGGCTGCACACCGCTGACCACAGCCCCCTGCGCTGGGCTGGTGATGCGGTAGACGGCCACCCCGTTCGGATCGCGGGCCAGGGCCAGCAGTTCTGCGTCGCAGGTTTGCGCGGGCAGGATGGCCAGATTGTTGGCCTGCGCCCATTCGTGGGCTGCTTTCAGGCTTTCCACGTTGCGCGGCGGGGCCAGGAACAGTTGGGGCCGGGCGTCCGGCGGTAGTATGGCGCTGTCTGTACCCCCGGCGAAATGGCAGAATAGTTGGGGCGGCGGCGCGTTTTTATCTGCATCGCTGACCTGAATGGCGTCCGGCGGCAGTGGGGGCAGGGGGATGGCCGGAACGCGCCAGACGGCCGGTTCAATTTCCTCCCATTTCACCAGATTGGGATCAACGTCTACAGTTTCCGGCGGCGGAACGAAGAACCATTCTTCCCCGGCCGGAACGCATTCCGTCGCTCCGATGGTGATGGAACTGAGGGCACACAACGGCCGTTTCTCCAACCCATCCGGCGGATTAAACGGGCGCGGGCCATCCACCCCCAGCACATTGAGCAAATCATAATTCGTGTAGACCGCCTGCATATAATCCGACCAGAGCGGAGCCGCCCCCGTCAGGCCGCTGATGTTGCGCATCTCGCTGTTGTCCGTGTTCCCCGTCCACACGCCCACGACCAAATCCGGCGTGTAGCCCATCGTCCAGTTGTCCCGAAAATCATTCGTCGTGCCCGTCTTGGCGGCGGCGGGAAAGGGCAAATCGAGTGGGTTGTTGCGCCCCATCGCCGGAACGCGGGCAGCGTCATCCGCCAGAATATCGCTGATGAGGAAGGCGACGCGGGGATCGAGGACCAGCGGCGCTTCTGTCTGGGGCGCTTCGTAGAGCAGTTCTCCCTTGCTGTTTTCCACGCGCAGGATGGAGACGGGGGGCTGGCGCCGGCCGTTATTGGCCAACACAGCGTAGGCGGCCGTCAACTCCAGCGGCGTCACCTCCGCCCCGCCCAGCGTCAGGGAAAGGCCGTAGTTGGCCGGATCGTCGCTCCAGGAAGTAATGCCCATCTGCCGGGCAAACTCCATGAAGCGGGGGACGCCCAAATCTTGCAGGGTGAGGACGGCGGGGATGTTGTAGCTGTTGGCCAGAGCGGTGCGCAGGCGGACGGGGCCGTGGAAACGGCCGTCATAATTCACCGGCGCGTAGACAGAGCCGTTAAACTGCCCGTACTCTACCGGCACGTCCCACAAAATGTCGGCGGCCGTCCAGAGCGGTTCGCCATCCGCCTGCGGGGAAAGGGCGGCGGCGTAGGTGAGCGGCTTGATGGCGCTGCCCGGTTGCTGCGGCGAAAGAGCGACGTTTACCCGGCCGTCAATCGCCTCGTCCCGGTAATCCACACTGCCCAGCATGGCTAAAATCTCCCCTGTGCCCGGCTTCATGGCGACCAGGGCGGCGTTGGTCAGATTGTGTTCCGCGCCGACAGCGGCTACGTGCTGCCGGGCCAACTGCTCGGCCAACCGCTGGTAGCGCAAATCCAGGCTGGTGGTGACGCGCAGGCCGCCGTTGGCTACCATTTCCGCGCCAAACATCTCCTCCAGTTGCTGCCGCA
>JALUPA010000317.1 GCA_027054335.1 Ardenticatenaceae bacterium
CCGGCACTTTTGCAGATAGAGGGTGGTGGCGGCAAACAGAACGAGACCAAGGGCGAGCAGTGATGACAGGCTGCCGGTCAGCAATGCCTGTGTGGCGGCGTCGGAAAAGGGGGCCAGGGCAATGCCCGCCCACAGCACCAGTCCCGCCAGTATCAGCTTTGCCAGCCAGCGCTGCATCCAGGCTGGATAGCGGGGCGTCATCTGAAACATGGGCACGACTTCATAGGCGACACCGATGACCAGGATACCCATCCAGCCAACCAGCCCCCAAGTCAGGTGGGCGTCGGTCCATGCGTTTGTCAGCGGGGTGTCAAAGAACCAGATGTGCTCGGCGGCTACCCTGAGGCCAAAGGCGACCGTGACCACCAGTGATACGACGGACAACCACATGCCGTTGACGGTGGGGTTGCGCGCCTTTGCGCGTGCCAGGCAAAAAAGACTGATGGCGATAAACAGCAAAAAGCCAAGACCGAGCAATAGCATGGCGGCCTGAATGGCCTCGCTGTTATCCAGCAACAGGCCGCCGGCCAGGGCCAGTGCGCCCAGGGCCAGCAAAAGATGGACGGCGGTGCTGACCAGCAAAGGATGAGGTATGGGAGAGCCGACCAGAACCGGGAGCATCTGTGAGATGGCGCCAACCATCACCATGGAGGCATAGCCCAGGGTCATAAGGTGGGTGGCCGCCAAGGTTGTTGGCGTCCAACGGCTCAGCAGGGCATCGGGACCGGCGCTGAGAAAGACCAGTGCCGCCACCACGCCGAACAATGGCGCGGTAAGGAAGAAGCGCAAGGGTACGGAGATGGGCGGGGCCTGTGCCAGGGAGAGTCCGGGTCGCGTGGTCATCCTGTTTTTTCGTATTGTCGTTGCAAGGCTTGTTGTATTCGCTGGACAGTCACGGCGACCCAGGGAGATGGGTCAAGTAATCGGCCAAACAACAAGGTGTCCAGCAATCGCCTGTTGGGGGCGCCCCGTCCGGCCTGCGGGGTGGCATTGTCAGGGCCGGTCACCCGGTTATTTCATTGCAGTGTCAATGGCCTCCTTCGCAATCTGGTCGTCTTTGCGCCAAATGAATATTTCAAAGAGGGTGTCTGTGCCGTCACGGATACAATGCCTATATCCATGTTCATCCAGGATCGTGTACAAAGGGAAGGGTTCCCGATTGTGCAGTACGCGCAGATAGTGACCAGGTGTCAGTGTTTCAATGGCCTCAAGAATGGTCTCCATGGGGCCTGGG
>JALUPA010000318.1 GCA_027054335.1 Ardenticatenaceae bacterium
GGGGGTATTGGTGGGGATGATGGGTTGGCGGGGTACGGCCGTATCTGTGGGCGTGTGAGTTGGCGTATTGGTTGGTGTGGGGATAGGTGTGCGGGTGTTGGTGGCGGTTGCCGCCAGAGTGGGCGTATCCTGTGGCGTAGGGGTGTGGCTGGGTGTAAGAGACGGGGTAATGGTAGCCAGGGCCAGGGCAGAAGCCGGGGTACTGGCGGTTTGGGCCAGGTTATCGGCGGAGGAGGAGGTACGGTCGTACACAGCCCCCAGTACAAAAAGCACCAATACCAGCAGGATTATCCAGCCGGGCAATCCGATCCCTTTCTGTTCCTCAATTCGTTCGTCATCGTGTTGTTCTGTCATCAATGGTGAGGATAGCTAACCACTCCTGCTACGTCAAGAAAACTCATCTACGGTCGAGCAATGATTAGGCAACGAGAGTGTGATGCGTATGGCATATCCCTCCTTCTCTACATCTGCCTCCACTCCCCTTGCCGCTCCCTCCCTCCATCTGATATACTGCCACCATTGCTTTGAGGAAGGAAGAAATTGGATTGAACGCGGATTTTGATGAAGCCGCCCTGATTGAACGGGCCAAAACAGACCAGGATGCTTTCGGGGAATTATACGAGATTTACGTAGACCGGATTTATAATTACGTCTACTATCGCACCAGCAATGTGGCGGACGCCGAGGATTTAACGGCGAAAATTTTTATGCGGGCCATGCAGCACATTGGCCGGTATGAAGATAAAGGCGTCCCCTTTTCTGCCTGGTTGTATCGCATTGCCCATAATTTGGTGGCCAACTGGCACCGAGATAACAGCCGGCGCAAGATGGTGGCGCTGGATGATATTTCGCAGTGGCACGTGAGCGACGACAGCCCGGAATTTGCGGCGCAGTTGATGGAGGACAAGGAAATGCTGCTGACGGCCATCAGCCGCCTGCCCGCCGACCGCCAGGAATTGCTCATCCTCAAGTTTGTGGAGCGGCTGCCCAATGCGGAGATCGGGGCGATTATGGGCCGGAGTGAGGGAGCTATCAAATCGCTCTATCACCGCACGCTGCTCTCTTTGCGGGATGATTTGCACGGTAAGGATGGGGAGGATGCTCAGCAAGCGGTGCAGCGTCCTTCATTTCTGCGACGGCCGTTCCGTAAATGACCGCGCCCCAATCCCGTCTGCCCGCGCAGTTGGCCGTCATCACCTTTGGGCGACTGCTGTTCAATACCGGTTGGCGGGTGGTATATCCTTTTGCCCCTGCCTTTGCCCGCGGGCTGGGCGTGCCCCTGGCAGATGTTTACCAACTGATTGCCTTACGCAATTTTACCGGTTTTTTAAGCCCGTTGTTTAGTCCGTTGTCGGCAAGGTACGGCCGTCGGGCGACGATGGCCGGGGCGTTGCTGTTCCTGGCAGCGGGCTGCGCGGTGGTATTTATCTGGCCGGCCTATTGGCCCCTGGGCCTGACGCTGGCGATCATTGCTCTGGCTAAAGTAATTTATGACCCGGCAATGCAGGCCTACGTGGGGGATAACGTGCCTTACGCCAAACGGGGCCGGGCTATTTCCGTTACAGAACTGTCTTGGGCGGGGGCGCTGCTGCTGGGTGCGCCGACTGTGGGGCTGCTCATTCGCGCGATGGGCTGGCAGGCGCCTTTTGTCTGGTTGGCGTTGTTGGCGGGGATTACGGCCGTGTTTCTCTGGCGCGTCCTGCCCCCCACCCAAAGCAGAAACGACTCACGGGGCAGCGATTTGCGAGACGTGTGGCGGGTGGTGCGCCATAATCGGGTGATTTGGGCGGCGATGCTGTTTACCACGTTGATCATGGCTTCTAACGAATTGCTTTTCATTGTTTTTGGCGGCTGGTTGGAATTTAATTTTGGCCTGAGTTTGCTGGCGTTGGGGTTTTCCGCCAGTCTGATTGGCGGAGCGGAGGTGTTGGGTGAACTTTCGGCCGGATGGTCAGTAGATCGCTTTGGTAAACGACCGGTGGTTATTATGATGGGTACGTTGGACGTAGCAGCCAGTTTATTGATTCCGTTTACCAGTTTTAGCCTGCCGCTGGCGTTGGCGGCTTATTTTTTGTTATTTTTGTTCTTTGAGATTACGGTGGTAGGCAGTATCCCGCTGCTGACGGAAATTGTACCTTCGGCGCGGACGGTGGTGATGTCCTCGGTTTTGGCGGCGTCGGCGTTGGGGCGGGCGTTGGGCGCGTGGCTGGGGCCGGCATTGTTTACCGAGGTTGGCTTTGTGGGTAATGGCGTCGCGGCGGCTGTCCTGATGGTGTTGGCTGTCTTGGTACTGGCTTATGGCATCCGAGAGGGAGAATAGGAGGCCGCGGATAAAGGAGTGCAAGATGGAAAAGGTTGATTTGTTGATTCATTCGGCAGGGCAGGTGTGTGTAATGCCGGGGGCGGACGGGCCGCAGCGGGGGGCGGCGTTGGGCACTTTGGCATTGGTAGAGAATGGGGCGGTGGCGGTGCGGGACGGCCGTATCCTGGCTGTTGGCCCTACGGTAGAATTACAATCTAAATATAAAGCGGAGACGGTGGTGGATGCAGACGGCCGTTGTCTTGTTCCTGGCTTTGTAGACCCCCACACCCACATCCCCTGGATGGGCGACCGGGCTGGCGAGTTTGAGCAGCGGCTGGCTGGGGCGACCTATATGGAAATCATGGCTGCTGGCGGGGGTATTATGTCAACTGTGCGGGCGGTGTGCCAGGCTAGTTTAGCCGATCTGGTGGCGGACAACCGGCCCCGCCTGGAACGGATGCTGGCCTATGGCACGACCAGCGTGGAAACCAAAACCGGCTACGGCCTGAATCTGGCGGCGGAATTGAAGCAGTTGGAGGCGATGCGTTTGCTGAACGAGGCGCTGCCCCTTGAGTTAACGTATACCTTTTTGCCGGCCCACGCGGTACCTGAAGAGTATAACGGCCGTACCGACGCCTACGTAGACCTGGTGATAGAAAAAATGCTGCCCGCCGGGGCAGCATGGCTGCGGCAGCATAACGTCAGCCTGTTTTGCGACGTATTTTGTGAAGAAGGTGTATTTGACGTGGCCCAGACGCGGCGTATTTTGACGGCTGCGGCCGATCTGGGCTACCGTCTAAAACTCCACGCCGACGAATTTGTGGGGCTGGGCGGCACAAAGCTGGCGGTGGAATTGGGCGCCGTGTCCGCCGACCACCTGGTACACACACCGGAGGCGGACATTCAGGCGTTGGGACAAGGGGATACAGTGGCAGTGGGGCTGCCCGGTACCCCTTTTGGCCTGGCCGAGCCGGATTACACCCCGGCCAAAGCGATCATCGGGGCGGGCGGGGCCTTGGCCATAGCTACCGATTGTAATCCCGGCACATCCTGGTGTGAGTCGCAGCAGATGATGATGGCGTTGGCCTGCCGCTACATGGGGCTGACTCAGGCGCAGGCGTTGGCAGCCGTGACGATTAACGCAGCTTACGCCATCGGCCGGGGGCGGGAAGTCGGCAGTCTGGAGCCGGGCAAGCAGGCGGATATGCTGCTTCTGGATACGGCCGATTATCGTCAGCTTGGCTACCGTTACGGGGTTAATCTGGTGAGCGTGGTGGTGAAGAACGGCCGTGTCATCTTGTAACTATTCCGTAAAAGTGCCCGATATACCCTAGGCAATATGCAATACATTCATTTCCGTACCTTTTTCCCACGTAGCAACTCCTCTCATCACGCATTATTCACGCGACAATTTTTGGGCTATGTTATTATGTACCTGTGATAGATTATCATAGGTAGAATGTGGATACCTGCTTAGGGCGTAATATTACTGTGACAAAGGATTTTGCTTACCAAAAGTACCATTCTGAAGGCCGACTTACTGGTTTAGAATATAAAGTAGTCAATCCGCTGTCGTATATAATTGTAACTTGCGTAACATTGATCCATTTTGCCCAACAATAGTCCATTATACAAGAGCAGGTAAACTGTTAATTTTTGCGAAACTCCATGTTTGAGGAGACAAAACATGGCCTTATATATCAACGAAGCGAATCAGAATAAAGATACAACTGAAAAACGCGCGCGTAACGCCCGCATGATAACGACAGGCGCGGCAGCATTGCTTTTTGCTATTCTACTTGGTGCTGTGATCGCCACGATTGTTTCGGGACAGACTATTGATTTCATATCTGGTATTTTAATGTTTGTTGGGGCAATACTGGCTGTATTCTTTGCCCATAAAAATAAACCTGTTCTGGGTATCGGCATTCTATTGGTGACACTGCGCATTGGCAATGCTTCTTTGATTATGGCGCGGAGTAATATCGGCACGACCAATACTATTATTATATTTTCTGTATCCTTGGGTATTGTTTTAGAAACATTGACGCCTCAGCAAAATCGGCGGATTATTCCTGCACTTTTGCTCATTGATCTAATATTGATTGGTCTGGATCAAGTTTGGCCAGGTTATCGGCCGCCAATAACGGGAATTGGGACCACCCTGCTCAATATTGCTGCAATTACAGTGGTTATCATTGTACTGATTGTGGTTGCGCGTCAATTTAACAGTTATTCGCTGCGCGGTAAATTGGTGTCGGCCACGATTGCGGTGGCTTTGCTGGCTGTTATGGCTGTAGCTGTGGGTATTAACATAGTAGCTAACAAAACAGTTGGCGAACAGGTGGGGCGGAATCTGAATACATTGGCTTTTTCCAACGCTCTGTCTATCGGGGAATTATTGGCCCGGAAAATTAACATACTGGAGACGCTGGCTATCAATCGTGCCATTGTTTCCGGCGTTTTGGATCAGCGCAGTTCCTATACGGCCAATACACGGCAGGATATTGAAGCCCAATTGAAAGCATTGGATAGAACCTGGACAAACAGACCGGATGACGATCCCCTGGTGGCTGCCGTTTTAGCTAATGATTTGGTGCCGGAATTAGAGGAGTTCCTGGTTATTTCCCCTGATAATATTGATTTGTTGGTCACCGATCAATTTGGCGCGCCTGTGGCGGCTACCTATCGCCCGAAATCGTATTATCAAGGCAATGAGAAATGGTGGCGTGATGCGTATATGAGTGGCTTTGGCTCTGCTTATATAGGCCGGCCGGAACTTGATGTGGACAGGGACGTCTGGACGGTGGATATGGCCGTGCCTATTCGTGGCGAGGTAGCCACAGGGCGCACCCAGATTATTGGTGTTTTACGCGCTACTTTCAGCTTGCAGGCTTTGGCTAATATTATGGAGGCGGCTCAATTTGGTGAAACGGGCAAGGTTGAACTTCATTTACCGGGCAGCCAGGTACTGGAGGTGGAAAATGGTGAGTTGGCTTTAGAAACAAATGAATTGCGATCTGCGGTTGAGGACATAAGGCAAAAGGGTGAACTGTATACGGCGGTCAAGCATCATGACGTCAACGTATTGCTTAGTGCAGCGAATGTGAGTACGCTGGCCCACGAGCCTGTGGTGGATGCTACAAATTGGCAGATTGCAGTGTATCAGGATGAAGTTGAGGGGCTGGCGCCGGTAGCCCAGCAAGGCCGGTTTAACGTTGTTCTGGGTATTATTGTGATTTTTTCGGCAGGTGTGGTGGCCTGGGTGGTTGGCACGCGCCTGACGGAACCGATTACTGATTTGACGGAAACGGCCGTTCAGGTAGCCCAAGGTAATCTGGAAGTCCGTTCTGCTGTTCAGTCTGAAGATGAGTTGGGCACACTGGCCGCTGCTTTTAATGCCATGACGGATCAATTACAAGGCGCTATCAGTAATCTGGAGCAGCGGGTAGCAGAACGTACCCAGGCGTTGGCAATTAGTATTGACGTGGGCCGCCGTTTGTTGACCATTCGCGATCAGAACGAGTTGGTAACAGAAGTGGTGGAGCAGGTGCGCGACGCTTTTGATTATTACCATGTTCATATGTACTTGCTGGATGAAGACGGTAAGGTGTTGCAGATGGCCGGCGGGACGGGCGAAGCGGGCCAAATCATGTTGGCCAGGCAGCATCAGATTGAAGTGGGGCAGGGGTTGGTTGGCCGGGCGGCAGCCACAAATACAGTGGTGTTGGTTCCCGATGTAGCGCAGGAAGAAGGTTGGCTGCCCAATGAATTACTGCCGGAGACGAGAGCGGAAGCGGCCGTACCTATCTCTATGGGAGATGAAGTGTTGGGCGTGCTGGATGTGCAAGCCAATCAGGTGAACGGCCTGAAAGAGGCAGATGCAGACGTGCTGCTGTCTATTACCAATCAGGTGGCTATCGCTCTGCAAAATGCCCACTTACTGGATGTAGAAAGAGAGCGTTCGGAAAATGAAGCCCGGATTAATGAGATTAACCAAAAACTATTACGCACGACTACGATTGAAGCAGCCTTGCAGGTAGCGGCACGGGAGATTGGCCGGGTGGTTGACGCCCCGCGGACGCGCGTTGTTTTGCAGCCGGGCAATGAGAAAAACGGCCGTCATTCGTAGAAAAAGAGGATTGAGTTTATGAACCCGTTAACTTTAGGGGCGCGTATCCGAAAAGAATTCACCTTTCCTGAAAATGCAAGTTTGCCTGAGTGGCGCACATATTTTCTCAACACCACATTGATATTTGTGTGGTTGCTTGGCTTGTTAAGTTATGTTGTGGTGCTGCGCATAACTCTGGTAGAGAACGATCTTGCTCTGGACATTATTTTTACTGCAGCGGTTCTGATGTTGACTATGGTGACCTTTGTCCGGCGACTGCCTTTCAAGTTCAGAGTTGGCGTTTTGCTGTTTATCAATTATGCGTTGGCTTTGGTTGTCTTTTACAGTTTGGGGTTGGTGAGTAGCGGCCGTATGTATTTGTATACGGCATCCATTTTGGCTGTGGTCTTTGTTGGTCTGAAAGCAGGTTTGTTTTCTGTGGCGCTTAATACGGCCGTTTTAATTTTTTTGCTTTGGCAGGTCAGCCAGGGGCGCCTTAGTTACGATCCACCGCAAATGGTAAACAATTGGATAACTACATCAGCTGTTTTTGTCATGTTAAATGTCTTCACGACAGTTTCTGTGGGGTTATTGGTGCGGGCGCTGGCTGCCAATCTGGAGGTTATGCAGGATTTGACCCGCTCTTTGGAGCAGCGGGTGGCCGAGCGCACGCGAGTTGTCGAAGCTGGGGTTAAAGTCAGCCGGGCACTGTCGGGTGTTTTGGATGCGACTGTTCCGATGCAGGAAGTGGTAGAGCAAATCCATTCTGCTTTTGATTATTACCATACACAAATCTACCTCCTTGATGAGGCGCAAGACAAGCTGCTGTTGACCGGGGGCACAGGTGATCCGGGCCAGATGATGCTGGCTGCCGGCCATTCTGTTTTGCTGGGGCAGGGTATCGTTGGGCAGGCGGCAGCCTTAAATGAGTATATTCTGGTCCCGGATGTGAGGCAGGACGAGCGGTGGCAGCCGAATCCTTTGCTGCCAGAGACGAAGGCAGAAACGGCCGTGCCCATTGCCATTGGTGATGAAGTTTGGGGGGTGCTGGACGTGCAGGTGGCTCAGGTGAATGGCCTATCCGAGGATGACGTGAGCTTTTTACAAGCTATAGCCGGTCAGGTGGCTGTCGCCATCCGCAATGCCCGCTTATATGAAGCCACGGAGTATCGGGTACAGTATGAAGCGCAAGTGAATATGATCAGCCAAAAGATTCAGCAGGCAGCTACGTTGGAGGAAGTGTTGCAGATTGCTGCTCAGGAGCTGGAGCAAGCACTGGGAGCGCAGCGGGTGACAGTGCAATTGGGTGGCAATGGTAGCGCAAGTTAGCGGCTTGGAAATTGATTCGGTCTAACAGATTGAGCCGATCTTAAGAAGTCAATGCTGATACCAGAGGACAGACTATGATTCAACAAATACGCCAATTCCTGTCGGCGCCAACCTTTGCCGATGACGAAGACAAGGCCAGAATAGCCAGCCTGCTTAACAGTATTTTGCTTATTACTATTGCCATGATGGTTGCCGTTATCGTTGCTTTACTGGTGACCGATCCTACACCGGCTATCTTGATAACAAACCTGGTTGTATTAGCCGTGCCTCTCAGCCTGGAATTTGTTATGCGCCGGGGCCATGTTAAAGAAGCAGCCACCTTGTTTGTGGTTACTATCTGGCTGCTCGTCTCTATTATTGCTTATTTTGGGGGCGGACTGTCATCCTCTATTATTTCCAGCTATTTTCTCTTGATTGTGTTAGCCGGTGTTTTGTCCGGCCCTCGCATGGTTGTTGTCACTACGGTGATAACCTTGCTAATGACCAGTTATATTGAAATGTTGGGGCGAAATGGTTTCTTACCGGAGCCGTTGACCCCCTATAATCCCGTTACTGATGCCATCGGCACAACCGGTAATCTGATCTTCATGGCTATTATTATGTATGTGACCATGAAAAGTCTTAATAGAACAATGGCCTTACAACGGGAGAGTAATAAAGCGCTGCGTCAATCGCAAGCAACATTAGAAGATCGCGTGGTGGAACGTACCCGAAATCTGGAACTGGCAGCAGAAATCGGCCGTTATCTGGTTCAGGTACGGGAACTGGACGTTTTGTTGGCTGAGGCTGTGGCGCTGATTCGGGATGACTTTGATCTATATTATGTACAAATTTATTTGGCAGACAGCAGACGGCACAGTTTGCTTCTGAGCGCCGGTTCGGGCGCTATAGGCCGGGATTTGGTGCGACGGGGGCATCGTCTGGCGATTGGGCCGGGGTCTATTAACGGTGTGACGGCCGCGCAACAGCGGGTGGTTGTGGTTCCGGATACGGCCGTAAGCCCCCTCTTCAAGCCCAACCCCTACTTGCCGGAAACCCGTTCGGAAATGTCTATTCCCTTACTGGCCGGGGACAATGTGATCGGCGTCTTGAATGTGCAAAACAATATGCCCCATTCATTGACAGAACAGAGTGTACCGGTCTATGTGACCCTGGCCGGTCAGTTGGCTATTGCCATTGAAAATGCCCGGTTGTTCAGTGAAAACCGGCAAATGCAGGCCCGGTTAGAGAGGGAAGTGCGCCAGGTCGTGCATAAGGGCTGGGCTGATTACCTGACTGTTCTGGAACACAAAGAACGGATTGGTTTTGCGCATGACGGCCGTGTCCTCTATAAGATTGAGGAAGCGCCGCCGGCTCCGACTTACAATCGGGAAATCTTGACTGCGCCTATTCAAGTACAGAACGAGGCTATTGGGGATATTGAGATATTGGCCGAACCGGATCAATCTTTGCCGCACGATGCTCAGAAATTAATAAGTCTGGTGGCCCAACAGGTAGCCAATCAGATCGAGAATCTGCGACTGTTGTCTGAGACGGAGCGTTACCGCGAAGAGGCCGAGACGGCCATACAGCGGCTGACGCAAGAAAATTGGGAATCTTCCACTGCTGAGTTAGACGTTGCCGGGTATATATATGACCAGACGCAGCTTCGCCCGATTACTGAGACTGATGGGGAAGCCAGTGATGAAAAGGCGCCCGCTATCCGGCGTAACCTGATGGTGCATGGCGAATCCATCGGCCTGGTGGAAATAGAAGATGTGGCTAGTTTGGATGAAGAGACGGAAGAGTTGTTAACGGCCGTAACTGCTTCCCTCAGCACTCATCTGGAAAACTTGCGCCTTACGCAGCAAATGGAAAAATCTCTACATGAAATACGACAACGTACAGAGGAGTTGGCCGTCCTCAACGAAATGAGCCAGGCAATGACGGCACAGATGACTATTGACGGAGTTGTTAAAACTGTATACGACCATTTGTCCCAGCTCATGGACACAACCGAATTTTATCTTGTTCTGTATGAAGAAGAAAAAGATGAAGTGGTATTTGTGTTGAACGTATCTGGCGAAGAGATGCGCTGGCATGCAGAGCGGCGGCAAGCCGGAGACGGTATTACGGAATATATTATCCGCCACCGTCAACCGTTGCTTATGGCCGATAACGTAGACCAGCATCTGGAAGAAATGGGCGTTGCTGGTTATGGAAATCCTGCTGAATCATGGTTGGGGGCGCCAATGGTAGTGGGCGAACGTGTTCTGGGTGTCATAGGTTTACAAAGTTATACCACACCCCACCTTTATGATGAGCGGCATCTAAATTTATTAACGGCCGTGGCCAACCAGGCTGCCATTGCTATTGAAAGCGTTCGTTTGCTGGAAGAAACTACGGCACAGGCTCAAGAGGAGAAAACTTTGCGCCAGATCACTACGCATATCAGCATGTCCGTGGATGCAGAGTCTATTTTGAAAACGGCCGTTAAGGAAATTCAGCGTACTTTTGGCGTTGAAGCCTTTGTTTACCTTGATGATTCTCAACTGGGTGCCAATCATTCTGATAACGACAAACAGGTGAAAACGTATGAACAACCTTAATTTAGATTTGCCAGAGAGCCGCCGCCTGCGAACGATTGGAGCCAGTATTCATAACAGTTGGCAAAAGGTGACCGCTCCTTCCGATAAAATCACAGATATTACTGATCAACAACAAGCTCAACTTCTGGCTTCACTGACACTTGTGTTAGCTTTGGGTAATATATTCGGGGTTGTGACGACGGTAATTTCTGGTACTTTAATTGGTTTTGTGCCGTTGTGGAGTATGTTAGGGATAACGGCCGTTGTTCTCCTGATTGCCTATGGTATTAGTCGCACTTCAAATTATATGTGGGCTGCCGTGATTGCGGTGGGAATCTTGTTGCTGCCTGCATTCATTACGTTTTTTAATCCGCCACAAAACGATTATGAACTTCTCTCTACCTATGTCTGGTTAATAATGCCTTTGTTGTTGGGCAGCCTTTTCTTTTCTTATCGTGGACAGATTATCTTAAGCCTGATCGCCATTTCCTTTATCTTATTACTTCCTGTTGTCGTTCCCACGCTTGATTTAAGGGTGGAGCAAGTAGCCAGTTTTCTGGTCATTGCCGCAGTTATGATTCTGTTTGTTAAATACCAAAGAGAACAGGCGAGTAAAGCTCGTCGGGAAGAATTGATTGCCTACAATCAAATATTGCAAATAACGCAGGCAGTTACCGAAAATATACCCGGCGTTGTTTACCAGTTTGCTTTACGCCCAGACAAATCCCTGTATTTTCCTTACGTTAGTCAATACGTTCACGATATGCTTGGCTTAGAGCCTGACCTTTTACGGGAAAACGGGGAACCTTTATTGCAGTTGATACATCCGGGGGATAGAGATGAATTCCATAAACTATTAGCCCAATCAGCACAAAATAACACCTCCTTTCACTGGCGGGGGCATTTTCAGTTGCCCGATAATCGAACTGTTTATGTTCAAGCCAGCGCCAATCCGCAACCTCAGCCGGATGGTGAAGATGCCTTGTGGAATGGTGTCTTTCTGGATGTAACGGAGCAGGAGCAGGCCCTAAAGGAAGTGATGGTAATGGAAGCGCGCACTCAGACTATATTAGAGTCTGTAACGATACCGTTGCTTATTTCCAGTCTGGAAAGCGGCGCTGTTTTGTATGCCAATCAACAATTGTCCGACATGGTTCGCATTCCCCTCAATGATCTTATTGGCCAATCGACGCCTGACTTCTATTTTGATCCGGTTGACCGGCAAACGTTACTTGCGCGCCTCCAGGAACAAGGATATTTGTCCAATTACGAAATTCGTCTCAAAAGAGCAGATGGGGAACCTTTCTGGGCGTTGATTTCTATACAAATTATTGATTTTGAGGGTGCACCTGCGCTTATTACTACATTGTTAGACATTGAACACCGAAAAATCATGGAACACCAGTTGGTTGAGCGGGTGCAACAGCTGAATTTGCTTAACGAAATCGGCCGTAAAGCAGAAGAAACACCATCTATTGCTCGGTTTTTGCAATGGGTTACTGAGCATATTCCCCAAGTTATGGCATATCCTGATGACTGTGTAGCCGCCATCTCTCTGGACGAGGCGATCTATGGTGTGGCTGAAGCCAGAGAATTACCGCGCCATATTATTGAAGAATTGCGTTTGAGCGGTGAGCATACGGGATATATTTACATTGCTTATACTAAAAACCATGAGTTCCATGATGCTGAAAGTGCTTTTATAAGCGATATTGGCTGGCGTGTTAGTAATTATATTGAAAACCAGCGGTTGGTAGAAGAAACACAAGTACGGGCTGCTGAACTACAGATTGTGGCTGAGGCGGGTACGACCATTGCCGCTACCCAGAATATACAACAGCTTCTAAATGACGTGGTTGAACTGACAAAAGAGCGGTTCCACATGTATCATGCCCAGATTTATTTGCTGGATCGCGTTAATGACGATCTGGTTTTGTCTGCTGCTGCGGGTGAAACTGGCCGGCAAATGATAGCTGCGCGGTACGTTATTCCCTTGCAAAAGGAGCAGTCTTTAGTAGCTCAATCTGCCCGCACCCGGCATGGGGTAATTGTGAATGATGTGCAGCATGAGCCGGGCTTTTTGCCTCATCCATTGCTGCCGGAAACGGCCGCTGAGATTGCCGTACCCCTGGCGTTGGGTGAAGATGAACTGCTTGGTGTGTTGGATATTCAGTCCGATATTCCCCATTATTTCAATACAGGACATATCAACGTTTTTACCACGCTGGCTTCTCAGGTAGCCATTGCCCTGCAGAATGCCCGGCAGGCGGAACAAACCCGGCAAGCCTTGCAGGAATTACGTGCTTTGCAACAAGTGATGACCGGGGAGGGCTGGCAAGCATTTATGACCAATCCGGAACGTTCCGTGAGCGGCTACGTGGCTGTTGACCAAAATCAGGTGCAGCCGATCCGTGGAGACAGCCCCATTCCTGCCAAGG
>JALUPA010000319.1 GCA_027054335.1 Ardenticatenaceae bacterium
CCCAGACCGGTCATACTGGTAAACAGAGCATGGTTCAGGCCAAAAATAACGCCACGCATAAACACATTCATCCCCCAGGCGCTTAATCCGCCAGCCTGATATTGGCCGATGAAGTAATACACATTCTCCACCAAGGCAAAGCCCAAACCGACCATAGCCCCGTAAATGATGCCATCCAACCAGCTATCAATCTCCTCTCGGCGCAGCAGAAAGATGACCAGCAGGGCAAAGGCTTTGGCCGTTTCTTCTACTACCGGGGCGATAAAGGCGGCGCTGAGGGTATCCGCCACTGCGCCTTCTCCCGCCAGCAGATAAATGGGCAGGCTGAACAGGGTATTGAAGATGTAAGCCAGGATAATGCTGGGAACAGCTCCCCAAAGAAATACGGCCGTCAACAGCCAGATCGGTTCCTTTTCATATCTGTCTGCCCAATAAATGAGCATGATAAAAAAGGCAGTGGGTACAGCCGCTGCCAGAAGAGAAAAGAAAAAGATGGAGGGGGTGATTTCGTTCATCGGGTAATTGGATAATTGCTCAATTACAAAATTAACATTGCATCCCCAAACGAATAAAAACGGTATTTTTCGGCTACGGCCGTCTTGTAAGCCCGCCTGATAGTCTCTTGACCGGCAAAGGCGGAGACGAGCATGAGCAGGCTGGATTGGGGCAGGTGGAAGTTGGTAATCATCACGTCCACGGCCCGGAATTTATAGCCGGGGTAGATGAACAGGTCGGTTGGTCCCTCGAAGGCAGAGACCGGCTTCCAGGGGCACATGCTGCTCGTTTCTCCGGCGGCGTCGCGGGCGCTGATGTCTTGCAGGCTGTCGGTGATGCCCGCGGAGCGGAGCGCGCCGGTTTCCAGGGTGCGCACGGCCGTCGTCCCTACCGCGACGATGCGGCCCCCGGCCAATTTGGCCTCATTGATGCGCCGGGCGGTATCCGGGGACAGGCTGGCCCATTCCGTGTGGATGGTATGCCGGCTGACTTCCGTTACTTCCACCGGCTTGAAGGTATCCAGCCCCACGTGCAGCGTCACCGTCTCAAAAATAACGCCTTTTTCCCGCAGGGCAAAGAGCAGATTGGGCGTAAAGTGCAGCCCGGCAGTGGGCGCGGCGGCGGAACCGGGTGGGCGGGAATAGACAGTCTGGTACCGCTCGGCGTCGTCCAGGGTTTCGTGGATGTAGGGAGGCAGGGGGGTGTAGCCAAATTCGTATAGCCAGCTATCTGCGGGCTGGTTGAACTGAATTTCCCGCTGGGGGCCGTCGAGTACGGCCGTAATCTCCGCTGCCACCCCGCTCATTTCCCCTGCGCCATCCAGAAGATGGATAATACTGCCTTCGCGCAATTTTTTGCCACCGACGAGCGCTTTCCAGCGACTCTCGTCAAGCTGCTCCAGGAGGAGAATTTCTGCTTTGCCGCCGCTGGATTTACGGCCGTACAATCGGGCCGGAATCACGCGACTGTCGTTGGCTACCAAAGCGTCACCGGGCTGCAAATAATCCAGGATATCGCTGAACTGTTGGTGCTGGATACGGCCGTCTGACCGGTGCAGGACTAATAAGCGAGAGGCGTCCCGTTGGGCTAACGGCCGTTGGGCAATTAATTCTGGAGGCAGTGTATAATCAAAGTCACTCGTTTTCACGTTTCACGTCTCAAATTCTCAAATTTTTACAATTATTACAGAATAGTCGTCCCTGTGTACCGGTTCCACCACCGCCATGATTTCGTTAACGGCCGTTTCCGGGGAAGCGGCCGTTTGCAGAAATTCAGCTATCTGCTCATCGGTCAGTACGTCCCAAATGCCGTCGCTGCACAAAAGCAAGCTATTGCCGGGTTGCAAGGGCAGGTTCGTTATGTCAATCATTGGCGTTTCCGGGCCGCCCAGCGCGTGCATCAACACGTTGCCATAGGGGTGATTGCGGGCCTCGTCAATGGTGATGTGACCTTGTCTGACCAGCCACATCACCAGGGAATGGTCTTCGGTGATTTGTTCCAGGTTATTTTGGCGAAACAGGTAGGCGCGGCTGTCGCCTACGTTGCCGATGATGGCGGTACGGCCGTAGATCAGGGCGCAGGTAACAGTGCTGGCGGTACGAATATTGTGCGCTGCCCCATAAGTCAGGATGTTTTCATGGGCCGTCATAATGGCTTCATACAAGCCCACTTCCAGCGCCGACTGTTGTTCCGGGGAAAGCGGGTCGGCTAGGTCGGGCCACAAAGGCTTTGTCAATTCGGCGATGGTTTTCGCCGCGATGTGACTGGCCTGGCCGCCTTCATGGTGGCCTCCCACGCCATCCGCCACGAGGAACAAGCCATACGGAACACCTTCCGGGCTGGTATGAACCTGGGCCAGAATAGCATCCTGGTTGGCCCGATCTGGTACCTGCTTGGCCTGCGTCGCGGCGGCGGCTGTTAGAGTCATTGCAGTGTGCCGTGTGCAGTTTTCAGTGTTCAGTGGGAAAAAGCGACTGAACACTGATCACTGAACACTGAAAACTAATCCTGGTGGTCCCAGCCGAAATCCACTTCCAGCCGTTCTTCACCGGGGGCCAGGATGATGCCGATACGACCGGTTCCCACAAACGGCCACGTCCAGGAACCGGGAATAAGCAAATCTACATTGGCCGGGCTGAGGGCGTCAATGGCCACGCAGTACAGCCCTTCTTCCAGGTTGGGGAAGCGGTAGAGGCCGTCCTCATCGGTGATGGTGGTGGAAAGGATGTCGGCATTGCTAAAGATGCCGTCTTCAGGGCAGGCGTCTTTAGCCAGAATGACGGTGACGCCGGGTAGACGCCTTTCGTTAAAGTTCAGTGAGCCGTCGGCGCGGTAGAAGCCGGTATCTTCAATTTCTACACAGCCTTGCGTCGGTTCGCCGTCAATGACGCGGCAGAAATCTTCCCAGACGACGCCGCCGATAACGGCCGAATTCGGTTCCGGCGTCGGCTCCGGCACGCCGACGGTGAATTTCACCCAAAACACTTCGCTGGCCAGGCCGCCCACGCCAAAGGTCTGGTTGTTGGGGTCGCTGAGGAGCCAGTTTTCCCGGTAAACGCCTTCTTCTTCCGGTGCGGTGAAGGTGACGGATAGGTCTACCGTTTGGCCGGGGGCTACGGGACCGGGTAGGGGTACGGCCGTTGGCCCCGGAATGTCATCCCCGCCTACGGCTACCAGGCTGTAATCGGTCGTCCAGGGGCAAGTGCCGTCATTACGCAGCCGCCAGCTTTTGGTAAATTCGCTGCCGGGGGCAAAGATGGTGTCGTCCGGCACGCTCAAATCTTCCACAAATTCCAGGCTGTTGGTGCAGTTTGCCAAGTCCACTTCCGGCACGGGCAGGAATTGGTAATCCCAGCCGAAATTGTTGCCGGTGGACACCTGCCCGGCGTCCAGGGTGACGCTAATTTCGGCCGCGTCGCCGGGTTGGGGGAAGCTCCATTGGCCGGGCAGCAGTTCCGCATTTTCCGGAGCCAGAGCGTCAATGGAGATGCAGTAATCCCCAGCGGGTAGTTCGGTGAAGACGTAATCGCCTTGTGTGTCGGTAACGGCCGTTGCCCATCCCGCTGCCGGGCAAGCCCCTTCGCCCAGGTTGACGGTGACGCCTTCGATGCCAAATTCATTGCCATCCAGGACGCCGTTGGCAATAAAGCCGTCATCCAGGGGTACGCAGCCGGCGGAAGGCACGGCCGTATCTCCATCTTCGGCTACGGCGCATTCATCATGCCAGACACGGCCGTTGATGACGCCCTGATTGCCGCTTTCGGGGGCGGTTGTGGCCGCTGGTTCTTCTGCTTGCAGGGAGTTGTCCATGTCCAGGGTGAAGGAGCCGCGGATGCCGTTCACGTCTACAGTGTACGTTCCCGCCGGTAAATCCACCACGTCCAGGCTGATTGTTTCTGCAAAAGGCACAATGGCCTGGGTGCAGTCCGCATCTGCCGGGCGGAGGGTGGTAATGGTGATGTTGAAGGTGTCGTTCTGGCGCTCGGTAGTGATGTCGTTAATCTGGGTGCAGCCGTCGGGCAGTTCGCCGCGGGCAATCACGTTGACTTGCACGGGGAACGATTCCAGGATGTTGATCTGGATGCTGTCTACGACGGCCGTGCCGCTGGCGGAGCCGGCCGGCGTGGGCATGAGGGTGGGCGTAGGGGCAGTGGTGGGTGGTTGTTCGGTGAGGGGGGTTACATCCCTGGCAGCTGGTTCATTATTACCGCAGGCACTGAGGATGACGGCCGTAAAAAAGAGGAACAAAATAGCGCGTTTTTTCATATCACTTCTCCTGTAATGGGTAATTAAGTAATTGAGTAACTGGGTAATTGCCCAATTACCCAATTACCCAGTTACCCAGTTACTCAATTACTCAACAAATAAGCGGCGATGAGTTGGGCACTGTTTTCCAGGGCGTCCCGGTGGGTGCGTTCGTAATGGTGGGA
>JALUPA010000320.1 GCA_027054335.1 Ardenticatenaceae bacterium
GGGGGGACATGAAATGTGATTTACGCAACACGCATCACGCATCACGTTTTTACGCATGACGAGAGTCAAAAACAGAGCCAGCAAGAGGACGACCCGATCCAGGTAGCCGAGGGAGAAGAGGGTGAGTTCGAGGCGAAGGGGGAAAGGGAGACGGCCGTCCCGCAAAATTTCCGTCGTGTGCATACGGGTGGCGTCCTGGAAGCCACGCGACCAACGAAGACGCTGCTGCCAGTAACCGGCCAGGGTGCGGGGGACAGCGTGCTGGCTGACAGCCGTACTCACATAGTGCGTTTGCCAGCCGGTCTGCGCCAGTTTCAGGGTGATTTCCGTATCTTCCAGCAGCGCACCGGGACGAAAGCCGCCTACTTCCGCCAAAGCGGCGCGGCGGTACAGGCAGTTGGAGCCAAGCAGAGCCGGGGCCAACCCCAGCCGGCCTTTGCCCCGCATGGTGATTTGCTCGTGTACCAGATTTTCCAGAGTAGCATAACTGGCAATGAGTGAATCAAATGGGTTGCTGACGGCGCGACGGCCGTTCACCGCCCCCACCCTTTCATCGGCAAAACAGGCAGCCAATTGGTGCAACACGTCGGGAGACGGCCGTTCATCTGCATCATACACCGCCGCCAGATCGCCTTGGGGAAACCGGGACAGCGCGAGGTTGAGCGCGGCCGCCTTACCCCCGTTTTGGGGCAAAGTCAGCAGATGGCAATACGGCCGTTGCGCCGCCCAGCGGCGGGCCAGCGCCGCGCCGCCATCTACAGAACCATCATCCACCAGAACAACTGTCAAACGCTCCGGCGGGTAATCCAGCCCGTCCAGACAGGCCAGCAAGCCAGGCAGATTGCTCTCTTCATTATAAAACGGAACCAGGAGAACGATTTCCGGCCAACCGGCCCTCTCCCCCTCCGTGCTCTCCGCGCCCTCCGCGGTAAAAAAAACCGCCGCCAACAAAAAGAGCCAGCGGCGCAGCGTGAACAGGAGAAGGAATACGGCCGTCACCCATCCGGCAACCCGCACCCCCCGTCTCATCCTGCCTGCCGCCCGGCCCACCAGGCAGCCAACAGCAGGAACAGGCCAAGACCAAACATCAACCCGGCTTGCAGATAAACGCGGTTCAACCAGAGCTTGTTCAACTCCTGCCAGACTTTCGCCAAAACAGAAAGAATGGCGCCGCCCGGCACAAATGAAGCGGCAGCGGCGGCCGATCCGGCCGCCACATTGGCGGAAACAAACAGAGCTAACAGCAGCGCCAATCCCCCGGCCAACGTCAGCGGCCAGCCCCACCACAACCCCAACGTGCGCAGAGAACGAATGGCAAACAGGGCGATGGTCAACAAGGCCAGCAACGGCAGCAGCCACAACGTCCAGGCCCATTTGTCCGCCAGCAAGTAACCCTGCCGCGCCCGCTCCAGGCGTTGCAACTCGGCCGGAGGCATACTTTGCAGCAGGGAGATTTCTATGCCGTTGGCTGTTAATTGAGGGTTTTGCTGGATAGATTGGGCGATCATTGTATGCGCCTGGGCGGCCAATGTTTCCTGGCCCACGCCGGGTGGAATGCAGGCTGGAATTTCGCCACCGCCGGTCAACCCGTTAAGCAGCGCGCCCACATCGTCACCCGAACAAGGGGGCAGTGTGCTGACAAATAAGGTGATCATCTGCTTGCCAGCGTCTCCCTCCAATTGCGCCAGCAGCGGCTGCATATCCAGACGCACGGCAGCCGCAGCCGGGTCGCCGGTTTCCAGATAGTCGTAGATGGCGTTGACGGCCGTTTCCGCCTGCGCCTCAACCCATTGCGGCGGGATCAGATTGACGGCCGCGGCCGCCAGAGCCGCATTGTCTACAGCGATGGGAGGCAGTCCCGCCTTTTCCATCTGCTCCTGAATGAGCCGGGAAGCAAACTGGGGCGCTTGCGTCCGCACCCAGCCGTCCAGCCCGCCCGTCTCCGTCACAGCGCTGACCACCGCCTGCCGGTCTGTGATGACGTTGGCCAGATTGACGACGAATAAAGCGAATACGGCCGTCAGTAAAAAACCAACGGCCGCTAAAATGGCAATAACCTTGCGTAAAACTTCCATAAGCCCTTCCTTTGACAAAGATTGGTTCAATCTTGAAGATTGAACCAATGAGTCTGCTGAAAAAAGCCGCGGATTGCGCGGATTTATCAGGATTTTTCTCTAGTAATTCTTCGCGCTCTCCGCGTTCTCGGCGGTTTTTTCAGTAAAGTCTTCTAATGACTGCAAAAAACGTTTGTCTTCTTCGCTGAGGACGGCCGTTTTCAACAAATCAGGCCGGCGTTCCCAGGTTCGGCGCAAGGCCCCTTCACGCCGCCAGCGGGCCAGGTTGGCCGCGTGGCCGGAACGCACGACGTCGGGAACCTGCCAGCCGCGAAAATCGGCCGGTTTGGTGTAATGCGGCCCTTCCAGCAAGCCGTCGGCAAAGCTGTCCGTCTCGGCGGCGCCGGCGGCCCCCAGCGCGCCGGGCAGGAGGCGCGTTACCGCGTCCGCCACCACCATCGCCGCCAATTCACCGCCGGTCAGCACGTAATCGCCAAGGGAAATTTCGTCTGTGACCAGATACTGCCGTACTCGCTCGTCTACACCTTCGTAACGACCACAAATCAAAATCAGCCGCTCTTGTTGGGCTAATTCCTGGGCGATGGTTTGCGTGAACGGCCGTCCCTGCGGCGTGAGGAGGATGACAGGGGACTCCTCATCGGCAGATTTTATGGCTTCGACGGCCCGGAAAATCGGCTCCGGCTTCAGGATCATGCCGCCGCCGCCGCCAAAAGGGGGTTCGTCAGCGACGCGGTGTTTGCCCGCGGCGTAGTCACGGATGTTGTGCAGGTAAAATTCCACCAGCCCCGCTTCCTGCGCCCGCTTCAGGATGCTTTCATTGAGATAACCCGGAAACATACCGGGAAATAAAGTCAGGATGTCTATGCGCATAATTTTTGTGATGCGTGGCGTGACGGGTGATATGTGACCAGACAGTATCACGCAATGCTATTGAGTCAATTCCACTTGTAGTATAATCTTGTCACTAAGGCCAAACCAATAAAATAATGATCCGAAGTCAAGTGCAGGCAAGCGGTCGAATCGTGACAAACCACTTGCCTAGCCCTGCCAGACGCTCAAACCGTTTTTCCAACAAGCCCATTGCTTTCTGAGTCAATTTGATGCCAGTCTGATAAACTTTTTGCACCAGGTGAACAACGGGTTTCTTTTGTTTCCATTTCAAGGTACAGGCAAAACCAAGCACAGTCTCCAACGAATCCAGCAAACTCCCATTCCAATGTTGTTCCAGAACGCCCCAAACTCGCTCAATTGGATTGTACTTGCTGTGATATGGAGGGTAGTATGCCAATTGAATGGTGAGGTTTTCCTCATCAACCCATTGAGTGAGACGGTGCATGAATTGGGTACGACGACTGTGATTTTCCGGCCCATTGTCCTGATTGAGCAGCAAAGTGGTTACTTGGGGGAATTCATCTTTGATTTCTGCCCAGCACGCTTGAATACAATCAACGATGAAATCGCTGGTTATTTTACCCGAGGCAAAGTACAGAAATAAGCGGTCATGATCCGGCAGCAGAATACCAAAAGGGGTCACTTTGCTGTCTGGACCAAAATCATGATCTAATGCCTTGATTTCTACTCGACTGACTCCTCCCCTGGAAAAGGCCCCGATTAGAACGGTCGCTTTCGCGTCAAATGACAGCCTCAGTATGGTCTCTTCCTCGTGTGCCTGACGATGAATTTGGTTCAACTGCTCAAAAATAGCATCTGTTTCCGGAATCTTTTGTTTGGGCTGGCTTTTTTTGACAGCCCGTAAACGATAGCCCAGATCGTTCATCTTGGTGTTAATTGTCATCCCACTCGGCAGTTCTTCTTCTTTATATCCTTTTTGCTCAATTAATTGCTTTCTCACCTCTTTAGCCGTGATACGTGTGTACAAACGAGTTGTTCTAAATGTGGGGTCTGTTTGACTCCACCCATCTACAATTTCTTGGATGTCTGCTAACAGATTCGGGAGATGTTCTTCGGCCCTTTTACGCCCTCGTGCCTTAAAGTTATCTTGGTTTACAACGCCACTTTCTAATTCATTAAGCCCTTTGCGAATCGTGCATCGGTTCCATTTCATTTCTGCTTCAGCATAGACTTGGCCTCCCCGTCCCAGCATTTTTACCACGCGCGCCATAAACAAACGTCTTTCACTTCCTTTTAGCACCTTACCAACACCAATATACAATTCTTTTTCTTCCTGTGTTAACTTCTCTTTTTTGTTCATTTCACTATGATACCGGATAATTTAATTTTTGATATGGCCTAAACAAAATACAATTCTTCTCATCCACAGCGCAACATCCCGCATGTACAGCCTCACACCTCGCCTCTTCACGCACCACGCCAGCCACGTTATTAACC
>JALUPA010000321.1 GCA_027054335.1 Ardenticatenaceae bacterium
GCCCTCACCCCGCCGCCCACAAGGCAACGGGGGCATTTGAAGCTCAGGGACACGGCCTGCCTTCCCAGCAAAACTTTACCGTTACCGGTGAAGCGTTTGTCACCGACGCACCCATCACCCTGCTGGGCTTTGTCAACCGGAAAACCGGCGTCATCGAGGAACCGGGGCATCCGGCCAACGGGCAAAGCATGGCCGGGAAAATCGCCATCTTCCCCAAAGGCAGCGGCTCCACCGTAGCTCCCTACGTCCTGTTGGAATTGTACTACCGGGGCAAAGCGCCTCTGGCTATCGTCAACACAGAAATTGACCAGCAAAGCGCCCCCGCCTGCTCGCTGGAAGGGATTCCCTACGCCTACAATTTTGACAAAGATATTATCCGCCACATCAACCCTGGCGACCAAATCGAACTTAAACGGAAAGGGGACAGGGTCACTATTCGCGTATTGGAACGCAAATAAATTAGAGGTTAGAGATTGGCGATTTCGCGTATCTTCCAATCTCCGATTACCAATCTCCTCTCTCCTATGTCTGAATTTCTGAACCTTATTCTCGCCATTGTCATCATTATATTTGCAGCCAAGACGGCCGGAGCGTTGAGTGTGCGCATCGGGCAGCCGTCCGTTTTGGGGGAACTGCTGGCCGGGCTGATCCTGGGGCCAACAGTGCTGAATATGCTGGAAGTGTGGCCCATGTTTGCCGCTGACCAGTTACTGCCGGAAACGTTGACGCTGCTGGCTGAGTTTGGCGTCTTATTGTTGATGATGCTGGCCGGCCTGGAATTGCACCTTAACGAACTGCTGGCAACGGGCAAGGTGGCCGGTCTGGCCGGCTCATTAGGCGTACTGCTGCCTGTGGTGATGGGATATAGCACGGCCGTACTCTTTGGCCTGCCCTTTACCGAAGCGGTGTTCATCGGCTTGGCGCTCTCTGCCACCAGCGTCAGCATCTCGGCGCAAACATTGATGGAATTGGATGTGCTGCGCAGCCGGGTAGGATTATCTATGCTGGGGGCGGCCGTATTTGACGATGTGCTGGTAATTCTGCTGCTATCCCTGGCTTCTCTCCTGCTGGTAAGCGGCGGCCGTAACGGTGACATTGGCTCTTTACTTCTAACTATAGGGCGCATGGCAGGCTATCTGGTAGGGGCATCCCTGGTAGGTATTTGGCTGTTGCCTCGTTTGGTCAACAAAGTCAGCGACGTCAATATTCATTATGGCATGTTGACCTTTGCTCTGGCCACAGCCTTGTTGTACGCCTGGACGGCTGAAGCTGTCGGCGGCATGGCCGGTATTACCGGAGCTTTCATGGCCGGATTATTTTTTGCCCGCACGCCCTACCGCCGCGACATTGAACAAGGTATTGCGGCCATGGGGTATGGCCTTTTTGTGCCTATCTTCTTTGTGAATATCGGATTGAGTGTTAATTTGGCGGCAATCAACGGCGGCGCCTGGATTTTTGCCATTGTCCTGACGCTCGTCGCCGTTGTCAGTAAGATTCTGGGGGCTGGTGCAGGCGCCCGGCTGGGTGGCCTGACCAACCGGGAATCATTCCAGTTAGGCGTGGGCATGGTTTCCCGCGGAGAAGTAGGGCTGATTGTAGCTGCTTTTGCCCTCACACAAGGCATTTTGACACAGGACAGCTTTTCCATTACGGTATCTATGGTAATCATTGCTACCCTGGTAACACCCCCCATGCTGCGGCTGGCCTTTGCCAAAGAGAAAGAAGCGGTAGCTGGGGGGTAACCGCCAACTACCACCAATTTCAGGAGAAAGTTGCTATGTACATGGTCATGCTCATTCTGCACAAGATGGATGAATGCACCCCCGTACTGGATGCGTGGGAAGAAACCGGGGTTGGCGGTATCACCATTCTGGAAAGTTCCGGCCTGGGGCGGGTGCGGAAAGCCAGAGATCGCTCCAGTATACCTTTGATGCCCAGCCTGGCCGACTTTTTGAAACGGCCGGAAGAACGGCATCGCACTATTTTTACTGTGGTGGAAGGGGAAGAGTGGGTGGATCGCCTGATTGAAGCGACGGAAAAGGTAATTGGCAATTTGGAAAACCCGGATAACGGTGTTTTGTTTGTTTTGCCGGTCTACCGGGCCAAAGGGCTGAAAGGTGGGCAGGAACGGGCAAAAAAAAGATGATCGCTGCGCTGCCGCAACGATCATCTGCCAAAATGGGCGCGAAGGGACTCGAACCCCTGACCTCTCGGATGTGAACCGAACGCTCTAACCAGCTGAGCTACGCGCCCCAGCCGAAATGAATTATAACACCGGCATAATTGGGCAGCAAACAAATTTTTAAGGGTTACGGGTGTCAGGTATAATGCAGGCAAATTCTCTGGTAACCTGAGCCTGAAAGGACAAGATTATGAAAGCATTTGTGACGGGTGGTTCTGGTTTTATTGGTCAGCGTGTGGTGCGGAAGCTAGTGGAGCGGGGGTATGACGTTTATGCGCTGGCCCGGTCGGAACGCAGCGCGGCAATTGTGACAAATTTGGGAGCTACGGCCGTACCTGGCGACATTACCGATACCGCTTCCATGCGGCCAGGGATGGCCGATAGTGACGTCGTGTTTCACATAGCCGCCTGGTACAAAATCGGCGCCTCTGACTGGACTCAGGCCGAAGCGATTAACGTGGGTGGAACCCGGCGCGTCCTGCGGCTGGCCCAGGAGTTGGGTATTCCCAAAGTGGTGTACGTCAGTACGGTGGCCGTTTTTGGTAATACGCACGGGCGCCTGGTGGATGAGACTTATTTCAATGCCGGGCCGTTTGACACGGAGTATGAGCGCACCAAGTGGTTAGCCCATTACAAAGTAGCTGTACCACTGATTGAAAAAGGCGTTCCCATTACCATTGTTATGCCGGGCGGCGTGTATGGGCCGGGTGATCACAGTACTATGGCGGAAATAATGCGTATGTTTTACCGGGGTCTGCCCGTCTTGCCGGGACCTGACCTGACGGTAACGTATGCTCACGTGGAAGATATAGCGGAAGGGATTATTCTGGCGGCAGAGAAAGGGCAGCCGGGAGAAAGTTATATCTTGGCCGGCCCGGCTATCCCTCTGGGTGAGATGGTGGATTTTTGGGGCCATCTGTTGGGCAAACGGCCGCCGGCCATCCGCATTCCGGGAAGATATTTACGGCCGTTTGCCCCCATTGTTGATTTTTTGCACAACCTGATACCGGGAATGCCTGACACTTTCAGCGGGGAAGCAGTTGTCAGCCTGGGTACCACGTATATGGCCCGATCCGATAAGGCCCGTGCAGAACTCGGCTGGAAGACACGACCGTTACAGACCGGGATGCTGGAAACCTTCGCCTGGATCGAGGAAACAGAACCGCCAGCCACGCAGCAACGAGAGAAAAAATTCGCTTTGGCAGCTATTGGACTGGCAATTATGTTGTTGCTGTTCTGGTTATTGGGGCGGCGGGGCAATAAAAACGAATAACGCGGCATCCCCCATACAATAAAAAAACAGGCAGAAGATTTCCCTTCTGCCTGTTTGCCTTTTTACGTTAAAGTGTAATTTTTAGAAATGGTTTTGCTGGCGGCGTATCTGGTGAAGTCGGCGTTGACGTTGGATTTTGACAGCTTTCACCTGCATTTGGGTGCGCCGTTTATACATGATAGCTAACAAGATAAAGAACATTATGGATGCCAACAAAACTAAAATCATTACAAAGCCTCACTTTTTACAGAACGGTTCCCGATAGTCCCCTAAACAATAATACGTTTTGTCAAAAATTTCAAGCCCCAATTTGTAGGAATATGGGTTTATTTAGCTTTTGTTCACTCAAATTGGGTATTGGTAACTGGGTAATTACTCAATTACCTCCGGTAGGTGGTCAGAGATGAAACCGGTGAAGGTGATACGGCCGTCACCTGCCACATTCACCTCCCAAATCGCCCCGTTGGGCAGCCAGATACCTTCGATGAATTGCTTGTAACGCCACATCAAATCCGGCGTCACTTCTTCCTGCCCGGTGAGCAGCAGGTAAAGCAGGGCGCGTAAAAAGAGGCCGTGGCTGAATACGGCCGTAAATCCCGCCCTATGTTCCCGCAGTCGTTCCCGCAGATCAATTACCCGCTGCCACAAATCGGCAAACGATTCGCCGCCGGCCATTTCCTGTTCATAGGGGTCGCAGCGCTCCCAGTAGCCGCGGGCATGAGGGCCGCGCTCGCTGCCGGTGGTGCCGTTATACCGTTGCGGATGCAGGTAGGTAAATTCGTAGACAGGCCATTCTTCTACGGGGACATGGGGAAAGCGGTTGATGGTGGGTACGGCCGTTTGCCGGGCGCGCACAAAAGGAGAAACCACAATCAAATCCGGCGCTTCACTAAACGCTAGAGCAATATGCTCTGCCTCCAACTCCCCGCGTGGAGTCAGCTCCGAAACTGCCGGATGGG
>JALUPA010000322.1 GCA_027054335.1 Ardenticatenaceae bacterium
CCCCAGCCACCCCTATTCTGGACTGGACAGCCTATGACAAACCCGCCCTGGCCCGCTTAAGCAAAGCCGTCATCCCCTTCATCCCTCACGCCCTGGTGGAGCGGTTTACCGCTACCGGCAGCCTGGCCGAACACCGCCCCGTGACCAACATTTTTGTCCAGGTAGATTTTGCCGGTGACGAAGATGATTCCTCCGCCATCGAGACGGCGGAAATGGGACAGCAGTTGCAGGCATATTACCTGTGGGTGGTCAGCGTGATTGATCGCTTCGGCGGCGAGAATGCCCACCTCAGCCGGGTGCTGACCGGCGACAAAGGCAACCAACTGCACATCATCTTTGGCGCACCCATCGCCCCGGACGCCCCGGAACAGGCAGTGCGCTGCGCCCTGGCTTTGCAGACAGAACAGCCGCCTTACGTGGCGGCGCAACGCATCGGCCTGACGGCGGGCAAAGTGTTCGCCGGGCCGCTCGGCTCTCCGGCGCGACAGGAGTACGCTACCGCCGGAGCCGTCGTCAACCTGGCCGCCCGCCTGATGCAAGCCTGCCCGAACGGGGAAGTGCTGCTGGACAAGGCGACGGCCGACCGGATTGGCCGCTGGCTGCGCGTGGAACCATTGCCGCCGGTAAAAATGAAGGGCTTTCAGGAGCCGGTGACGCCGTACCGGACCATCGGGGAACGGGCCGCCACCCAATTGGAAAATTATCTGGAGCAATGGGCCCGGCCGTTAGCCGGGCGAGATCGGGAACTGGCTTTGCTGCGGGAGAGGCTGGACGCCGCTTTTTCTCGCAGCGGCGGGGCGGCAGCCATCCAGGGCACAACCGGCGTAGGTAAATCTCACCTGCTGGCCACCGGGCTGCGCGCCTGGCGGGAAAAGGGCGGGCGCGGCCTGCTGGGGGTCTGCTTCCGGCACACGACGGAGACGCCGTATGCGCCGTGGCGGGTCATCTGGCGGGAAATGTTTGGTTTGACGCCAGGCATGTCTGTGAGCGAACAAGTGACGGCCGTTATCGAGCAAACCCAGGCCCTGGTCCCCGGCAGCGACAACGATGCGGGCTTATGGCAAGAAGCGCTTGGTCTGCCCATCCCCCAACCGAAAACATTGTCTACCCTGACGGCCGAGGCGCGGCAAGCCCGTTTTTTTACCCTGGTGCGCCGCTGCTGCCGCGCTCTGGCGGAAAAGCAGCCGCTGCTCATCGCTCTGGAAGATTTGCATTGGGCAGATCAGGCCAGCCTAAAACTGCTGGATGATTTGTCGGCCCATCTGGATGACGCTGCCATCTTTCTGGCATTCACTTTTCAACCGGAAGAGTCGCTCATTCTGGAAACAATGGAACGGCCGTCTTGCCTGGCCATTACTCTGACTGATTTGTCGGCGGCTGACGGCCGTACCTTGCTGGCCCAATTAACCGGCGTGGCCGCGCTGCCGGATACGGTGGAACGGCATCTGGGCCTGCGGGACCGGGAAGGGCGGGACAGCCCGGTGAACCCGCTCTTTCTGGCAGAAGCGTTACAGGTGATGCTGGAAGCGGGCGCGGTGCAAATTAACGGCCGTATCCGGGTGAACGAAGCGCAGTTGGCCCAAATGCAAGTGCCGGATACGATTCACGGCCTGCTCCTGGCCCGGCTGGACCGGCTGGCTCCGGCGAAACGGGATTTGCTGCAAGTGGCCTCGGTGGTGGGCCGCCAATTTGCCCTGGACCCGCTGCAAGTGGTGTCCGGCGAACTGTCCCGGCCGCACATTCTGGATTTGCTGGCAGAACTTTCCCAGACGGAAATGACGCGGCTGGTAACGGCCGATCCGGAGTGGATTTACTTGTTCCGCCACGCCCTGACGCACGAGGTGGCCTATGAAAGCCTGCCTTTTGCCCGCCGCCAGATGCTGCACGCTCTGGTGGCAGATTGGTTGGAAGAACAGTACGCGGACAATTTGCGACCTTTTTACGCAGTGCTGGCTTACCATTACGGCCGGGCTGCTAACCAGGAAAAATGCCTGCGCTACGCCATCCAGGCCGGTGATGCCGCCCGCACTATTTTTGCCAACCAGGAAGCAGTGGAGTTGTACACGCTGGCGCAGGAACAGTTACAGGCTTTGGGAGAGGAGGAGCGGTGGGATACGGCCGTGTACGTTTATCTTTCTCGTGCCGAAGTGTTGATGGCTATGGGTGATTTTGCTACGGCCGTGACCGATGCGGAACGCGCCATCCAACACATCCGCACCCACAACGCCCCAGAACAACTCGCCCAGGCATACAACACCCTGGCAGAACTCAAATGGCGTCAGGCCAAATTGGATGAAGCGCAAGAATTAACCACACATATAATTGCCCAACTGGCCAAACAAATTCCCCCCCAAGAACTGGCCCGTGCTTATTACGGGGCAGGTTGGGGAGCCGCCTCGTCCGGCTATTGGGCTGAAGCATTGACCCAATTAAACCGCGCTCAACAGTTATCTGTTGCCCACAACGACATCAACCGGTTGGCCCTGACTTTAGAAGCAATCGCTTACGTTCATTTTTATCAAGGCAATTTGGAAAATGCTCTCGAAATAATGCAGCAAAGCATTAAATACGCCTACAGCACAGCCACACCGGCCAATGTAGCCCTCTCCTTAAGCAACATTGCCCTCATCCAATTTCAACTGGGACACCCGGAAAATGCGCTGCATACATACAACGAAGCCGTCAATCTGGCCACAGATACAAACCAAAATGTATTAGCGTTAACCCTGGGCAACAGAGCCGAAGTTTTAGCTTATTTAGGCCGGTTTGGGAAGGCTCACCATGATTTTGCAGAAGCGATTGATTTGTTTTCCACGATGAATGATGATCCCATGTTGCTGGAAGTCTACCTGCTCAAAGGGCATGAATATCACATCCCTTTGCACGAGTGGGGAAAAGCAGCATACTGGTTTGATTTAGCGGCCAAGATCATAGCCAAACGCCCAGATGCTTACCCGGAAAAGAACGCCAAATTGCTGATGGGTCTGGCACGCTTGGCTATTCACGCGCAATCTTACTCAAAAGCTTTCTCACATTTACACGATGCGGAAACGATCATTCGAGAAAAAGAATTAGACTGGTGGCTGCCCGTTGTTCTGCACTTTACTGGCACAGCACACCAACTGGCAGGCAACGCCGCACCAGCCCACGAGCAATTCAACTTAAGTCTGTCAGCTATCAGGCAAAATGGCTGCCCCGATTACAAACCGCTGACCTTGCTCAACCTGGCCCAACTTACACCGGACCGGACGGAACAAGAACAACTACTGCGAGAGTGCCTCAGCGAAGCCAGGCAACGCGCCCGCTTGCTGGATAAAATAGCCTGTTTGGAAATGGCCGGGCGGCAGTTCGCCGCCATAGGGAATGAGAAACTCAAACAAGAAGGGCAAAATCTGATTAACGAAGCGCAAAAGCTACAAAATCGGATACAAATGCCGTAAAGACGAAAGTCCCGCCTTTTTCCAGGTGGAACTTTCATCATATTATCAAATACCGGCTAATCAGCTTACCCAAAGCCTCTGCCAAACGAACCTTTGGTAGTACGGTCGCCGAGTTTGCCGGCAAATTGGTCAATCTGGGCTTCGTCCAGGTTAGCCAACATCTCCCGCTCGTCGTCGGTGACGGCGTGGCCTTCCAGCGCCTTTTGCGGATTGTCTAACAAGAGTTGGCGGAATGCCGGGTCTTGACCGGCTCGTGCAATGATTTCCTCGAATGCTTGGGACACAGTTACCTCCTTGGGGTAATTATGAAATTGAATCGGTTCACTGGATTTAGTATGAAAAAGTTACGGCCGTTTGTCAATGGGACTACGGCCGTATTCACGAATTTTATATTTCTTCTTTGCGCCGATTTTATGACAAACCACTCTGTTTGTCAGGATTGTCAGAATATTGCCAGTTAACTGCAAGGATTTTTCTTGTCTTTTTATGGTATAAAGGTGTTGTTCACTCGCAGGAAAAGCGAGTCGTTTTTTGTCCAATGTGTGTCCGGCAAGGCCTGACCTTACAAAATGGCTGGCCTGATAGTTGTTGAAGTTGAGGCCCAAATGATAAATGATCAGAAACATGTCTCGAACAATGATTCTGATAAACCGGCAGAGGATGAACCAGATGTTAAGGGACGACCGTATACCACAACCAATACCCACTTTGCCCAATTAGCTACCGCTTTACCCCATGGCGTTATCATCAACGATCTGGCCGGGAAAATTGTTTATTGTAACGAACAGGTCAGGCAAATGTTGGGGTATCGAGCCGAAGAACTGTACGGCCGTGACGTCAGCGCCATCTTTGCCAACCCCCAACAAGCTCACCAGATTGGTGATTTATTACGAAAAATCCCAGACGGCCGTCTACGCAAATTTGACTGCACTGTTTTAGATTATGCCAGAAAACCGATCCCTATTCGTCTGTCTGTCACCTGGGCCTATAATGATGCGGGCGAGCGAAACGGGATTATTGGTTACTTTGAAGATTTAAGCCAGTTACAGACCGCCAAACATCAACTCAATCTACTACAATCAGCCAGCAACCTGCTCAATCGGGCAGCCAGTCTGGAAGAAGGCTTGCAGGAATTAACCGAACTAATGGTTGATTTCTGGGGTGTTTCCTTTTGTCGCATCCTGCTATGCGCTGCCGAAGAGGAGCGTCTTTTCGTGGCCGCTGCCTATCCTTTTGCTGGACTGGTCACAAAATTACAGTGGCAGCCTGGCATGGGCGAAACCGTAACAATTTCCCCTCAAGCCGACATCTTCAAACAATTGCAAGACAAAACCGTTAATATTTTACGCGCCGACAAACCGGCAGAACAGCACTTTTTACAAGATTGGTTCCAGCCATTACATATTGAGCCGGACGTTCATAGTTTGCTGGTTGCCTCCTTGCAAACCACCAATCGAGCCGTAGGCTTTATGGAATTGGGTGAGTTTCGCCCCTGGTCAGAAGCGCCCTTTTCTGACGAGATGCGTCACTTGGTTAAGGCCATTGCCCGGCAAACGGCCGTCATCGTAGACCGTATCCAACTGTACAATCACATCTCCCGCCGGGAGCAACTGCTCACCAGCCTGGATGAGACCTCCCGCCGCATTCGGGCCACCAGAGAACGGCCCAAATTATTGAGCGAAGTTATCCGTCTGGCTGCCGAACTGGCCGGATGCACTTTGGGCGGGCTGTACATTAACCGGCGGCATACAGGAGAACTGATGTTGGTAGACGTCTATGGCCTGCCTCGTCACCTTATCGGCAGCGTCCTTAAATATGGTGACGGTTTGATTGGGCAGGCAGCTGTTGCCGGAGAAACCGTTTATACTAATGATTACCGTAACTGGTCTCGGCGCGAATCTGCGCTTATTCCCTACCAATTTGAGACACTTGTAGGTATTCCCCTCAAAGCAGAAAATGGCGACCTGGATGCTGTTTTATTTATAGCCGACAAAGAAAAAGTACACCGTTTAACCTCGTTGGATATTGATATTCTACAACGCTTTGCCCAGCAGGCAGCCGTGGCTCTGCACACGTCTCAACTTTTGAACCGGGAACAACGTGTTTATGACAAATTATCCCTCTTACATCGTATCAGCAACTACATCCAATCCTCGTCTGATTTAAACAAAATACTACACGTGGTACTAACAGGCATGACGGCCAGTTACGGGCTTTGTTTTAACCGAGCCGCCATCTTGTTGTTGGACGAAACAGGCGAATATCTGACCGGGCAGATGGCTATCGGACACTACGAGATGGAAGCGGTGCAAAGAGATTGGGAGCAGTATCGTCGTGACGGTCTGTATGATTTCAGTCGTTACCTACATTACCTGTCTGAGGGTGTTCTGGGCAAAACCCCTTTGGAAGAAAATATCCATGCGTTAAAAACACGGGTGTCACCTTTGGCGAGTGATTCTTTTTCCCGATCAATTACGCAAAAGACCAGCGTCACGTTGCTGGAGCATGATTTGAATCAGCTTCCCGACCCCTTTACGGCCGTTTTCCAACCGGATTGGCCCGTAGTTATCGTCCCTTTGTTGGCTCAGGATGCAGCCATCGGCGTTTTGGTGGTAGACAACAAATTTACGCGCGACATCATTACCAACGAGGATATGGAATTGTTGGTGATGTTTGCCAATACGGCCGCCGCCGGCATCAATAAGACACGCCTCCTGGCTCAGACAAAGCTGGCGCACCAACGGCTGCATACCTTTTATGAAGCCAGCAATGCCCTGGTTATGCCGGATGATCCGCGGAAAGTGGGGGAAATTGTCACCTCTCAGGCCAAAGAAGTAACCCAGGCGGCCAAAGTACGTATGCTGCTAATAGATAAAGAGGTCGGACTGGCCCAGGATGCGCTTTCCGCCAAAAATAAAAATGGCTCCTACCGCCTCATTCGACCTGATGGTTTAACCAACCGGATATTGGAAACAGGCCAGCCGGAAATCAAATTTTACACCGAGTTTGATGCCAATGATACGGGAATGACCTACTTAAATCATGGCTATGAAACGGCCGTTGGCCTGCCCGTCTCCATAGATGGCAAACGGATCGGGGTCATGTGGTTCTATTACGAACAACCACGCCAATTTCCCCAGGTTGAATTAGAAGCATTGCAACTATTTGTCAACCAGGCAGCAATCATCTACGAAAATGCCCGGCGCATGCAAGAGATGGGCCAACTGCAAAAAACGGCCAAGGCTTTAGCTGGAGCAGCCGATATTGGCGACGTTTTACAACACATTGCGGAGAGCGCCTGCACCGTATTGGGCGCCGACTGGGTGTCTGTTCTCTCTTACGATGAAACCCGCTACGCTTTTGATCTAAACAATTCGGCCGCATCCGGTATTCACCCGGCATTGTGGCAAAAAAAGCAGAAAAAAGCGCCGCGCCGGGGCGGTACGGCCGAAACTGTGATGAATCTGGGCTGGGTGGGGGTGCGGGATATCGCCGGTGATGATAATTATCCGTTTTTAGGCAAATGGACCTTGCGCCTGATGCGGGAAACCGGGTCAAAAAGTTTTCAGGGTGTGGCGTTAACTGTAGGTAAGCAGCGTTTGGGTGTTCTGTTTGCCAATTACAAGCGCCCACACGCCTTCACGGAAAGTGACCAAAAACTAGCGCGTACTTTTGCCAACCATGCCGCCTTGGCTTTGCGAAACGTGCGCCTGATGACCGATTTGAAACAAGCTTATCAAAGTGCCGGAATTGTAGCCAAAGTGAGTACGCTTAATGATTTCAACCAAACGTTGCAGGCAATTTCAGCCGGTATAGCCGATTTGCTGCACTGTGACGCAGTTACCGTACACGTCTATGACGAATTCAAGAACAAACTGATCTCACCACCGACAGCCTGTGGTTTGCATTTTCCGGAGCGGTTAGTGCCTGATGTGCAAAACAATGCGCTGATAAAACGTGTTATGAATATGGCCAATCCGATCCATATTGTGCCTGATACATCCCGCGACTCTTTATACAACCAAAGCCGCTTTAGCCGGGAAGAAGAAATCGCCTCCTTGGCTGTCGTCCGGCTTCATTTCGGGCAGCAGGTTGTGGGCATCATTCATGTAAATTACCGGGAACCGCATAATTTTACAGAAACGGAAATCGAGCATATGCGTTTGTTTGCCGATCAGACGGCCGTCGTCATCCACAACGCGCTCATCTATGAACGGGAACGGCGGCGTAATGCCGCTTTACAAGCCCTGCACGGCGCCGGTGTGTCGGTTACCTCTTCGCTGGACCGGGATGCCATCTTGCAACAAATTGCCGAAGAGTCCTGCTCACTGCTCACTTCGCCAGGCCGGAAAGTCAGCTATTCCAGTATATGGCTGATTGAGAAACAGGATGAAGCCAAACTGGTAGCTACTTTTCCTTCAGATGAATACTCCCACACTGTCAATGTAATTGGGGATACCATTGAACGGAAATCCGAAAACGGTCGTACCGGGATCATCTGGCGGGTTATCAATTCCGGCCAACCCCAACTGGTACAAAATGTCAAAGATGACCCGGATTACATTCAATCCCAAGCTGATACCTTATCAGAACTGGCTGTCCCCATCGTTTTCAAAGAAGAAATTATCGGCGTTATCAACGTGGAACATTCCGTCATAGACGCCTTTGACAGCCTGGATATTTTGGCGCTGGAAGCCCTGGCTGCCCAAGCTGCTGTCGCCATAGAAACAGCCACTCTTTACAGCAAAGCTTTAAACCACACAAAATTACTGGATGCCGCCGCTGCCGTAGCCCGTTACGCCAACGGCATTCTGGATGAAGAACTCCTGCTGGATGAAATTGTCCACGTCATTGCTGGCAAATTAGATTTTCATCACGTAGCTGTTTATCTGCTGGACAAACAGAAAAAGCGATTGACGATGCGTTCTGCCTCTTCGGAAGCAGGCAAACAAATGATTCTGAGTGATCACCATTTACGCTGGGGAGAAGGCATTGTGGGCAAAGTAGCCCAAACCGGACAATATCACCTGACGTCAGACATTCGTCTCGACGGGAATCACCTGGCAAATGCTTATTTACCCCAAACATTGGGGGAAATGGCTTTTCCCCTGGTCATTCGGGGTGAAGTTATCGGGGTATTAGACATACAAAAAGATAAAGTGATTGACCTGTCTGACGAAAATACGGCCGCTTTACGGACAATGGCTAAACAACTTTCCAATGCCATGCAAAATGCCCGTTTATTTGAGCAAACCCAGGCCAATGCCGAAACATTAGGCGCACTGTACCGAGCCGGCATTGCCGTTACCAGTTCTCTGAATCTGGAAAACATCTTGCAGGAAATTGTTACCCAAGCCTGGTCGCTTACCGGCACGCGCGGGGAAAATGCCCGTTTCTGCTGCCTGGTTATGAAGGAAGGAGAGGCGCTGAAATTTATGGCCGCCTCTCCCCCGGAAACATTAGAGCATCTAAGAAAGATAGTAGGGCAAATCAGTCTGACTGTTCGTAAAAAATACGGCATTATCGGCCGGGCATTCAAAACCGGGCAGGCGCAGCGGGTAGATGACGTTCATAAAGACGAAAATTACTTATTGTACGACCCGGAAACCCGGTCAGAGTTAGCTGTTCCTATTCGGGCTGGCGATAAAACGATTGGCGTTATCAATGTAGAGCATCCCGAAACAAGTATATTTGATCCGCAAGATGAAAAAGCGCTGGTCTCATTGGCTGCCCTGGCTGCTACTGCTATTCAAAACGCAGAAACCTACCGGGAAGTGACGCTGCTGCAAAAAGCGGCCAAAGTATTGGCTGGGAAACTGGAACAGATGGAAATTGTGCGAGAAACGTTGCTTACGGCCGTACAACTCGTCCCCCAAACAGAAAGCAGCTTTTTGTTCTGGGATGAAAAACAAGAACTGTTTGCACCCGCTTACACCAAAACGTTTGCTAAAGATGTCCACTGGTACAAAACCACTGCCCGCCAGGATGGCGCCACCCGGCGCGTCGTCCACACAAAAAAGCCGGTTCTTTTGCTGGATACGTCCAAAACAGATAACGTCAACCCCACCATGCTGCACAAGAAACGGCGCTCTATTTGTGGCGTACCGGTTCTGTGTGACGGGAAAGTATCAGCTGTCTTGCACGTCTACGGCCGTGAACCCAACCAATTCTCAGACCACCAAATCACCCTGCTCAAAGCCCTGACCAGTATTGCCGGCGTGGCTCTAGCCAAAGGCCGTCAGTATGAAGAACTCAAAAAGACCAAAGGAATGGTTGGTTCCCGCACAGCTTTGGCCTGGATGGGCATGGCCAGCAACGCCTGGCGACACAGCATCGAAGGAGATGCAACCAACATTCGTAATGCCATCGAGTTAATCCAGCCGAGCTTGATTGACATAAAAAATACCCGAATACGTCAAAAATTTGAAAGCAAACTGCAAACCGTTCATTCATTGGCCGATCGCATTTTGGCCCGGCCTATTACTCCACCGCTTTCCTCAGAAGATGGCGTGGAATATATCCCCATCAACGATTTGTTACAGGAACGCATCAGACAATTATGGGAGGATGAAGCCTATGCCATGATTCAGGTAATATTGATTCTGGAGGCGACCAGAGACATAACTGTATGGGTCAGTTCAGACTGGCTGCGGCGGGCAATAGATATGGTGGTGGATAATGCCAGAGACGCCATGCTTCAATCTGCCGAAAAACAGTTGGCAATTACCACGGCCGTCCACAACGGAACCGTGGCAATTGCCATCAAAGATACAGGATGCGGGATATCCAAAGAAAAGCTCAAAATCCTGTTCACCGGCTCGCCGGAGCAAGCCAAACGGGAGGGACATCTGGGACGAGGCCTTTTGATGGTGCAAGCCATCATGGAAACTTATGGAGGAGAAGTCTTCGTCCAGGAGACAAGTAAAAACGGTACAACAATAGTGCTGTCGCTTCCAAGCGCACGAGGGATACCAACATGATCACAATACCGGGGCTATTTTGCAGAAACCATGCCACTTGCATCTCACATGGCTTCACAGGAGACAAAATCGTGCAAAAACGTAAAAACGTCGCCATTATAGGCAACAATGTCCACTCACTTTGGGTTACGGCCGTTCGGGACGCCCTGACAAACTGGGGAACCGTCCGGTTATGGCCCGAAAACGAAGCCCTGGCCAACCCGCAAGAAAAGTCACCCGACCTTTTGCTGGTAGACGCCAGCACGTTGGAAACAGATACCGTACAATTCGTCACCCTGCTCAACCGGGCACACCCGTACACACCCATCATCGTGGCTACCACCTCCCCTACATGGCGGCGGGCACGGGACATTCTTTTGGCCGGAGCAACGGACTACGTGCGCCGCTCGTTCAATAAGCAAGTCATACTGGACAGATGCCAGGCGCCCTTTACCGCGCACGGTGTACCAGAAACCGACTGGGACTTTTTGCCATGTCTACAATAACACGCCATATTCTGTTAGTAGACAACATACCGGAAACACTTATCCTGACCAGTGAATACCTGGAGCAAAACGGCTATGCTGTGCAATCAGCAGCCCAACCTTTCCACGCGCTTGTTTTATTTATTGACTATCCCATTGATCTGGCTGTGATTGACGTACGTTTGCAAAATGAAAACGACGAGCACGACAAAAGCGGCATAAAATTAGCCCAAATACTCCAATTGATCCGCCCCCTGCCCATTATCGTCGTCTCCACCTACCGTTCCGTAAGCGCTGTGCGGAAATCATTGCATCACCTACCCGGCAAACGCGCGCCGGCCGTCTACTTCCTGCTGAAACGCGAAGGGTATCCGGCCTTGTTAGACGCCATCGAACAGGCACTGACCATCAATACAGTCCATCTGCTGGAAAAAATGACCGACCGTTTCAACGAAACTGATTTCAAAATGCTTTGCCTGCGCTTACAGCTATCTTTTACTGATCTGGCCGGTTTCACTTTACGCGACCGTATGTTATCCTTATTGGAATATCAACAACGCCGCACCCAGCTTCACGAATTAGTCCGGCAATGCCGGGAACTGCGACCTGACCAGGATTGGTAAGCACATGAATCACTTTCATATTTTGGTGGCGGACAACATAGAAGAATCTCTGAACACCTACAGTGAATATCTGGAAAACCACGGATATGTCATCCACAAAGCATCTTCCCCGGAAGAAGCGCGTTATTTGCTGGAAAACACCCGGCTTCATTTTGCCATTCTGGATTTGCGTCTGGAGCGGGATGAAGATGAAAAAGATAAAAGTGGGCTGCAAATCGCCAAGCAGTCAGCCCGCTCCATGCCCAAGATGATTCTGACAAATTTCCCCGCTTACCAAGACGTGGTGGAGGCTATGAAGCAGGATGTCCACCATTTGCAACCGGCCGTAGAGTTTTTGGACAAGCGCGCCACAAAATTAACAGATCTCGTTGCCGCCGTGGCGGAAGCCCTACATAAATATGTACGGATTAACTGGGATTTGATGATTCATTGGGAATCGCCCGGCTCATTTGCCCAGTTTGTTTATTTATTGGAACCCGATTTACTCCAGGAACATTTGGGAGAACGAGCGGCCGAGTTAGAAGACCTTTTCCGCAAGCTGTTTAACGAATATACCCAAATCACCATCGGCCGGATGTTAGCAGAAGGAGCAAATCGTCTAATTCTACCGGTATTTGCTTTTAACCATTCGGGAGCGGAAACACGCTTTCTGGTATCTTGCGGCCTGCAAACGGCCGTATGGGAAGAAAACGAACGATACGAAAAAGTTGTTCCCCGGCGCTTCGGCATCAAAAATATCGGCAAACTGAATACAGCCGACACGGTTCACTTTGGCGCCATCGCTTATACCTTTATGGGAAGCGACCTGGAAGCGACTACGACGCTGCGCCAATTCTACAAAAAAGCACATACTGAGGAAATTGTCGCGGCGATCACTTCTCTGTACCGGGACAACTTGGCAGCCTGGTATAAATCCGGCCGCTACCAGCAGCCGGATATTGATCTACGCCAGTTTTACGGCCGTTGGCTGGCTTTGCCGGACCCATCACAAACGCAGGAACAACTAACCAATATCGTTCAGGACATCGCCGTAAAAGCATTAGCCAACAATCTCACAGAAATCGCGCTCAATCCCCGCCACATTGAATTTCATCTCTCGCCGGATGAGACTTTGACGGTACCCAATCCCATTTATACCTGGGCCAATCTAAAAGAAAGCCATCGCTCTGTCGTGTGGGGAATAACGCACGGCCGTTTGCATAGCGACACAGTTTTGGTAGATGCACGGGGCAAAGCTTGGGTGATTGATTTTGCTCAGGTAAACCAGACGCCGCTGCTGATAGATTTTGTTTCTCTGGAAACGGCCGTCAAGTTCGATCTATTCGACGCCCACAACTGCCAGGATCGCTGCGGCCTGGAAGAAAGATTGCGACAAGCCGGCAGTCTAGCCGAAAATCTCACAATGAAAGATGCAGATGACCGTGTTGTCCAAGTTTTGGCGGCGCTTACGGTCGTGCGCCAACTGGCCGCCGAACTGGCCGGCTGCGATCTG
Source organism: Ardenticatenaceae bacterium (assembly GCA_027054335.1). Lineage (GTDB taxonomy): Bacteria > Chloroflexota > Anaerolineae > Promineifilales > Promineifilaceae > JAJRTP01. The sequence goes on from JALUPA010000322.1 coordinate 13,000, forward strand.
GAAGCATACAACGAAGCTCTCTACCACTGCGCCATCGCCCGCCTGAGCCGCTACGATCCCCACGTCTTCTACACCCCTCGCATCCTGGCTGCCTATGTCCACACCCTCCTCTCTGCTGCCCTTCTCAGCGAAACATTTGCCAACTCATTCCCCTCTGCCGCTATACCGCCTGAAAGAACAACGGGTTTATGGCTGGATGAACCAAACAAAACCGTCTGGGTCGAAGGCCAGGCCGTTGATTTGACCGCCCAGGATTACACCATTCTGGCCTACCTCTACCAACATGCTAACCAGCTTTGCCTCAAAAAAGACATCGTGGAACAAGCCCTGGATGAACCTTACGATCCTTACGACCGGGAACAAAGCCGTCTGAATACCGCCATGAGCCGCTTGCGCCGCAAGCTGGAACCGGATAACAAATCCCCCCAATACCTCATCACCGTCCGGGCGCAAGGTTACCGCCTGATGACAGAAAAAAAACCCTGAATTGTCAGAAATTTGTGACACTCTGTCAGTCTAATTATAAAAAACACAACCCGCGTCAGGTTGTGTTTTTTTATTGCCAGAGAAATGTACATTTCCTGACTTCATTTCCTGCTAAAATGAAGTCAAGTTCCAGAACTCCCAATCCAAACTCAAAACAGCAATCAGTGACAGGAACCAGAAGTTAACGTAACCGGTCATTTATGACCAAAACCTGATGAAAGGAGCGAAAAATGATTGAATTAACTGTATCCACTATCATCATCATTTTCCTGATAGCCCTGATCATCGGCATCATCCTGGGCGTATCCCTGGGACGTCCTACTTATCGTTAGGCCAAATGCATTAAGGGAGTATGGGGTATTTGGTGAGGGCGATCTGCCAGGAGCAGATCGCCCTCACCGGAGGTTAGTCTAATTGCTCGAGGAGAACCGGGTCCTGCTGCGGATCACAAACGCCGCACCAAACTGCGCCTGCCATTACCAACGCCTTGTACTCCCCGGCCGAGGTACGGTACGAATGGAGAATATACGGCTTTTCTTGGGTATGGGTTTTGCATACTGCCCGCCCGCAAAATTTACAGGCAGCATGGGCCGGACGTTCACAATGCCAACATTCCATTGATCTTCCCCCAGTATTATAGACACAAAGAAGAGACAGATTGGGTATTAAAATAAATCTCTTCAAATGCCGCTGGATTGTAATAACCCAACGTTGAATGGCGACGCTTTCTATTATAGAAGGCTTCAATGTAAAAGAAAATATCAGTTCGCGCCGAATCGCGGGTTTCATAATATTTGTGATGCACTTGTTCTCTTTTCAAGCTGCTAAAGAAGCTCTCTGTCGGCGCATTGTCCCAACAATCTCCTTTCCCGCTCATACTGACAAGCATTTTGTTTGCTGCCAGAAGCTCTCGATACGCTTTTCCCGTATACTGACTGCCCCGGTCTGAATGATGCAGCAATCCAGCATCAGGCTTTCTTTGCTGAACCGCCATTTCCAAAGCGTCAACCACCAAGTCGCTCGTTATCCGGTTTGACATTGCCCACCCCACGATGCGCCGAGAGAAAAGGTCAAGTACAACCGCCAGATAGAGCCACCCTTCCTTCGTGCGGATGTAGGTAATGTCACTCGTCCATTTTTGGTTCGGCTTTCCGGCCGTGAACTCTCGGTCTAGCAGGTTCGGCTCCACCGCATGGGCCGGATTGGACTTGGTCGTGACTCTGAACGGCCGTTTGTGTACCGCCTGAATGCCGTTTTCCCCCATCAGCCGCACCACCCGATTTTTGCGGCAAAGAATTTTCTTCTCATCTCGCAGTTCCTGATGAATGCGCGGGCTTCCGTATTTGCCCTTGAATTCAGCATGAATCTCCTTGATTTGCTCCACAAGTTTCTCATTGGCCATCTTCAGCTTGCTGGCTGACCGCCGCCGCCAGGCATAGTAACCACCTGGCGACACAGCCAACACCTGGCACATGCGCTGCACCGGAAATTCTTCCCGATGATTTTCGATGAATTCGTATCTCATCGGCTTGGGCTGCTGAAAATGGCCACTGCTTTTTTTAGAATGTCCCTTTCTTGACGCAGAATGGCATTCTCCCTTTCCAGTTGCCGCATTTTTTCTGGTTCGGGCATCAATCTTCCCTTTCCGGGAAAGGCATGCACCCAATTTTGTTCTTGTTTTCGCTTCCAACGGGAAAGTAAGCCCTGCGTAATGCCTAATTCTATTTCAATTGCAGACGCGCTTTTGCCGCTGCTTTTCCATAACGGGATCGCCTCCTGTTTGAATTCTGGTAAATAGGTTCTTTTTTGTGTTGTCATTTTTTCCTCCGAAAAAGTAGTTTACCTTGTCTTTTCTCTGTATCCACTTTTTCGGGGGGAAGATCACTTTTACGGTACTGCCTTTTTTGTATTGGGGCTACTTCAAAAGCCGGGAAGAGATGCGCCGCCCCAAAGAAGTGCTGCACGAAGAAACGCTGATCTCCCTTAACTATTCCGTCCTGGTTCCCGCGGCCGATGCCGCCCACGCCGCCGAGTTGGGCTGGCTGGCCGCTTTGCTGGCGAAGGATCGGGGCGGCGAGGTGCTGGCTTTGCACCTGGTCAAGGTGCCGGCGACGTTGCAGCTTTCCGACGGCCGTTACATCCTCAAAGAACGCCGCCCCATCCTGGAAAAAGTGATCGCTCAGGCCAAACAGCTAGACGTGCCGGTGCATACCATGCTGCGCCTGGGCCGCTCTGTGCCGGACGCCATCAAGAAAACGGTGGCCGAAAATGCCAGCGACCTCATCCTGTTCGGCTGGCCCGGCGAGTCCGGCACACATGACCGGCTGCTTGGTTCGGTTATTGATCCCATCGTGGCTAATCCCCCGGCGGACGTGATTGTGGTGCGTTCCCATCCCCTTGACCAACTGAACCGCATATTGGTTCCCGTCGCCGGCGGGCCAAACGGACATCTGGCTTTGTTGACGGCCGTTTCCCTGGCCCGCAGCACGCCGGAACCCACCGAAATCATCCTGCTGCACATCGTCCGCTCCGGCAGCGATCCCCTGCGCGCCCAGGCCCAAGCGGAAAACGTTTTCCGTCGCGCTTTTGACGGTGTTGAGTACGGCCGTCTGGAAAAGCGCGTCGTTACGGCGGACGCGCCACTGCCCGGCATTCTGGAGTCGGCCGCCGCCTGCGACATGATTGTCATCGGGGCCACCAAAGAGCGGCTGCTGCGCAATCTGCTCCTGGGGAATGTGGCCCAACGGGTAGCAGAACAGGCCCACTGCCCGGTATTGATTGTGAAACGACGCAGTACGGCCGTGGCCTCCCTCCTGCGCGAAACGGTCCTCACTCCCGTGCGCCAATCCGCCAAACTGCAAGATTAACCCACACGTGACAGTCACTTTTGCAGTGACTGTCACGTGAGTCTTAACTAATTCCACCTACAATAGTTCTTGACAAAATAGTTCCATACCATACAATACTAGACAGCAACAAACATTCTGTAGGGCGATTTGTTAAATCGCCCCCAAGACGATTTGGCAAATCGTCCTACTAAAAGGAAACGGCCGATGAAAGACCCCTCCCCCGAAAAGCAGCAGCGCTGGATTGAGTTCGTCCAAGCCATCAGCCCCGGCATCTCCCCCCAGGCCGTGCGCATCATGGGCCGCTGGCGGCGCGTCAGCCACGCCGTGCAGCAAATCGGTCAGGCCAGCCTGGCCGACAGCGGCCTGACCGAAGCCCAATACCTGGTGCTGATGAGCCTGTACATCAACGAAGAGATTGAAGGCCGCAGCGAAATGAACCCTTCCGAAATCAGCAAATGGCGGGGGGCCAGCCGTAACACTGTCAGCGCCCTCATTCGCCGCCTGGAAGACGCCGGTTACATCGAACGCCGCCTGGACGAACAAGACCGGCGCAAATTCAACATCGCCCTCACCGACACCGGCCGGGCCAAAGTCAGCCGCTACGCCCACATGCAGTTTGAGATCGTCGGCGGCTGCTTCAACGCTCTCAGCGAGGCGGAACAGTCCCAATTGGGCATCTTGTTAGCCAAGCTGAGCCAGAATCTGGAAGAAGCGCGGCGGCAATTGCAGAAACAGTAAGGCGATTTGGCAAATCGCCCTACAAGGAGATATTTATGCGGCATACAGAAGCAAAACCCCGCCGTGGACGCGGCAAAGGCGATGGTTCCCTGAAGCGGGCCGTCAAATATATCAAACTGTATCCCCGTCTGACGCTGGCGGCGGCGGCGGCCATGCTCATCGCCACCGGGGCGCAGTTGGCCGTGCCCCAACTCATCCAGCGCATCATTGACCTGATCATCAGCAACACTGTCAACAAAACCATCCTGGACCTGCCGGCCACCGTACAAACCATCGCCGCCGAGCGCCTGGGCCTGGATTTGACGGTGATGCAAAGCGACCTGGAGGGGGCCAACCGCGCCTTAATCATGGCCGGGCTGATCATCGTCCTCTTTGCCCTCGTGCGCGGCCTCTTTGCCTTCAACCAGACCTACCTCTCGCAAAAGATGTCGCAAAACATCGCCTTTGACCTGCGCAACGACTTGTTCGCCAAAATCCAGCGGCTCAGCTTCAGCTACCACGACCGCAACCGCACCGGCCAGCTCATGATCCGGGCCACCGACGACATCGAGCGGCTGCGCCTCTTTTTGGGCCAGGGGCTGCTCATGGCCGTCCAGTCGCTCATCCTGCTGGTGGGCACGCTGGTCATCCTTTTTGCCAGCAACGTTAAACTGACCCTGGTCATCCTGCCCATTCTGCCCATCGCTGTAGGCGTTTTTATGATATTCGGCCGTATCGCCCAACCCTTGTTCCGGGAAGCCCAGCGCCGCCTCTCGGCCGTGAACACCATCCTGCAGGAGAATTTTGCCGGGCTGCGCGTGGTGAAGGCGTTTGCTGCCGAGCCGTATGAAAAACAACGCTTTGGCGTCAGCATTGACCATCTGCTGGCGCAGCGCATCAAGATCAGCCGCACGTTTTCCTTCCTCTTTCCTTTCGTTTTTCTGGTGGCTAATCTGGGCCAGGCGGCCGTTCTCTATTTTGGCGGCGTGCAGATGCTCAACGGCACGCTGACCCTGGGGGAATGGCAGAAGTTCAGCCTCTACCTGGTCTATTTGTTCATTCCCATGGCCCAGTTAGGCTTTATCATTTCCCTCTCGGCCCAGGCGTCGGCCAGCGCCACGCGCATCTTTGAGATTCTGGACACGAAGAATGACGTGGCGAACAAGCCGGACGCCATTGAGTTGGGGGAGATTGACGGCCGTATCGAATTCCGAGACGTCACCTTTCGCTACTTTGCCACCAGCGACCCCGTCCTGCGCCACGTCAGCTTTGTGGCCGAACCGGGCCAGACGGTCGCCCTGCTGGGTTCCACCGGCAGCGGCAAGACGACGATCATCAACCTTATCCCCCGCTTTTACGACGTGAGCGAAGGGGCGGTTCTCATTGACGGCCACGACGTGCGGGACGTGACGATTGAAAGTTTGCGCCGCCAGATTGGCATTGTCTTGCAGGAAACGACGCTGTTCAGCGGCACGATACGGGAGAATATCGCTTACGGCCGTTCCGACGCCAGCGATGCGGAAATCATGGCCGCCGCCAAAGCGGCCGCCGCCCACGAGTTCATCATGTCCTTCCCGGACGGGTACGACACCCACGTCGGGGAACGCGGCTCTACCCTTAGCGGCGGGCAAAAACAGCGCATCGCCATCGCCCGCGCCCTGCTCATGGACCCCCACATCCTCATCCTGGACGACTCGACCAGCAGTGTAGACCTGAATACGGAGTACGAAATTCAACAGGCGCTGGACAAACTGATGCACGGCCGTACCAGCATCGTCATCGCCCAACGCATCAGCACCGTCCTCAACGCCGACCAAATACTCGTCCTGGACAAAGGCGAAATTGCCGCCCGCGGCGTCCACGAAGAACTGCTGGAAAACAGCCCGATTTACGCGGAGATTTATTACTCACAATTAGCGGAAGATGTGGAGATTGCGTGATGCGTGATACGTGATGCGTAAGAAAAATCACGCATCACGCATCACGTCTGGAGAACCCCATGTTTGATCATTCAAGAACATTCAGCGTAGAAGAAGAGAAAGCGGACAGCGTCAGCGCCACGCTCAAGAAATTCGGCCGTTACTACAAATCCTACTGGCTGGCCCTGATACTGGTCGCCGTCACCCTCATCGGCGGCGTCTATATGCAGGTGCAAATCCCTTTCCTCATCGGCCAGGGGATTGACTGCTACCTGACCCCCTACGTCACCCAGCAAACCCTCAGCAGCCAAGGCGGCTCCGACCTGTTTACCTTTACCCAGTTTATGCCGGAAAGCGCCCGCTCTAATATCGGCGGCAACTGCTCCATCACCGACGTGAATCCCGACGCCGGTTACGACGACACATTGGCCGCCTTCACCAAACTCATCCTGCTCATCGCCGGACTCTACATCGGCAACGCCGTTTTGGGCGGGATCATGTTCTTCACCATGAGCTGGGCCGGCTTCCACGTCTTGCGCGACATGCGGGCGGACATCTTCCAGCACATCCACAAACTGTCCCTGGGCTACTTCAGCCAACAGGAAGCCGGCGACATTATGAGCCGGGTCACCAACGATATGGACACCATTCAGCAAGTGATGGGCTTTGGCCTGGTACAGGTGATGCAAAGCGGCCTGCTCATCGTCTGGGTCATCTACAAAATGTTCAGCCTCAGCCCGGTCTACGCCCTGCTCAGTCTGGTCACGCTGCCCTTCATGTTCATCGCCACCCGCTGGTTCTCCGCCCAGGCGCGCAAAGCGTTCCGCCAGGCGCGGCGGGAAATCGGCTCCGTCAACGCCGATCTCCAGGAAAATATTGCCGCCGTGCGCGAAGTGCAGGCCTTCAGCCGGGAAGATGAGAACATCGCCCAGTTCCGCCTGAGCAACGCCGCCAACCGGGACGCCAACATCAAGGCCCAGGCGTTCACCAGCGCCCTGGCCCCTACCCTGGAAGGGTTCGGCTACGTCAGCCTGGCCGTCGTCTCCGTCGTGGGCGGCCTGATGATTTTGAATGACTGGACGCTGCTGGGGGCCACTGTTTCCATTGGCTTGGTCATCACCTTTATCGGCTATTCGCAACAGTTTAACCGGCCGGTACAGCAAATTTCCGTCCTGTGGACCAACATTCAAAGCGCCATTGCCGGTGGGGAACGGGTCTTCAACTTCTTGGCCGTGCAGCCTGATCTGACGGATAAGCCGGACGCGCCCCCTATGCCGGAAATTCAAGGCGACGTGAAGTTTAGCGACGTGTGGGCCGAGTATGAAGATGGCGAACCGGTGCTGAAAGGTATCAACATTGCCGCCCAGCCGGGGGAAACGATTGCCATCGTGGGGCCAACCGGGGCGGGCAAGACGACGATTATCAATTTGCTGCCCCGCTTTATGGACGTGAGCCGGGGCGCGGTGACGATTGACGGTATTGACGTGCGGGACGTGCAACAGCGCAGCCTGCGCCAGCAAATCGGTCTGGTCTTGCAGGATACGTTCCTCTTCTCGGACACGGTGCTGAATAATATTCGTTACGGCCGTCCCGAAGCCAGCGACGAAGAAGTGATCGCCGCCGCCCAACTGGCCCGCGCCGACGAGTTCATCAAACACCTGCCGGACGGCTACCAAACCATCCTGGGGGAACGGGGCGGCGGCCTGAGCCAGGGGCAGCGCCAACTGCTGGCTATCGCCCGCGTGGCCCTGATTGACCCGCGCATCCTCATCCTGGACGAGGCCACCAGCAGCGTAGACACCCGCACCGAGCGGGAAATCCAAAACGCCTTTGAGAAGCTGCTGCAAGGCCGCACCAGTTTTGTCATTGCCCATCGCCTCAGCACCATCCGCAACGCCGACCAGGTGCTGGTGCTGGATGACGGCCGTATCATTGAACGCGGCGCCCACAAAGAACTGCTGGCCGCCAAAGGGTTTTACTACGATCTCTACATGAGCCAGTTCCGCCGCCAGACGCCGGATGATGAAGGGGAACTGTTTTTGACGGCGTGAGACATGAGGCGTGGTATGCGTTCAGCCCCCTCGTTCCCCGCGGAGCGGGGAACGCTTTCACGACGCTCCGCGTCGAGTGAACGCGGAGCGTTCGAGCGGGCATTCTCACGTAGAACGTGGGAACGAGGCGGGGAGTGAGTGGCACTTTTTGCTTCTTCCGAACCAAACGACAACACGTTGACCACAGAAACCAGTGTTGCCAATTGCTGGATACGCTTTTGCGGTGAAGTTGATTTTGCTATGCCAACTTCCAACTCATACAAAACAACAGCAGGAATTGCAATATCTTTAGGCGGTGTTTGCAACAATTTTTCAGACACTTTTCCCATACCCTTAAAAAATATATCAGCGTGTTTGTATCCAGGACGTACATCATATTTGTTCCCGCGCCACATCTTGCCCCAATTCTGAGCGGATTTCTTCTGCTGAAGGAAAATCTACCCAGGCCCCCGCCAGACTGACCACTAATTCAGGCCACTCATTCTGCAATTTCTCCTGAATTAAAGCAGCTATCCACTTGCTTTGCGATACGCGCAATGATTTGGTAAACACCCGCATTTTTTCTTCCGTATCTTTATCCAGATAGATAGTAACTTGACTCATATCAGCCCACCTTCACAAGAAATTATATGTTATATTATATGTTGCTAAAATATCTGTCAATTTGAGTGACGCCAATTTGAGCCAATCCACCCCCTCATTTCACGTGTGACAAACACTACTACACCAGGGCGTAAATAACATGATGGCTTGTAGTAACGACTTTAGTCGAGATGAACCGCTAAAGCGGTTACTAAAAACCCTTGAGAAACTTACGCCGCACTGCACTACATTAAATATTGCTCAAAGAAGGCGGTGGCCACGGCCGTATTCTCAATCAGGTATTGGTAGCCGCCATAACGATTGGTAGATTCCACAAACATGGGGCCGCGGGCTTCCGGGGTGACAGCAGCCATCTCGGCCACATCGTCTACACTGCCCCACTTGTCGCCCCGCCCCTGAATGTAGAGAACAGGCACGTCACCGGCGTGGGCTACGGCCGTACCCGGCCGAATCTCCGCCAGAGGCGGGCCGCCGGCCGCCTGGTACATCTTCTCTGCCACCGGCAGCGTCAACACGCCCAGCGGCCCCAGTACGTCCGCGCCAAATCCGGCGGCAAAGGGGCGGGCGGAAGTAGGCTGGACGGCAATGGCGGCGGCAATCTCGTTCGTTTGAGCCAGGGTGTAGAGCAAGGCATTGGCTCCCATGGAAAAACCAATCACGCCGATGCGCTCCGGGTTTACCTCGCTACGGCCGGGCAAATAAGCTAGCGCCCCCAGTAAATCCCGCGACTCCTCCCGGCCAAACGTCACCGGCGTATCCGCCGCACTCTCCCCATGATTGCGCCAGTCAAACATCAGCACGTGGAAGCCGTCCTGATGCAGCGCATAGGCCAACCGCAGCAAATCTACCGGCTCCGTCCCCGTCAGATGGGCCATCATATCGGCCGCGGCGTCGCCCAGCCGGTTCCAGCCCCAACCGTGCGTCAAAATAATGGCGGCATTTTGCCGGTACGCCCCATCTTTAGCCGGAATAAACCAACCATTCACCCGCAGCCCGTCCTGCGCCGGAAACGTCACTTCCTCAAACGATAAACCCAAATCGGCCGGCGAAGCCCACAAAGGCTGGCGCGGCGGGGCAATCATGCGCCGCGCCAAAAACGCAGCAATCCCCACCACCACCGCTACCAGCAAACCAACCAGCACAAACAACAATCGCAGCATTCGTCTAAAAATAGTCATGGGTAATCCTTTCGTGATGCGTGCGACGTGATGCGTAATTTTTACTCACGCATCACGCATCACGTCTCACGTAAACAAATCCTTATCTTTACGGCCGTTCTCCAGCGGGGGGAAAGCGCGAATGTACGTATCCTTGCCGAAGAACCGTTTTTGCAGCCAAACCGGTATCCGGCGGGAAAAGCCGCCGCCGCCACCTTGACTGGCATGGGCCGCGCTGGCTGCCCGCCTTACGTCCCAGTAAGGCCGGTAATCAATGACCGCGCCGATTTGGGACGGGTCTACGCCCAATTTGGTCAGGTCAATATCCTGGTTGCGGCCCAATTTGGTGGGGTCTTGCCGCCGCAAGCGTATCATCATAATGTAAAATTTGACCATCCGGTTGGAAAAGGCAGTGTAGTAAAGTTTTTGCGGCTGCCAGGGCGCGGGGCCGATTTCCGGGTATTGCGCCGGGTCGCCGGCCGCATAGAAAGCGGCCGTGGTGATTTTGTGGCAGTGGATATGATCCGGATGGTAGTAACCGCCGGTCTCGTCGTGGGTGATGACGACGTGCGGCCGTATTTCCCGAATCAATTGCACCACCCGGCTCGTCTGCTCCGCCATATCACCATTGATAAAGGCGTCCGGGTGATCGTTGGCCGGGTCATTCACGTAGCCGGAATCCCGGTAGTTGAGCGTGTGCAGGGTAGCGCCCAGGATGCTTACGGCCGTAGCCAACTCCTGCGCCCGCACCGCCACCAACTCCGCCTGACTGCCCTCAAATCCCGGCACGGCCGAACCAGCCACGCCATCCGTGGCAATGGCAATGTGTACGTCTACGCCTTCACGGGCATAGCGGGCAAATGTCCCGCCAGGGCCAAAAGATTCGTCATCGGGATGGGCCAATACGGCCAAAAGTCGTCGTGTCATTTTTCTCAAGAGCCGCGGATTGCGCGGACTGTCTGGATTTTCTCCAATAATCCTTGGGGCGCTCCGCATTCTCTGCGGTTTTTTGCAGAAAGTTACTGGTGGAAGGCCTCCATCATGGGCAGTAGCGGGATTTGTGGTACCGTTTGCAGGGGATGGCGCACACCGGGCAGTACCAGCAGTTCCCCCTTCTCAAATTGGCGGCTGAGGCGCTGCGCTTCCATCACGGGAACCAGCTCATCCCGATCCCCCACGCTGACCAGAACCGGATTGTGGACGGAACTCAACACGCGCTCGGAAACGCCCTTGTCAAAAATTTCGCTGACCAGATCGGCCGACTGGCGCACGAGTACCCGCCACTGCCGCGCTCCGTGTTCCTGCACCAGTTGATCCGCATAGGCCGGCACTTTCTCCGCCAGCATATCGGGGTCTAGCTGCTGGTGGATTTTAGCCACGGCGTCCGGCGTCCAATAAAACTTGGTGGCGTGCATCAGCAAGGTCATCACCCGGCGCGGCTGATTGAGGGCCAGCAACAACCCCAGATAGCCGCCGGTACTGTATCCGGCCAGATGCAGCATCTCCACCTGCAAGTAATCGAGCAGGCCGTTAATATCCTGCAGCAACAGTTCGGTGGAGAGCAGGTTGGCTTTGTTTTGGGAACGGCCGTGTCCCCTAAAATCCATCAGCACCACCCGGTAGTTTCCCGATAATGGCTTGATAAACTGGCGCCATTGATTGCTGATCGCGCCCAACATACCGGGCAGCAGCAGCAAAACCGGCTTTTCCGATTTTCGGCCGCCATAAATTTCATAATAAATTACCGAACCGTCTTCCGCCGTCCATTCAGACATATTAACCTCCCATAGCTACGACAAAACCAATGGCCTGCGTTTCCGTATGCGACAAACTGATTGACCATTGCGTCAGCCCCAATTCAGCCGCCAGTTTTTTAGCCTGGCCGTGTAACACTAAATTGGGTTTTTTCTGCTCGTCGTTCACCACTTCAATGTCCCGCCAGCGAACCGCACCCAACCCGGTACCCAACGCCTTGCCCACCGCTTCCTTGATAGCAAAACGGCCGGCCAGACTGGTCATACGGCCGTTACAATAAGCCCACTCCTGCTCCGTATAAATCCGCCGGGCAAACCGCTCCCCGTACCGGGCCAAAGCGCGTTCCACTCGTTCTACTTCTATTATATCAACACCAACTGCCAACATAGTTATCTGATGCGTGAAAACGTGAGACGAACCTCACCTTTTCACCCTGTCACCTTGTCATCCAACGCCGGCCCGGCCACGGCAATGCCTAACTGCTCCGTACTCAAATACTTCTGCGCTGCCGCCCGGATACGTTCCGGGGTGATTTCCCGGATGAGGCCAGGATATTGCAGTAAATAATCCAGCCCCAGGTCGTACAATTCCATATCCGTAATCACATTGGCCAAGCCACTGTTCATCTCCAGACTCATGGGCAAGGAGCCGGTACGGTATGCTTGATTGTCCGCCAGTTCTGCGGCGGGGACAAGCTCATTCTGGAGGCAGGCAATCTCTGCCAAAATGGCGGCGATAGCCGGTTCCACGTTGGGCGGAGCCACACCGGCAGCGGCATACCAGGGGGCCGGCCCCAGCCCGCCTTGCAGCACGCTGTAAGCGTCATAAGCCAGGTTTTTCTCCTCGCGCACCTTCTGCCCGATACGCCCCATCATGCCAAAGACGCCCAGGATAGTGTTCATCAGGCTGGCATCCAGATAATCCGGCGCGGTGCGGCGCGGTCCCGGCAATCCCAGGCAGATGTTACTTTGTTGTTTGTCCGGCATGGGCACGTGAACCCGCTTGAGGCTGTCCGGGCGGGGGGCGTCCGGCGCGTCAGGCAGTTTTTCCTGGCGGGGATTGCGCCAGTCGCCGAGGACGGCCGTTACCTTCTCCACCACTTCCTCCACCTTCATCGCTCCCACAACAGTCATAATCATCTCCTGCGGGCCGTAGTAACGGCGGTGAAACTGGCGCAAATCATTCACCGTGAGACCCGGCAAACTGTCCACGTAACCCAAATCGGAACGGCCGTAAGGGTGATCCCCGTAAATCAACTCGTCAAAAGCCAGGCCGGCCATCTGCTGCGGGTCATTTTCCCGCATGGCAATGCCGGTCAATAATTGGCCGCGCACCTTCTCCACCTCTGCTTCCGGGAAGACGGGCTGGCGCAGCGCTTCAGCCAGCAGTTCCAGCAGTAAATCGGCATCCTCCACCAACCCCTGCGCCGAAAAGCCGGTGGTGTGGTACGCGCCGCTGAAGTTCAACGACGCCCCGGCCGATTCCAACGCTTCGTAAATCTGCTCAAAAGTGTGGTTTTCCGTGCCCCGCATGAGGGATACGGCCGTAAAATGAGCCAACCCCGCCGTCGGCCGAGTTTCCCCCAACGCGCCCGCCCGCACCAATCCGTCAATCACCAGCGAAGGGGAAGCAAACCGTTCATACACCAGCAGCGTCAGGCCATTAGCCAGCCGTTCCCGCCGGATCGTCTGCGCGTTAGGGTACGTCGTGGGGGTCGTTTTCTCTGCCATCATCTGCGGCAATGATACCAACTCGTTCCATTTCAAACCACCCCCCGCCCCATTCATCCTCCCGCCAACGGCCGTACAACCTCACCACTTCCCACGGAACCAGCTTCTCCTTAAAATTCCGCCCCGGCTGGACAATGAGAAAACTGTCGCCGTCGCCAAAAAAGAAGCCGGGGCCGCCCGTCCAGCCGGGCAAGCGCGTCCCGGCAATGGTAATGGACTGGCCGCGTGTCACCGGGACGTCCCGCAGCAGCATGTCGTGGGCCGTTTCGTCACGCACCGCCGCCACCGGATTGGCGCTAACCGGCCAACCCAGGATACAGCTCTCCCATTCCAATCGTTGGCTGAGGGATTCAGGAGATACGGCCGTATCCCCACCCACAAAGCCAAAGGCCAACTGCCCCGCGCTGCCGGCCCGCTCAATCTCCACCGCCTCCGCCAGCAGCGCCGCCCGGCTTTCCCCCAGCCCGTCCAGCGCGCCGCACTGGATCAGGTGGGTAATCTCCTTCTTTTGCAGCGACACCCGTTGCAGCAGATCGCGTAGACTGGTGTACGGCCGTTCCGCCACAATGGCCGCAACGGCCGAATGGCGCAAATCTCGGATTTGGCCCAGTCCCATGTAAAGAATGGGAGATTGGAAATTGGAGATTAGAGATTCGCCGTCAAGCGCCAATCTCCGATCTCCAATCTCCAAAGTAAATACATACCCGCTGAAATTCACGTGCGGCGGACGGACGGTAATGCCCAGCCTTTGCGCCTCCGCCACGTAAATGGCCGGGTGATGGAAACCGCCGTGATCCGCCAGCCGGGCGCAGAAAAACTCAGCGGGATAATGCGCCTTCAACCAGGCCGAGCGGTAAGAAACGGCCGCATACGCCGTCGCGTGGCCCTGGTTAAAGCCGTATCCGGCAAACGGCGCCACCTGCCCCCAAAGCTGCTCCGCCTGGACGGCCGTCAACCCCGCTTTCTCCTGACACCCGGCCACAAACCGCTGTCGCAAAGCCAGCAAATCCCCCTTCTGGAACTTGCTCATCCCCCGCCGGATGGCGTTCGCTTCCGTCCAGTTCAGCCCGGCTATCTCGGTGGCTATACGCAAAACCTGCTCTTGAAAAATCAACACCCCCTTCGTCCGCCCCAAAATCGGCTCCAGCAGCGGATGAAGAAATGTAACAGATTCCTCCCCCCGGTAGCGGCGCACAAACGCCTGGGCCATACCGCCTAACGCCGGGCCGGGTTTGAAAAAGGCGTTGGCGATGGCTAAATCGGCCACATTCTTGGCCCGCAGTTGGCGCAAGGTGCGCTGCGCCCCGGTGGATTCGCACTGGAACACGCCAATAGTCTGGCCGGATTGGAGGATGACGGCCGTTGCCGCGTCGTTCGGGGGGATGGCTTCCAGGTCAAAATCGGGGTCACGCCGCTGCCGGATCAAATCGGCCGCGTCTGCCAGGACGGTGAGGGCGCGGATACCCAGCAAATCAATCTTGGGCAGGCCAATCGCCTCCACGTCCCGGTGGTCGTACTGGGTGACGGTAAAGCCTTTGGGCGTTATTTGCAGAGGCACGACGTCGGTCAGCGGGCCAGGGGTGATAACGATACCGCCGGGATGGACGGTAAGGTGGTGCGGCTGCCCGGCAATGCCTACGGCCGCTCGCAGCGCCTCCCGTTCCCGCGCGTCGTCCAATTGGGCCAACGCCTCCTCCAGCTCAAACGTCTGGCGGCGGCGCGGGTCGGGATGCCAGCGGCGGGGGATGAGGGAGGCCAGCCGTCTAATTGCCGCTTCGTCCAGGCCATACGCTTTGGCCGTCTCCCGCATGGCCGATTTGAGGCGCATCGTACTCATGGCGGAAACCAGAGCCACCCGCTCCGCCCCGTATTTCTGGCGCACGTAGTGCAAAACCTCGTCCCGGCGGCGGCTGCAAAAGTCCAGATCAATGTCCGGCAGGCTGGCGCGGGCCGGATTGAGGAAGCGCTCAAAGAGCAAATCGTGTGCGATGGGGTCTACGGTGGTGATGCCCACGTAATAGGCCACAAGCGAGTTGGCCACGCTGCCCCGCGTATTGACGGGCACGCCGCTGGCGCGGGCAAAGCGGGTAATGTCGGCCACCAGTAAGAAGAGCGGGGCAAAGCCAAACTGATTGATCAACGCCAGTTCATGCGCCAGCCGTTGGCGAATGGCCGGGTGGGGCGCGTCGCCGTAACGGGCCGCCAGCCCTTCCTCGGCTTGCGCGGCCAATGCCTGGGCCGGGGTTTGTTCCGGCGGCAAATCGAGAGCAGGCCAGATGGGACGGCCGTCCGGCAAAACGTCGCCGCAGCAGGCCACAATCTCCCCTACCCGCGCCACTGCGTCGGGGAATTGGCGGAATGCGGCAGCGATCTGGTCGGGGGATTGCCAGTGGAGGGTGACGGCCGTATCTCCCTCATCCGGCAAGGCAGAATCCGGCACATCTTCCAGGCGGCAGTTGCGGTCAATGGCCGCCAGCAGGCGCAGTTTGGGCGCGTCTACCGGCTCCAGACAGTAAACGGGCTGCACAGCCACAGCCGCCAAACCAAAACGCTGACCAATAGCGATGGTTTGTTGGGCGATTGTTATATCATTTAACTGCGGAGATGCGGAGGGCGCGGAGGAAATCTCTGGAGAGAAAACCTCTGCGTCCTCCGCGCCTCCGCGGTGAATTTCCAAAGCCAGATAGCCATTTTCATCAAACAGTCCGGCCAGACGCGCGGCGTATTGGACGGCCGTTTTCTCATCCCCGCGGCACAGCAAGCGGGCCAGCCAGCCCCGCCGCCCACCATCCAGGGCCATCAGGCCGCCCCGGTTTTGCCGCAGCAGCTCCCAGGGGATGCCGCGCTGCCGGTAGTTTTGCGCCGGGTCGGTCTGGATGGCGGAGGAGATGCGGTTGAGGGCGCGGTAGCCGGCGGGGTTCGTGGCGAGGAGAACGATTTGGCCGGGTACGGCCGTATCCACCACAAACCCTTCCGCCGCCAAAGGCACAGTTAATCCGATGATGGGTTGGATGCCTCTTTGTTGGCACGCCTGAGTGAATTGGACTGCGCCGTAGAGTACGGCCGTGTCTGTCAGAGCCAGCGCGTTCATCCCCTGCCCGGCTGCCCGCGCCGCCAAATCCGGGATGGCGGCTGTGCCGCCCAGCAAGGTATAATGGGAATGCACCTGTAAATGGGTAAAATTGTCTAACCTAGATTCAACCATCACCCTGAATCATATGTTCTAATGCAAAACAAGGCAAGCGGATTGTGATCCGTGATACGTGATGCGTGTTATAATACGCTTATGAAATCGCTGGAACGATTGGGCATTTTACCCTCATTGCTGATTGGCGCGGCGCTTTTGGCGCTGGGGCTGTTGGCGATGAGCTACATTGTCAACAATTTCTGGCCGTTTGACGTCAACCGCCTGGATTTGGTGCGCGGTTCTGTCATCGGGCAGGCAGACGCGCCTTTATTATTGGAAGCGGCCGATATGCAAATCCTGCTGGCATTTCTGGCCGCTGTCCTGATGGCGGTAACGGGGCTGGCTTTGCCGCTGGCCTGGCTGCTGAACAAACGGTTGGACAAACAGCGGGGTAATCCCAATTTTTGGGTGGTTTTCCGGCAGGCGGTGGGCGCGGGATTCTGGGTGGCTTTCCTCGTATGGCTGCAAATGAACCGGGCGTTGGGGCTGGCGGTGGCTTTGCTGGTGGCCGGCGTTCTCATTCTATTTGAGATCATGCTGCAACTCCGCAGCCGCGCCGCTTCGGTGGAAGGCACTTCTTAGGACCACAGCAGGAAGGGCCGCAGGTTTTTGACTGGCGGCCGCCAATCCGGGAAAACAAACAATCTCATCAAGTATGCTATAATTTGAACGTTATGAGAACAGGATTTATGGAGCGGCGAGGAAAAATAGAAGACCTTGATCGCTCTTTTGATTTGGAATTCTGGCAAACACAACTCCCACAAGCCCGGTTCGCGGCAGCCTGGGAGTTGATTGTTCACGCTAATAAAGTCAAAGGCCGCGATGTTCGTCAACTCAGACTTCACCGATCTGTTGAGACTTTTCAACGACAACAACGTTAAATACATGGTTGTTGGCGGGTATGCCTTTATCCAGTATGCCGAGCCTCGTTATACAAAAGACCTCGATCTGTGGATTAGCGCCGACATTTCTAATGCAACGGCCGTATACAAAGCCTTACGCGATTTTGGCGCGCCTTTGGCAGGGATGAGCGAACAAGATTTTGCCGAGGAAGGTTATTTCTACCAGATGGGCGTCCCGCCTGTGCGCGTGGATATTCTCATGGGTATTCCCGGCATAGAATTTGAAAAAGCGTGGGCAAACAGGGTTACGGTTGATTTTGACGGGCTGCCCGTACCGTTTATATCCAAAGAAGATTTGATTACGGCAAAACGCGCGGCAGGACGGCCGCAAGATTTGCTGGATGCCAAGATGTTGGAGAACGCTTAACATTGCCCGAACAAGCGCAAGAGTTGTTGAGAAGTTTGCCAGGGGTGGACAAGCTGCTGCAAAGCACGGCCGTATCCCCCCTGCTGGAGGAGTACGGCCGTAACCTGACGGTAGAAGCGTTGCGCCACAGCCTGGAACAGACCCGCGCCGCCATTTTGTCGGGCAACTTGCAGGAGGCAGCAACGGATGAGGTGGTGGTGGCGACGGCCGTAACCTGGCTCACTGACTTTCTGGCCCCCACCCTCTACCCCGTCATCAACGGTACCGGCGTCATCATCCACACCAATTTGGGACGCGCCCCGCTCAGTCAGGCGGCGTTGGCGGCGATGCAGGCGGTGGGGCAAGGGTATGCCACGCTGGAATATGACGTGGCGACCGGTAAACGCGGTTCCCGCGCCGTTCATGCCGAACAGTTGCTGTGTCGCCTCACCGGTGCGGAAGCGGCGCTGGTGGTGAACAACAACGCCTCCTCCGTCTTGCTCATGCTCACGGCGTTGTGCCCGGGGCAGGAAGTGATCATCAGCCGGGGGCAGTTGGTGGAAATTGGCGGCGGCTTCCGTATCCCGGACGTAATGGCTCAATCCGGG
>JALUPA010000323.1 GCA_027054335.1 Ardenticatenaceae bacterium
CTGAAAACTAACATGTTAACTGCCGAATTAATGAACAAAATCCGTCGCATTGAACTGCGGACGCGGCGGATGGTGAATGATTCGTTTGCCGGGGAGTACCATTCTGTGTTTAAGGGGCGGGGGATGGCGTTTGACGAGGTACGGCCGTACCAACCCGGTGACGAAATCCGCACGATTGACTGGAATGTGACGGCCCGCACCGGCGCGCCTTACGTCAAACAGTACGTGGAAGAGCGGGAATTGACGGTGATGCTGGTAGTGGACATGAGCGCGTCGGAAGATTTTGGCTCGGTGAACCGGTTTAAGCGGGAAGTGGCGGCAGAGATTACGGCCGTACTCTCCTTCGCCGCCACCACCAACAACGACAAAGTGGGCCTGCTCATCTTCACCGACCGGATCGAACTGTTCATCCCGCCGCGCAAGGGACGCAAACACGTCCTGCGCCTGGTGCGGGAACTGCTCGCCTTTGCGCCCAAAGGGAAGGGCACAGACATCAAACTGGCGCTGGACACCGTCAACCAGATTCTCAAGCGGCGCAGCATCCTCTTTCTGGTCAGCGACTTTATCGCCGACCCCCGGACGTACCGCGCGGAACTGGACATGACCAACAAGCGGCACGACGTCATCGCCGTAGACCTGAGCGACCCGCTGGAAAGCGGCCTGGCTGACGTCGGCCTCATCGCCCTGGAAGACCCGGAAACGGGGGCCATCGCCTGGGTAGACACCGGCGACAAACAATGGCGCCACGCCTTCCAACAGCGCCTCGCCCGCCAGCGCGACGCCACCCGCGGCACCCTGCGCCGGGCCGGCGTAGACCACATCCCCATCAACACCCACGAGGATTACACCGTCCCGC
This sequence comes from Ardenticatenaceae bacterium, assembly GCA_027054335.1. Classification (GTDB taxonomy): domain Bacteria; phylum Chloroflexota; class Anaerolineae; order Promineifilales; family Promineifilaceae; genus JAJRTP01. The sequence goes on from JALUPA010000323.1 coordinate 857, forward strand.
TGACCAACTTCTTCCGCCAGCGGGCGAAACGGATACGGCATTAAAAGTAAGGTGGCCTGTTTCTCTGACTGTTATTTTGCCGTACTTTATAGTAATATAGGCAAGCTTGGCCGTCAGTCCCTTTGATAACTCCAAAAATTGATGGTGAAAAAATGACCAAAGTAATTATTCCGTATAAATCCCCTGACGTTGATTTGCCCGCTAAAAATACGGATTTTCATTCAAAAAATTTTTCTACAAATCGCAACGCTGTATTAAGTAAATTACGTTACACTCCGGGTATAGCAAAAATTGCCAACACCTTAAATCAAGACACCGTTTATAAATTAGTTTCAGTCCCAGAAGGTGGAAAGTTATTTA
>JALUPA010000324.1 GCA_027054335.1 Ardenticatenaceae bacterium
GAAGTATGGTTCCATAATAGGGTATCGAGTAGGAGGAGGGCTTGCGCCCTCCGTCCTCTCACACCACCGTACGTACGGTTCCGTATACGGCGGTTCACAAACTACGTTGAAATTCGAGTGATTTCTCCAGCAATGAGACCAGACCAAGCTGGTCAAAGAATCGTTTCGGGAATGCCCGGTTCATATGTGATGCACCGGCATTCCACCACGGGCCTCTGCCATTCGTGGCAGACTGCCATGCTTGTTGCTCCGGAAGACCTCGCTTCATCAGGTTCTTGGCGCGAGTAAAGGGACGCTTCCATTGACGCCAAACAATGGTTCGCAGTCGCCGCCGTATCCATCCATCAAGTTCCTCAAATACACGTTTTACCTCGGATAGCCGGAAGTAGTTTATCCAGCCCAGAAGCACCGGCTTGAGTTCCTCAATGAATTTCTTCAGGTTGCGACCCCGCCCCTGACGAAACAACTGTTTCAGTTTCATCTTTATCCGGGCCTCAGACCGGGCCGAAACCTTCAGTCGCGGTTTCTTGTGCCAGGTAACTGTGTAGCCCAGAAATTGACGCCTCCAGGGACGCGCCACCGCGCTTTTCTCGCGGTTTACTCGCAGTCTTAACCGCTTCTCCAGAAACCGGGTGATCGAGGCCATCACCCGTTCCCCGGCTCGCTGCGAATGAACATAGATATTACAATCATCCGCATACCGGCAGAACTTGTGACCCCGTCGTTCCAGTTCCTTATCCAACTCATCCAAAAGGATATTCGACAGTAAGGGCGACAACGGCCCTCCCTGCGGCGTTCCTTCCAGAGTCGGTGAGACGATTCCGCCAACCATGACTCCGGCTTGCAGAAATCGGCGAATCAAGACCAACACTCGCTTATCCTTCACTTTACGCGCTATCCGACTCATCAGCACATCATGGTTGACCCGGTCGAAAAACTTCTCCAAATCCAGGTCTACTACCCAACGGCGACCGGAACCAATGTAATCCCTGGCTGCCAATACTGCCTGATGGGCACTCCGACCCTTGATAAACCCGTAGCTGTGTCTGGAAAATCCCGGCTCAAACACCGGGGCGAGCACCTGATAAAGCGCCTGTTGAATCAGACGATCGACTACAGTAGGAATGCCTAACTTCCGCTTTCCTTTCCCCCCGGGCTTGGGTATCTCTACACGCAGCACCGCTTGAGGATGGTAGTCGCCTGATAACAGCGC
>JALUPA010000325.1 GCA_027054335.1 Ardenticatenaceae bacterium
AGCCCATGGTGACCAGGGCGGTGGGATCGGCAGCCAAAATAGTGTCACGCACAGAATCGGCAAAGTAGATGACATTGTCTTCTACCAGGCGGCGTTTGGCGGCCGTATCGGACATGTCGTAGGTACGGCCGTTAGCCGCAGTGACCGACCCGGATGAAAGGGAAAGGGGCGGTCGGTCGCGCCAGGTGAACTGCTCGTTGACAATCTGGTAAGCAAGGATGATTTCCAGCGGGGCGTCTTGCGCTTGCAAACCGCCAATCACGTCCTGCCAGAAATTTTGCCAGGCAGTCACGCCCGCGGCAGAAAGGAAGTAGGCATTGCGATAGCCGTCGAATGTGGCGCAGCAGGGCAAAGTGTCAGCGTAGCCGCCATTGAGGGGTAGATCGTTGCCGGTGAGGAGGACAAAGATGTTGTGGGCTTTGGCCCGCCGCAGGAAGTCGGCCATGTTGGCCAAGTAGGCGGCGCGCAGACCGCCGGCCGGATCGCCGATGCAGTCCAGGCGGCAATTATCGGTGAAGACGCGGACGACGTTGAAGCCGAGGCTTTCCATTTGGGCCAGTTCGTTTTCTACCCGGACGGCGTCATAGCGGCCGGGAACAAAAAGCGTGTCAACGCGAGAAGTTCCTTCCGATGCAAGCTGCAAGTAGTTGCTGCCGCGGGGTGTGAAGCGGGCGCCCGTGCGCCGGTCATACAGTTCGCCCAGTCCACCAATCATGCGGGTGTTTATATAGTGCGTACCGGCGGGTAGAGGGCGGCGGATCAGGGGGAGGAAAATGAGGTGGGGGGCAGCGGCACGGCCGTTACTGACTGCGACAATCTGAAAGATAACGGCCGTTACCAGTAATAAGAAGACGACAATGAAGGTTCTGTGCTTGTTTCCCATACAAATGCAACCCAACGTGAGGCTAACAATACAGCGAGTGTTGCGGAATCAATTGGCTGCCAAACACACGGTAGCATACAAACGTCCTCTGAACGTCCTATGGCAATAAATCTATGGGGGATGGGATTACAATAGATGGGGAAAGAAACAGATTGTCAGTTTGGGGGCACAGGCACATGCAGTTGAAAGGGGGTGAGGAATTCCAGGCTGGCGCGCAACTGTAACACAACCGGCTCATCCGGCGGCACAGACACGGTGTAGGTCAATTCGCCGTCGAAGTTGGCGCAGGAACGCCGCCAGGGGTCGGTCACGGCTAGGTGCAGGCAGAAGAGGCGGATGTCTTCCGGGCTGTCGTCCACCACTGTCAGGCGCAGCGTGGCCCGGCCGTCGTCCGTTGTTTCCAGCCATTCTACCTGCGTAATCCGCGCCCCCGCGTAGCCGATCTCCAGGGGGATTTCTTCAGTCCAGACCGTGCCGGGTTGACGGCCGTTCCAGTCCAGCGGCAGCGTCACCTCCCGGTAGAGGGTGTCCAGATTGACAGTTAAGGTGGCGGTTACGGCCATCGCATCGGCGGGAACAGCCTCCCACAAACTACGGCTGATTTGCTGCACCCCGCCGCTGTACTGATCGGCCGTCATTAAGCCGCCCTCTCTGCCCAAAGAGAGTGTGGCGCGGCCATGATCGTCAATAAGCGAGTCGGGGAACGCGGGGTAAATCAAGGCTTGCTGCGGCGGGAAAGCGTTGGGGTCCAAAGCCCAGACAGGATCAACCTGCGTCATCACGTCAATAGCTGTGCCCGAAGGAGCAAAATCGGAAGCACGGACGGTCATGGTCACGCCGTATTGGGCATCCGAAATTGGCGGCGGCGCGTTGAGGGGTTCCCCGGCGGTCAAGGCATGAAACTGGACAAATATCGCGCCATCCATTATAGCGACGGGGTATTGGCTCAGATCGCGGCTGTCTGGCGGGGCGGCAAATCTTATGGTGTCGAGACGGCCGTGCAATTCCCACTTGTTGCTGGAACACGGGTCGGTAAAGCGCTGCGCCGTTTCATCCCAGGCCAACAGGCAATTTGCGCCGCCGCCCGGCGCTTCTGCGGGAAAAGCGAGGAGTTGGCCGGCCAGCGTGTTTACCAACCAGAAAGAGAATTCGTCTTTTTCGATGAGGTAGGGCGCGTCGCTTGGCGGGTAGTCGGTCAATTGGAGAGGCGGCGATGGGTCTGTGACGGCCCCGTCTACCGTTGTACTTATCAATGGCTCAAGGGATGGTTGGGGAACGGCCGTAAGCGTAACAGTTGGCGCGGGTTGCGGGGTGCTGGTGGGTGAAGGGGGTACGGCCGTAACTGCCACCAATTGAGCAGTTTCGCCTGGTGAAGAAGCGCAGGCCGCTACCATGATCGTCAAGAGGGAAAAGATTGCCAGTCGAATTAAACGCATCATTTCTGCTCCCTGAATTATGCAGGGCGATTTTATAAATCATCCAGGGGGCGATTTTGTAAATCGCCCTACATGCGCCCGCACACTTTAACTGACAAATCAGGTTTGATGATCAGGAATTCAGGATCGTTTAATCTACCTGCATTCGGCAAACCGGCCTGAGCAACTATTCGAACACCCATAAAAAATCCCCGGCTGCCAACTGCGCCGGGGATTTACCAAATTCCAACCTCTAATCTCCAATCTCTCTCACGACATAAACCGCTGATGGTAATCCGGCGCGTAGGAGTCGAGGACGCGCATGTAGTTGGCCCGTTCAAAGGCGGCCGGTTCGGCCACGTTGATCTGGCTCATGCTGCCGTGCAGTTGCTCCAGCGACTCGTACTCATGCTCGACCAGCCAGGCTGCCACGCCGTTGCGCAGGATTTCCAACCGCTTGATGCCGTGCTTGAGCAGTTCCGACGCCAGCATGGTCACGTTGGCTCCGGCCGCCACCCCTTTCAGCACGTCAGTCACGGTATGGACGCCGGTAGTCAGGGCCAGGTCGGCGGCAATACGGCCGTACAAAATAGCCATCCAGCGCAAGGGCAATCGCAACTCCACTGAGGAACTCAGCTGCAAATTCGGTACCACTGCCAGATTTTCCAGGTCAATGTCCGGCTGGTAAAAACGATTGAACAAAACCAGCCCGTTGGCCCCTTCCGCCGAGAGACGCTGCGCCATATTAGCCATCGCGCTGAAGTAAGGGCTGAGTTTCATAGCCACGGGGATGGATACGGCCGTTTTCACCTCCCGCAGCGCCTCCAGATACATCTCCTCCACTTCAGCGCCCGTCATATGCAAATCCGTCGGCAGATAATAGATGTTCAACTCCAGGGCATCCGCGCCGGCCTGCTCAATGTTCTTAGCGTACTCAATCCACCAGCCGGCCGACACCCCATTCAAACTGGCCATCACCGGAATATCCAGCGCCTCCTTTGCCTTGTGAATGTGTTCCAGATACACTTCCGGGCTGCGCATAAACTTACCCGTGTCCGGGAAATAGCTCAACGCCTCAGCAAAACTGTCCGTCCCCTGCAAGAGATGTTCATTTAACGTGTGGCTCTCATGCGTAATCTGCTCCTCAAACAATGAATACAACACCACAGCCGCCGCCCCGGAATCCTCCATTGCCCGCAAATTTCCAATATCCTCCGTCAACGGCGAAGAGGAAGGCACCAACGGGTTTTTCAACGTCATACCCAGATAGGTTGTGCTTAAATCCATGATGATTCTCCTCATAGAGTAATTAAGTAATTACCCAGTTACTCAATCACCCAATTACTTCTTCTGCCCAGCCACATACTGCTCAATCAACTCCCACCGGCCTTCCACGTCATGCTTTGCCAATTCCAGGAGGCGGGCGGCGGCCGTCGGGTTGCTTTGCCGCAGGATATTAAACCGGCCTTCCCGGTACATGTACTCTTCCAGCGGCAGTTTTGGCGGGCGGCTGTCCAGTTGGAACGGGTTCTTGCCCTGGCTGATCAACTCCGGGTTATAGCGGTACAACGGCCAGTAGCCGGAATCTACGGCCGCGTGCTGCTGCTGCAAGCCAAACTTCAAATCATAGCCGTGAGCAATGCAATGACTGTAAGCAATAATCAGCGACGGGCCGTCATACGCCTCCGCCTCCAGGAAAGCGCGCACCGTTTGGGCGTCCTTCGCCCCAAAAGCGACGCGGGCCACGTAGATATTTTCATAGCTGATGGCAATCATACCCAAATCCTTCTTGGGCAGCGGCTTCCCGGCAGCGGCAAACTTGGCAACCGCCCCGCGCGGCGTTGCTTTGGACATCTGGCCGCCGGTGTTGGAATACACTTCCGTATCCATTACCAGCACGTTCACATTCCGGCCGGACGCCAGCACGTGATCCAGGCCGCCATAGCCAATGTCATACGCCCAGCCGTCCCCGCCGACAATCCAGACATCCTTCTTTACGAACACGTCCGCCACACCAAGCAGATTTTTCAGTTCCGGCTGGTAAGCGGCCAACCCCTCGTCACGGCTATCCAGGAGCGTTTGTAGATGTTCTTTCA
>JALUPA010000326.1 GCA_027054335.1 Ardenticatenaceae bacterium
GGTATTCACTTTCATACAGCCGGGCCATCTTCTTAAAGATGGGTTCGCTGGCGCCGCAGTCGGGGCAGGTCATGTGGGTAATGATTTCCCCGTCAAACTCAATGACCACTTCCGGCCCCAGCTTTTCCTGGGCGATGGTTAGCAGTTCGGCCAGGGTGGTGGTTACGGCCGTTACCTGCGGCAGTTCCACAATCGGTTCCAGCGTCGAGTGGCTCATACAGCCCTCCTTCACCGGATACTCCGTCTTGTACACGTCATTCGTCAGCCCGTTGATCAACAGCGCCTTGCCCGGTTCCACCTCCATGCCGTGAATCAGCTTCAACGCTTCCTGCGTCTGGAACGCGGCTACAATCGAGGCGCTGGTCGGCGTGGTGGGCACTTTGCCCTGCAAGATATTATCCCGCGCCAGCAGCGGGCAAGAGTAGCGCAAATTGATGATTTGGTAATCCGCGTCTGTCAGCGTGCATTCATAGCAAGCCCCCTGCCAGGGCCAGAAGAGACGTACAATCCCCATCAACTCCTGAATCGCCCCGTCCACCCAGGGCCGGTTTACCGAATAAGCAAACCGGTTGATGGACAGCCGCGCTTCCCGATTATCCAGGCAGCCAATAATGGCATCCACGTGGCGGAAGACGCCCAGCCCCATCTCAAAATTGATGTCGCCGTGCCACGCCTTCACCTTCACGTCCGGGTTCAACTCCTTGACGCGCCGGGCAGCCACGTCCACCTTGCGCTCCCCCCGGTCCCCCTCACGGAAGAGGACGGAGCGGCTGAGGTTACTGTCTTCAATCGTGTCAAAATCGGCAATCAGCAAATTACCAATGCCCATCAGCGCCAGATTTTTGAGAACTTCATTCCCCAACGCCCCCGCGCCCACCACCAGCACGGTGGCGCCGCGCACCACTTCCTGCTGCCACCAGCTAATGTAACCAAAGGTGTGGTACCGGTCGCTGTCCGGATCGGTGATGACAATCGGTTCGCCTACTTCAATTTGTTCGTCGCTCATAAAAGTTCCTTTGCTGCGTGATGCGTAATGCGTGATACGTGAAGAAAATCACGCATTACGCATCAGCCCCACATTTTCACGCCCTATTTTACGTCAAATTGCCGGGAAAGTTTCACGTTTGGGCTGATATGCGCCATTGGTTCATCTTGGCTTAACCCTGCGAGTGACAATTCGGCGGGATAACTCGTATAATAGGGCCTGGGG
>JALUPA010000327.1 GCA_027054335.1 Ardenticatenaceae bacterium
GGGTGCGGATGGGTTCGCTGCCCTTCCCCATTATGGAGTTGCTGCGGCGGGAGGCGGCGTTAGTGGAGATGGTGGTAGATACGGCCGTAACCGGTGACCGCCAACTCGCCCTGCAAACCCTCCTTCTCGATCCCATGATCAACGATATAAACCGCGCCCGTGCCATCCTGGACGACTACCTGACGCAGTTTGCCGACTATCTGCCGCAGTTTTAATAATCCGCAGCATATCATAGAAAATAAGTCAAGTATCAATCTGTACGTTAACAAGCAACACGAAGACTACTCAACCCATACGGGATGAAAAACAGCCTTATACGCTCTGAATTATGAGCGTTGACAACAACAGCAAGTCCCCATAAGTGAGAACGGACTCAGCTATCTTCACCAACCGTGCAATCTAATCCCTACGTGGTCGCAGGCATACGCCAGGCCACAACAAATCACATTCGCTGTACGGCTGGCAGCCGAGTCACCATGCTGTGGTACGGGGTCAAATAAGTTTGCCCCAAGATTACGCTCGACGTTCTCGGTTATTTGCCATGCTGTTTACTCAATAAGAGGTTGTGGTCTAGCCTGCCATGAACCGCTCGGGCGAGTAAGCCGTTTCGTTACGGCTTACGGCCCAAAGCAGATGCAACAACTTGTTCATCAAGGCACCAATTGCTTCAATTGGCTTGAGCGGATTTTGTGAACGGTTGACAAACGCCAATTTTTTGGCCTTAAAAGCAACATCCCAACGCACCAAACGCATGACGCCAAAGAACAAGTAGGTACGCAAACGGGGTCTTCCTTTTTGAGACATGGGTGTTGCATCCCGTTCATAGAAACCTGATTGATTGGGTGTAGGTTGGATGCCGGCCAATTTGACCAATTGCTTGGGGTGTCTAAACCGGCCCAAGTCGCCCAGTTCGGCCGCAATCAACGCGGTTGTAATCTCACCTAAACCCAAAGACAGCAAATAAGGTGCAGTAGGCAAGGTGTGAAAACAAGCCAACAACGCCGTTTCTATTGTTGACAATTGCTGTTGCAGATGTAGCAAGGTCTCTATATGCTGCTGAATGAGTCGTTGCAAAGCATCGTGAGCATATCCGCCAATAGAAGTGGGCGCCAAATGGTAAACTAAATGCAACTTTTTGACCATCAATCGGCTGCCTGTCAAATCTTGCCTCACTCTGGATTCAAATGTCTTCCAACTCAAGGCGGCGAT
>JALUPA010000328.1 GCA_027054335.1 Ardenticatenaceae bacterium
CCCCCACACCGATGCCGCCCCCCATCAACGGCTTGCCCGCTGACGCCTTCATCATCCTGCCCCCGGACGTGCCGGAAAACGTGCGCCGGGTTTTCGCCAAAGGGCAGCAAATGGGCCGCAATCCCCGCGCCTACTCCATTCTGGGCGACAGCACCGTACTCAACCCGCACATGCTGGCCCGCTTCGGCCAGGACGATCTGGTATTGGGCGAATACAGCTATTTGCAGCCCACTGTGGACAACTTCGCCAACAATTGGGCGCGCTACGGCGTGGCTGCCCGGAATGGCCTTCATTCCTGGTCTGTCTTTGACCCCTTGTGGGCCAACAAAGATTGGTGCGAGCCGGAAGAACATTTGCTGGCCTGCGAATTTCGTCTGGAAAACCCGGCCTTCCTCATCATCCGTCTCGGTTCCAATGACGCCGGCGCACCCAGCGGCTTCGAGTATAACGTGCGTCAGGTTATCGAATACAGCCTGGATAACGGCGTCGTTCCCATCATAATGACCAAAGCGGATCGTTTTGAAGGGGATAACACCAACAACGAAATCCTGCGCCGCCTGGCTGACGAACTCCAAGTACCCTTGTGGGATTTTGACATTGTGGCCGAAACCCTGCCGGGGCGCGGCCTGGCTGACGACCTGATTCATATGAAGGAATTTCCCGGCAACGATTTCACCGATCCGGCCATTTTCCAGAGCGGCCACGGGATGCAAGACCTGACCGGCCTGATGATGCTGCACGCTGTCCGGCAAACAGTGCAATCAGGGGAATAGCGGTTATAATTTGGGAGATTGGAGATTTGCCGCAAACGGCTTTCAATCTCCAATCTCTAATTTCCCAATCTCTAAAAAATGCGAGGAACCATGAAAAAAGCGATAGTTTTCTCATTTCTGTTTGTCCTATTTTTAGCCGCTTGCGGTGGTGGTAATGCCGGTGGCGGCGATCCGGCGCAGACGGTGGAGAAATATCTCCAGGCCAAGGTAGAGGGGGATGCGGATACCATTCGCGGCCTGCTGTGCGCGGACATGGAGCAGTTTCTGGAGCGGGAATCACGCACGTTTGACAGTGTGCAGGATGTCCGTATTGAAGGGATGAGCTGTGAGGATGCGGGTAACGGCCGTGTCACCTGCACCGGCACCATCAGAGCTTTATACGGCGCAGAAGAAACCGAGTTCCCCCTGACCAACTACAAAGTCGTCCAGGAAGAC
>JALUPA010000329.1 GCA_027054335.1 Ardenticatenaceae bacterium
ATAAAGCTTCCTATGATGTTGAATTGCAGATAAAGGCTGCCAACCCTGAGATGGTACAGGCAGAGGAGACCCTGCTTGACGGCGGCAAAACGCTGCGCTGGACGTACAAGCCGCTCGGTTTACCAACCACCAATGATGGGATGCTGGAGCTGTCGAGCCTGCCGCCCATCAACCTCGAGCAGCGCACTCAATATCTCATCAGATATCCGCACGGATGCATTGAGCAGGTCACTTCGTCCGCTTTCGCGCAATTGTACCTTGGCGACCTCACGACCCTGGACGACGCAAAAGCCGGTGTCGTACAGCAAAACATCAATGCCGCAATCGCCAAACTGAAATCCTTCCAGCTTGCGGACGGCGGGTTTGCCTATTGGCCCGGCAAAAGCCAGCCGGATTTGTGGGGCACCAACTATGCATGCCATTTCCTTGTCACGGCAAAAAGCAAGGGCTACCATGTGCCGGATGAGATGCTGTCCGCAGTGCTGGCCTATCAGAAAAAGCAGGCCAACAACTGGTCGGCCGATCTTTACAAGGATTATATGATACAGGCTTACAGGCTTTACGGCCTTGCCTTGGGCGGCAAACCCGCAAAAGGGGCCATGAACAGGCTCAAGGGACGTGATTTCAATGACAAAACAGCCAAATGGCTGCTGGCATTGACGTATGCCGTCAGGGGACAGAACACGGCCGCGGAAGAGATCATCGCCGGACTGACGACGGAAGTGGCCGAATACACAAGGCCGGGGCCCACTTATGGTTCCGCATTGCGCGACAAGGCCATCATTCTCGAAACGCTTGTCAGGCTCGGCAAAAAGAATGACGCCTTTGAAGTGATCAGGCAGATCGCCGAAAAAATGGGCAACAAAAATTACTGGATGAGCACGCAGACAACGGCTTTCTGCCTGGTGGCCATTGCGGAATTTGCCAAAAACTATTCGGTCGGCGAAGGCGTGAAGGCGTCGGTTAACGTTGCGGGAAGCAGCTTCCGTGTCGATGGCGGTAAATATATCAGCCAGGTCACGCTAATTGATCCCGACAAGGCGAGCGACATAGAAGTGAAGAACAACGGCGACAATCCCTTGTTCGTTCGCCTGATCAGGACAGGGGTGCCGCTGGAAGGGGAGGAGACGGCCAAAGAAAATAACATAAAACTCATGGTGCAATACAGGGATATGAAGGGTAATCCCATTGATGTTATGAAGCTTGCC
>JALUPA010000330.1 GCA_027054335.1 Ardenticatenaceae bacterium
CGTTCACGAAGATCAAGACTATAAGCTCGTCCCATACATACTGGCCTCCTCCTCCAGTAGGTAGTTTGAATCATAAATCAAATGATTTGGGAATCCCTATTCGATTCTGCTAAAATCAGACCTGCTCTAGGTGTGGAACCTCAATAGGTTGTTCCGATCCCAGTTAAGTTTTGAGATTGGCGTTTGATCTTTTATACCGCCATGGGGGCGATGCCAATTGTAATTGTGTGTCCAGTTTGGCAGGAACGCTTTTCTTTGCTCGGATGACTGGTACGCCCGGGCATAAGCCCATTCGTTGATGGCGGTCTTGATGAAGCGTTCAGCCTTGCCGTTTGTGCGCGGTGTGTAGGGCCTGGTTCGGACATGTTTGAGGCCGAGTTTTTTACATGCCGCTGCAAAAGCTTTTGACTTGTAACAGGCCCCATTGTCGGTCATTACGCGCGTGACAGTGACGCCAAGATGTCTGTAATAGGCCACAGCGGCCTCAAGGAAGGCAATGGCACTTTCCTTTTTCTCATCAGCAAAGATGTCTGTGAAGGCGATGCGCGAGTGGTCATCGATGCACACATGCAGATACTCCCAGCCATAGCCGCCCTGTTTGCGCCCTCGCGGGTTCGACTGGCCCTTGCGGCTGCCGGTAACCCGGTGGCCGGGGCGTTCAAATCTGCCGAGTTTCTTGATATCCAGATGGATCATGTCCCCCGGGCTGTCATGCACGTAACGCTGTTCGGGCTCGTGTGGTTCAAGGTCCTTGAGCCGGGAAAGACCGGCTCGCCTCAGCACCCGGCTGACGGTGGCAGGCGATACACCGGTTTGCCTGGCAATGTGCTTGCCGGTCAGGCGCTGGCGTCTCAGTTCGATGATGCGCTCAACGACATCGGGCGGTGTCGGACAACGTAACTTGCCTGGCCGGGAGGAACGATCTGCAAGCCCTGCAATACCCTCCTCCTTAAAGCGGCAAAGCCATTTCCCCGCCGTCCGCGGGCTGACCCCTACAGCTCGTGAGGCGGCTTTCAGGCTCAGCCCGCTCTTCACCAGTTCCACCAGATACTCTCGACCTTTTGGTGTTAATCGTGCATTCTTGTGAACGTTCATTCGATCCCTCCTTGGAAAATTGAAGTCTGGTAACTCCAATCTCCATAACAAGGATCGAATGAACAACCTATTGAAAGATCACATCTAGAGCGGAATGAGTTTAGGTTTATTC
>JALUPA010000331.1 GCA_027054335.1 Ardenticatenaceae bacterium
TTCAGCCCCGAAAAATCCCAACCGCGAAGGTCCATGTACATGAGCCGAAATCCGGACGGAAACTTTTTGAACTTGTAGTTGCGGGTGCTGTAGAACTGCTCCTTGCTCAGGATGCACCTGCTGAAGCCGGTGCTGCGGTAGCCGTCGTAGTAGGGGCCGTCGGCGAACCAGGCGTCCTCGAAGCTGGCCTCGCGCAGGTCGCACCCGGCAAACGATCCCAGGGACTGCCCGGAGAAATCAAATCCCCGCAGATCGCAACTGGAAAATCCCACCCCGGACAGGTCGCGATTGCGGTAACTGGCCGTGGAGTAGAGCTGCTGGGGGGTGATCACCACGTGGATTTTGTGCTGCGTAACGGGCTTGATGAAATAGTCCGGGTTAAACGGCCCAACGAAAGAGCACCCGCGGATATCGGCTCCGGTGAAGTCGCAGCCTGCAATGCGCGCGTGGAAAGTCGTCCCTCGAAGCTTGAATTCCCGGAAGCTCAACCCCGAGAGATTGCCGTGGAATGAGATGTGTGAGAGGTCCTTTTGTTTATAGTTTTTAGTGCTGGCAATTTGCTCTTTGTCTCCGAAAAACGGTTCCGCCCCTTGGATGTCGGCATCCGTTAGATCGCAGTCTCTGCTAGCGGGAAAATACCTGGTATTTCTGAGAATTGCTCCGCGAAAACTGCATCCGGCGAAGGCGCTTTCTTCAAAGTCGGCATCGGTAAAATCGCAGCCGTCGAACTTGATCTTGCACACGATGCCTAGCCTCAAGTGGAAAACAGCTCCTCGAAAGTCCCGGTTCAAAATCTCCGCCGGAGCCAGAGCCTGGTAGGCTTTCTGGAACTCACTGCCGAACAGGCCATGTTTTATAATGTGGCTTTCGATGACTTGTTTCGCATCTTCGTTCCCAGGCCCCAGGGCCAAGGTGTACGAATGCCCGGGAAGATCCGCCCGAAGGATTCCCCAGAAGCCAATGAACAGCGCGGTACTGCTGGCTACCATTACAAACAGTTTTGTGGTGCTCATCGCTGGACCTCCCACTTGCCCCGACCAGGTGCTATGGATCATATACCACATTGCTAAACCGCACCCCGCTTCCCCAATGGCTTTGCAGGTGGAGATAGTTGTCCGTTCCCTGAAGCTGAAAGTTGTCGTCCTGGTAAACGGTCGAGAACACGTTGCTTCCTTGGGGAGCCACGGCAACAGTAAGCGTGGCGT